>JABSOQ010000083.1 GCA_013216195.1 Bdellovibrionales bacterium
CAGCCGAGTACAACAGTACGATCACAGAGATACTTTGCTTATGGAATGCCGAATAAACTGAAAGCATCAAAGCCTCAGTAAATCACTGAGGCCTGTTAAACTTTTTAGCCAAAACGGCTCTGACATCTGCGTTTTAAGGCTTAGGCTTGCGAATCGCCTGAAGCCATGAAGAGCCAAACAAACCTGCTTTCACTACCAGCTCGATCGAATCATGACGACCAAGATCAACACACTCGGTTTTATTTGGCCTCAATCTCAAGTCAGAGCCGACCAAATTGATGTCAGAAGCTTTTGCCTCAAACTTCACCAAGCAAGGCCTGGTCTGCAAAATGCTCTTTGTTGTAATCTGGTGACTCAGCAAGTTCACAGAGATTCTCTTGGGCTCAGAAAAATCAGCCAATTGATTCAGGCCATTCGCAATGGGAGAAGTGAGAAGCAGCGGAAAAAACACCAAAAAAATCAGGGCTTCTGACATGATCACGGCTTTAGGCTCAGAGTAGGGTTTTGTGTAGCGGGCTGACAACGAGCGATTCAAAAATGGTACTCTCAGATAGACAGCATATCCAATGCCAAGAATTGCCAAATATATAAGTAAATGTGGCACCACCCCAAAGTAGAATACCTCATTCAGAAGATAGGGATGAAAGTAAGCCTGCATACTAATTAAAAAAGTTCCCAACGCAACAGCGGCTAAAATCAGCATTAAAGTTTCTCCCCCAGAAAGTGTTTTGGATAAAAATGCATCAGCATATGCGGCAAAGTCAAAGCTGAGAAACTCAACATCACGGCTTTAACCAAAGCCTCTGAAGAGAACCCCCCAAAATCATAGAACAACCAACAACCCACTATCACCAATATCGTGGCCAATGTTACCGCTGCAGTAAAGCCCACAGAGACGCGATCGATATGCTTACCTATATTACCTAGATGACGAAGACTGTGAATAAAGCAAAAGTAAACGGCAAATGCCAAAAGCACCGGAAAGTTACTCGCCAGCACAATCAACGTGAGAAGCTCCAAAAACTCAATCTCACCTTCGCCTTTATGAACAATCATGGAGCCAAGCATGTAAACACTAATGCCAACACAAGAAGCGAACACAAACCAAGCTCTACCAAAAACCATATCGACAACTTCAACCGACAACACACTCGTCATCAAGGCCGAATACCCTTCATAGTTAAATGCAGCAGGTGCAAAAAACAAAATGCCGTATCTTGCAATCACCAGCAAAGCTCTTTTGAAACCATTGAGTTCACTGATGAGTAGATCAGTCTGACCAAAGTGCACGAAAGTCATGGCCAGAAAACAAATGAGCCATAATGACTCAGAAAATAACCACAGCACCGGGAATGCAGCACCAAGACCTAGGTACAGAATTAACCCAAACTTAGGAGTCTTAGACCTCAACAATATCGGAAAATCAAAGGCGCCATGGGGCATCCCCATCACCATGATCGAAACTACTAAGATGCCCATCTGCAGCTCAATCGAAGGTTTGAATTCCAACAAAACAGACAGTGCAACCAATGCCGAAATCGCAAGCAAGACCAAAGTCCGCGGGCCAACTTGGTTAAATATAAACTGTGTACTTGCTGGATTTTTCCCCATAGCGAGAGCATAGACCAAACGCACTATCAACGTTAGTTGTTTAATGCACGTTGACCGAACATTTTAAAAATTGAATTGAGTTAGTTTAAAAAGTCTTAAACCATAAAGAAAAAAGCAATCCTAGAGGGGGGAATATGCCAGATTTAAGTTTTGGCCAGTATGAACTGGCCTACAACATGTTTTCATTCACCGTGGCAACGATGTTCGCATCGTTTGTTTTCTTTATTTTGGCGCGCCAGCAAGTTGCACCAAAATATCGTCCAGCCCTAGTCGTATCTGCCTTAGTTGTAGGCATCGCAGGATACCACTACTGGAGAATTCTAGGCTCTTGGACAGCAGCTTACGAATTCTTGGGTGTCGAAGAAGGCTTTAAAGCGACAGGCGTGCCGTTTAATGAGGCATATCGCTATGTCGATTGGCTCCTGACTGTACCACTCTTGCTAGTTGAGCTCGTTGCCGTTCTTAGCCTTCCCAAAGACAAGGGCAATGGCATGCTGACAAGATTGATCATTGCTGCAGCTGCGATGATTGCTTTGGGCTACCCAGGTGAGACTTCTGACAACCAATCTACGCAAATGATCTTCTTTGTTCTTTCTTGCATTCCGTTCGCATACATTCTTTGGGTGCTAGTCGGTGAGCTAAGCAAAGCTGTTGAAGGCATGAATGGTGAAGTTCAAAATCTTCTCTCAAAAACTCGTACGATCATTCTGATCACTTGGATGTTCTACCCGATCGCTTACCTTTTCAACGTCTTTGAGCTTTCAGGCGCAATGGGTGAAGTTGGTGTGCAGGTTGGCTACACTATCGCAGACGTCACTGCGAAGGCTTTCTACGGCGTGTTCATTTACTTCATCGCCAAAGCCAAATCAGATGCTGAAGGTTGGGCTCCTGCTGAAGCTGGAAAAGCAGCTCACGCATAAGCTAATTTATATCTTCATCATTAAAATGAAAAAGAGGCTCTCTAGGAGCCTCTTTTTTTGCTTGGAATCTAGTTGCAAAAGAAATCCTTATCAAACGGCAGCCAAATCAACCCTTTCAATTTCAGTTAGAAAGCAGATTCTGAAAGAGCCTCTGCCTCAGGCATAAAATCTTCTCTTAACTTGATCAGCTTTTTAAATCGATGGCTTTGCTGGCTTGAAAAAGGGGTTGTCAAAGGAGCCTTTTTCTGCCCACGGATCAATTCATCTTCAAAATTTAAGCTCAGTGTTTTCGGAGTCGAACTCGATGCCGATGGTTTTTGGGCTACAGCTGAAGATCCGACGAAAACAAGGGTTGCAACCAGTATAGATTTTAAGCTCATAAACCCTCCAAACTTAACTGTAACACAATACGATTTTTATTGTTTCAGCAGCTCGATCATTTGCTCCACACAGCCGATTGTCTCATCTTTATCCTTTTGATCTTTATCTGAAAGGGGCTCTTTCTGAGTAAACCGTCGCTGCCAGAACCCAACACCCCACTCAGCAAGCATCAAAGCACTTTGCTTATTTTTGCTATTTATCGGTTCAGCAACCATTGCCTCTAGAAGGGCGACCCTCTCTTCATCGTCTTCCCTGTTTTCTGGCATTACCCCTTCTCTCTGTTTTTCGAGATACCAAAGCTCAACAGCTGAGAACAAATACTCAAAACCCCAACTCTCTTTGTCTGAATCTGGCAAGCCGTTCCACTCATCAAAAAAGAAAGCCCAGGCTTGGTTTACCGAGCCCGTCTCATCAAACTTCGATAGAAAATCTCCCCATAAAAAGTCGTGTGCAGCATCTGAATTTAGTGAATGTGGTCCCCACCTACCCATTTTTATCTCCCTACCTCGATTGTGCCTGACAAGTTTAGCAAGCCCACTTTGTGTTGCAACTGGCTGATGGTCTGATTTCAAAATGGTCAGACTCTTTTTCTCACCCTGGCCTAACAACTCTAAAGGCTCAGAGCCTTCGCTTGCTGTCACGGCAGCAAGTCTTCAAATCAAAGCACATTGGTTTACGAGGAGGCTCAGGCTGAAAATTATCTAGAGATTAGGACCGCTTCACCAAACAGTATTTACCAAAGGCTCCTCTGACCTCGACTGCTCTACCCCTTGTGATAGTCTTCACAGCAGTCATGTTCAGAGAGGATCTCATGTACAAATCAATAGTTTTGCCGCTGGCACTATTTGCAAATATAGCTTTCGCTGGCCAAGGCCATGAGTTCTGCACATATGAAAAGTCAGAGCTTGATGTTGCTGAAGTACTAAAAGAGCGTTGTGATATGGGTACAATTTCAGACTGGGACCTCGCCGAAATGATCACCATTGAGGATGATGCAGACGGCCCTGGTTACAAAGACCTCGACTACTATTACAAAGGTGAGTCTGTTGCACATCAATTGCTCTTTGAGGCCGCTGCAGGCTGTATGATTGAAGACAATTTTGAAGTGTACTGCCCAAGCAAACCTTAACCTGCAAACCCTTGAATTCATTAGAGTGGCTCTGTAGTAGAGTTTTCACTCGGTATTTACAGACCTCTCCTTGCTGCATAATGTTTAAGCAACTAAGGAGAGAAAAATAAATCCTATTTTTCTTACCATTGCCCTACTTTTTTCAAGCTTCGCCGTAATTGCAGAAACTCAAAGCATTAGTGGCGTCGATCAAGCAGCTGCAACCCCTTGGATAGGCGCTGTTACCGGCCACCATGAGACTTACCTTGATAACTTACCTGATGAACCAAGAGCCTCTGCTGTGGTGACCTTCGAACCAGAGGGTATGATCAATTCAAAAATATATCTGGTAGTTGGAAGCCCAGACGCCTTCACAAAACGAACTTTTGTGATCGAAGCTAATGGCGGCACTGCCAACAGCATTGAAATTTCAAAGGGTGAAAACGACACAATCGTGTTTGAAGTCGAAATGCCAGGCTACCTCAGTGAGGATGGCGGCTCTTACAACATGGACAGCGGCAAGACCGTTCACAAGGTGGTCGTGAGCTATGAGAATAATGACTATGAATACAAAAACGAAGCCGACTACAGTGTCATGATTGTGAAGTAAGCCACGCTATTCTGAACCGAGTATGAGGCTCGTCTTTTAGCCTCATACTTTCACCAGGCCTAAGCTCAACCCGGTTGCCTTCAAAATAAAGCTCAGCCTTTGCCGAACCTATAACTTTCATCTCAAAGTCCTCAATCGCGACACCCGTTGTCTCATGCAAGGCAATGACCGGTAACCCATACTCGTTAACAAACTCGGCTATCTGATCTTTTTCAGACTCCTCGTAATGGCAATGTATCGCAATGTCGCCGAGCAAGTTTAACCCTTGATAACTGACAAGTTCAGTTTCGTTGTCATCACCATCTTCACCAAAGTGAGCCGTCTCAAGGTGGCTGCCCAGTATAATGGCCCCAGCGCTGTCTCCGTTGATCACACCGCCCTTGTGGATGAACTTTCTTAACAGCTCATAAAAATGCGACCTTCTCACCTGATCCATCAACCTAAACGTGTTTCCACCATCTATGTAAATGGCATCAAACTCTTTTAGGGTACCCCAATCAAGAGACTGCAGGTCGAGCATCATTTCAATGGTATCGAAGTGAATTTTAGAAAAAGTCTCCACAATGCGGTCGAGCGCATCGTCGAATGTGCTTGGGTCTCCCGCCATTGGAATCAGCAACAAAGTTGGGTTAGCAGGCAGCAAACTCAAAAAATGCTGATCTAGCTCAACAAAGTTCTCAGATTCACCGCCACCACTCATTATCAGCTTCATAGCTTTTAGTGTTTAATTCAAACACCTTTGGGTCAAACTCATTTTGCACCGCTGAATCTTGAGCCTCAAAAGACTGTGACGATAAAGGAGCTATCCAATGGCTAGCTCAAGGCTAGCATCACTTTTTCTGACCTAACAGACGCCCTAGCACTGTGACTAACGGAAAACACATAATCACCGAAACAGGAATTGCAGTGATTATGATCACACTCTGAAATGAGGAAATTGCCTTGCTTCCCCCAAAAACCAACAAAGCAATAGCTAAACAGCCCATACTTACGCTCCAAAACACGCGCTCGCCTCTTGGTGGCTCTTCATTATTGGTGGAGGCAACACTTAGTGAAAACGACACGGAATCACCCGTCGTAGCCAGAAAAGTGAAAATCAGCACACAAAACAGCAGCCCTTGCACCTCTGCAAATGGAAGATTCGAGACAAGACCAGCCAGAGCGGCGGGCAAACCATCGGCCTTCAGGCTCTGTAAGATTTCAGTCTCGAAATTTGGCAAAGTAAACAGACTGCCACCAATGATACTGAACCAGAGGTTTGTTACCAGGGGACAAACAAGAGACACAGACAGTATGATCTGCCGCAAGCTCCTGCCCCTTGAGACCCGAGTCACGATGATGCTCATCATTGGAGCGTAGCCAATGAACCAGGCCCAATAAAACCAAGTCCAACTTAGCATCCAAGCATCGCCTTGATTTCTTAAACTCAAAGCCACAAAATATTTCAGCATCTGAGATTGAGCGGCCAAATGGTTCCCGAGAATCTCTTGATATGAAAAGCAAGCTAACACAGCAAGACCAAGACCGATTGACAGCAAAACGTTCAATTGGCTAAGCCATTTCATGCCCTTGGTGATTCCACTTACGGCAGACAGGGTATAGATCGCAGACAAAACTAAGATGAGACCCACTTGCACACCAACACCTGCAGGCAGACCGTAAATATCATTTACCAAGTAAGCCAACTGTATACCTAAGAAACCTATCGGCCCCACTGTGCCTGCGATGACAGCGAGAAAAGAGACTCCATCGACTAGATCTCCAACTGGGCCCAGCACTTTAGGCTTAGAAACCAAAGGGTAAAGAAGAGATCTGGGCTGAAGAGGCAGCCCATCTTTTGAAGCAAAATGCAAGGCGACCACGCCGAGAGTGCCAAGAACAGACCAAGCTAAAAAACCCCAGTGAAAATGCGACTGGGCTAGAGCATTCGAGATCTTATCGCCATCTTGAAAAAGAGGAGGAGCCGACATGTGATGATACACCGGCTCGGCTGCAGACCAAAAAAGCCCTCCTCCAGCCAACAGAGTACAAATTATAAGCGCTTGCCAAGACAAGTAACCAAATTCGACTTCATCACTATGACCAACCGACTCACTAGCAGCCGGCCTTACGCAAAATAGCAAACCGACTAGAAAAGAGACCAGCATCACAACCTGAACAGACTGGCCCGAGGTCTTCATAACAAAAGAGCTCGCATGATTAATAAAGTTAATCGTTGCGTCTGGGATCAGCAGCAGGCTCAAAATCAGCAGAAGGCTTGAAGCCCCCGCTATTACCTTAGGCACCTGAAGGCTTTCTTAAGACCAAGAACGAGTGAACATAATCCATCTGATAAGACTCTGGGTCATTCTCGATCAACTTTTTGTAGGTACCCCAAAGCTCATTGATCATCTTTGTTTTGTCATCTTCAGACCTGTCTTGCCTCAAACCACTCTTGAATACAGCTGTTGACCAAGTCGTCATTGTTGGCAAGAAGTTCTCAGCGTACTCAGCGCTGGTCCAATCTCCATTGAGAAATCTCTCTTTGTATGGGCAGTTTGTCTGAACAATTTGATGATCAAGCACTTCGAAACCCAGCTGGGCCGCGCCAGTCTCTAATTCTTCTTTGCTGCGGTAATACTGAGGAAAATTGGTATCAACAAACTCTTGCTCTGATGCGACACTTTTCCAGATCTCAGAGAAAGTCGAAAACATACTCTTGCCAGTGGTCTTACCTAAATAGGTATTGTCAGTTGAGACACAAAAGTTTACCGCAAAGAATATTCCGCCTGGTTTTAGCTCTGCCCACCTTGCCTTAAGAATCGAACTCCAGTTTTGATTTGCTAAATCACGAAACTCTGCAACACAAGCGTCTTGGCTTTCAACTTGATGAACATGATCTTTCATCTTTGCCGGCGCTGATGACAACCAGTGCATAGCCGTTGCAGAGTACGAAAAGTCAATCGAGCCATTTTCGACAGCTTGTTGAAAAAAAGGCGTACCATTGCCTAAAACATAAAAGGGAGCAAAGCGCTGCCTCAGACTGTCAGCCTCTCCGGTCTCATAGACCCTAAACAGAGTATTGAAGTCTGCCCCAGGGAGATCATTTGAAACTAAGGTTGCTGGCCTCTCTGCCGAATTTTCTCTGAACTTTGTTAAGAGCGCCCTCCAAAGTGGCACTGCTGTGCCTCCATCAGCGGCTCCCAAATCTAAGAAAGTGGCAGGCTGCTGCCCTTGAAAAAATCCATTATCGGCCAGGTGCTTGTCTGCTAACGGGACCGATGCCTCAATGACCTTTTGAGCCCCTTTTGTAAGGTCTGTGTAATTGCTGGTCATTGCTACGTAATCTGTGGTGCTACCCGCCATGCGCTTCTCCCTAAATTGAGTTAGTGTCCACCGAACCACAGAAAGAAGAGGTATACAATGAACAAATCACACTACGTAATTGCTGGGCGTGTCGATCTCGAGCCTTCTCATCTGTGGAGAGTTTTAATAGATAAAGTACATCATCCTGAGAAATATGTGGCCGGAGCCCACGATGTGGTTCTCGATCAGCTTGAAGACAACAAGTACCTACGCCGAATGAAGCGTGGAGAAACAACCGTAAACGAGCTGATTGAGATCAACTCAGACCTTCGTGAGACCATTTTTGAACTCAAAGATCACCAAAACTATGAGGGGCTCATTATCTCTCGAGTCGAGATCGACAAAGATCAAAGCCCGAATGCCTGCTACTTAGCTTATGAGCTCAACTGGGATCTCAAGCCCGGTGGTGATCCTGATCTAAATATTTACGACTGGCTGTCTAAAGCCTTCCACAACACGATTGAATCAGCCAAGAGTTTCACTTGAACATATCTTAGGGGCAGTCACTTGGTGGGCTAATTTGCCATTTGCAGGCGAGGTAGTCTTCTACAGTTGATTGCTGAGCAGAAGTCAGTGCCGCATTGTACATCACATGCTCCCCAGTAAATTGAACTACTGAACTGATTGACGCTGAAGAGCCATCGGGCAACCGAATTGCTGTATCCACTGCCCCTAAGTTGATGTCACCCGAGTGGCTTAACAAATCACTACCGTTAAGCCCAACGCGACTGTCGACAGCTCCATTCAACGAAGAACTGAAGGAATCTGAAGGCCCATCAAACACATACCCAGCATAATAATCAGAATCGGCTGCCACTGGAAAGCTCAACCAAGTGCGCTGATTGCTGCTACCAGCGCCACTGATCCAAACTCCGATATAGAGGGTGCTAGACTCGATGTAGAAAGCGACACCATTTGTGCCGCCTCCCTCCTTAAACAAGATCTGCCGGGTCGTAACATCAGAGCCGGTGCGAAACACAATGTAGTGAGAGCGAAACTCAATATCGCTGGTGTTGATCAATGAGCTGTCTGCTGTTTCAAAGCGAGTGCTAGCCCCCAGCTCTAAGCTGTCAAAGCCGCCTAGAGATGAACCAGAGTAATCCGCTGTGCCTGTATCTAAAACGAAGTCATGATTGTTGCCACTCTTGTCTTCTACACAACTCACTGCCCCTCCAACCGACGAAGAAGAGCTACAGCCTGAATTACTAAAAATGGTTGAGCTGTCTTGCAAATCAAGCCAAAGCACAAGGTCTGACATGTCAGAGGGTTCAAAATAAGAAAAGCTGCTGCTGGTGGCATCACCAGTGTTGCCTGCTGAGTCGACTGCTCTCACCGATACCGTATACGAAGTACCTGACTGCAAACTCAGAGAAGCGGAATCAGTGCCATCAACGATTTGATAACTGGTCACGTTGCCCACGTTGGTCCAATCAAAAAGATCGTTTTGCCCTGAACCAATACCAGTGCTTCCGAGAGCAACTTCGTAATAAGAAATCTCAACATTGTCAGTACTAGCAGACCAGGTAAAAGGCTTTGACCTCGTTGAGTTTGCTAGCCCCTCAAGATTCAGACTACCCGGCTGCGTTGGCGCCTCGGTGTCAGGAGTATCCCCACTTTCACTACCACCATCTGCAGAGCCCCCTCCTGAGCCATTACCACTACCGGGATCAAAATCTTCGCCCACATACGACTGCTCATCGCAGCCTGAAAGCACTACTAAAGACACCATTACAGTGAAGAGAATTGCGACTTTTGGTAAGCGCAAATGGTTAAGTCGAGAGGCAACGTCCATAGATGTAAATCGGCTAGACTTTCTACCACCTAAAGGCAATATTAACATTTTCTTAACATTATCTTAACATTACGTTAGACCTGATCATCTCGCATATTCTAAAATATCTCAAAATTTCGGGCAGTTATTCCGACTCTCACTATGAGATGGAAAAGCTAAGCTTCAATTTGAGACACTTTTGGTTGACTGTCGCGTTCGCGCTGTTCGCATTGCCTTGCCACGCTGAAAAAGAACTTAATTTTGAGTTTCAGCCCATGGCGAGAACGAGCCGCTACTCGTTAGTTGATTCGGCCTCGACAAGTTCGGTAGTTTCCACCAACCCCTACCCTGGGTTTCAATTTAACGTTCTACCAAGAGTTTACAAAAGAAACTCCTACTTAAACTTTGGCTTGTCACAATCGGCAGTGAGGCTAAAGCCACCAACGAACGGCGCATCCCCCCAAGAAGAAGTTTTAACTTATGAAGCCTCGCTGTTTTATGAGTATCATGGCAGATACTTTCTTTTCAGGCTGGGGCCTGAGTATATTCGTGAACTGTTCATGACGATCGACAACAATGAACTTGAAGCCGAGCCACTCGACAGCGTTTACACCACTATTGGCCTTTATGTTGTGGCTAGGTTTGCAGTTAAAAATCATCTGCGTTTAGGAGTCGATTACGGCGCACCAACCGCGATAAGCCCAATTGGTGACAATGAATCCACCTCAAGTGGTTTTTTCAGATTGAAATTGAGGTTCATTATTCCGTTCAAAAAATACAGCCTGTTGTTCACTGGGCAAGTTCGCGCCTCGTCTCTAACAAATAACGATATCGATCAGACTTTACTGGAAAATCAACTCGCACTAGGTTTGAGTTTCTGAGATAGAGCACTAACTTTAGCGACTGAACTCGTGTCATACGACTTTAGCTAAGGCTCAATATCAAAAGCCACATAAAGCATTTTAATCGTGTGTGCCAGTCGACCAGACTGGCTTGCCATCGCTGTCGTAGATCACCAAATTGCCATCTGTTTGAAAGACTAAGATATGGCCGACTCCCATTGTGCCCGTAGCAAACACAGGAGCTTTTTGTGAGTTGCAAATGACAAAGTTTCCGTCTCCTTGAAAGACAGCTCTATGACCGGTTCCATTTGTGCCCGATGCCCACAAGGGTTGGTTCGAGCTGTTGTAGATCACTAGGTTACCATCGCCTTGAAACCCGAGTTTCTTACTCCCGCGGACCCAACTTTGGCCTTTCGATATAACAGTGCCTTTTGTGAACACTTTGTTTTGCTCGACAGGCGGGGGAGAAGGCTGTGTAGGCGGAGGTGTCACTGGTGGAGGTGTTGGTTGCACTGGAGGGGCTGGTGGAGCTGGCGCTGGAGTGACTGGTATCGGTCGTGTATCAGACCAAACTGCCAGATCACACTATTTTGCTGGTTGAAAATTGCCAAATCGCCGTTGGTGCGAAAGATCAACCGATGGCCTTGGCCAGCAGTGTTCGAGGCAAAAGACGGCTTGTCTGCACTGTCATAGATGACGAGGTTGCCATCGCCCTGAAAGGCCAAGCGGGCACCTCGCCCATTTGTGCCAGTCGCAAACAAGGGCTGATCAGAACTGTTGTACATCACCAGATTGCCATCGCCCTGAAAAACCAACTTGCGACCGTTTCTTGTCCAACTCTGCCCTTTTGTAAAAGTGTAGCCAGTATTGAACACAACAGCCTGAATAGCTGGAGGTTCTGGTTCTGGCTCAGGTTCCGGAGTGGGTGCCGGGCCGGGCCCTGGGCTTGGTGACTCAGCTGGCGGCTCTGAAGCTGGCACTCTCGCAATTTCGAACACTTTTTGCTGACCAACAGTGAAGCCATAGTCATTTAGACGCATCCTCACAGGCCCCGCTGTTCCATAACTCTTTAAAATCTGACCGCTAGCATTGTAGATCCTTAAGAGGCCATCATCATGAAGGTTCATAGTTCTGCCTGCACTGCTGTTTCAGAGTGCCACAAGACGTTGCCTCTCATATCAGAGGCCACCAAATTGCCATCAGCCTGAAAATCCAAATTGAATCGACCAGCACGAAACACACTACCACGACGAATCGGAAAGCCACTGCTAGAGCTGAGAGTTCTCGAAAGCAGTACACTACCGATACCAAGCCCATTCAAGTCACTCAAAACCATACTACCAGTATGAGTTGTACGACTTTCATAGACGGCTTTATCATCCCAATCATAAACGACCAAATTGCCATCGCTTCCATAAACAGCGCGCTCACCAGTGCCACCAGTTTGGGTACTCCATACGGCCGTACTGCTAGACTTTCTATAAAGCACCAAGTTGCCATCATCTTGAAAAACAAGTCGGAACAACCGAGTGTCAACGGAGTCGCCTTTTTCGAATGTTGTGTTCCTAGAAATGCGGCGAATCGTTTTACCAAATGGAGAGAACTGCTCGAACTCCCCTCTTGGCCAAAGGTTTTTAACCAAACTAAGATAGCGATGCATGACATCGTTTGAAAGCAATCTTTGTTGAGATGTAATTTGAGAAAACACATAAGCATTGTTGGCGTGATTATTATGAAAACTCTGGCCCGAAGCAAAGGGACCAGGCTCGGCGTCTTGTGAAAGTAAATTGTTCCACATAATACCGGGGTTTACAGACTCATCTACAAACCGATTCGCCGACCACTGCATAACACCGTAAGTGGTCTGCATGGTGTCGATATAGTTGCTAACAAAGGCATCCATAAAGTTCTTGCGAATTTGTTGGTTTGGAAGCCTGGCTATTGAAGTGTTCAGTGCCCAGTGAGGTTTGGTAAAACGAATCATAAACCCCTTAGCACCAATACCAAATGGGGTTGTGTTGCTCTGAAAGCCTTTGATCAGAGTTAACATATCTAGATACGGGGTATTGATGCCGGTGTCGCGAGCGGCTTTGTTCAAGAAAAAGCACTGATAGTCCCAATCTACCGGATAGATCATCTGTCGCACTTTGCCGCCTGAGTTAAGTACGATCTGCAGATGGTACCAGGCCACAGAATCGACAATGCCTTTCACACGACTTTGCCTTAGGTCACTGCTCGTAAAGTGATTTCGGTTGTTCGCATGCATATGTGGTGCAACCTGAAATACACTGAATTTTCGAACCGGCCACTGCCTCTTCTCAGCGAGGTTTTGCCCATAGATCGTCTTCGCCTTGTCTTCAAGGCGCAGGCTCGTCATGGCATCAAAGGTCTTAACTGCTATGGTCTTTGCCATAGCGTTATTTATTAACTCTTTAGATGCTGAAATTCGTCGCTCATCAAGAATGCGCCCTCTCGAAACGCGCAAAGGGTAGTCTTGCTCGATGGCTTCGTTTCGCATAAAGCGGTACGCATCATTCGTTAATCTCTCTAAGTAAAAACCTGCAGTGTTTTGCGAGTCATAACCCATTCGGCCTTGAGAGATCGCCTCAGAGGCCCTCGCTTTCATGGCATCAAAACCATGGCTTGGGGTCTCCATGAATTGCGAGTAGTAATCACCCCAGATGTCGATTGGGTGAACAGCTGGTAGCCAAGCATTCCAATCTGGCAGCTGGATAGCCACTGGGATCTCTCTGGTATTGATCTGGCCGATAGTTGAATTGTGACCGCTTTTTATCAAGTTGGTAAACTGAGACCTTGAATCACCATTTGGCAGTAAGTAGGGCTTTGTTTGCTCATCACTTGCAAGTACCCAGTTCAGACCGGTACCACTCGCCCATCTCTCAACCGGAAGATCATCAAGACCAGGCCCCGGCTGATAAGGTGGGTTCCAGGGTCTGCCATAGCGGCGAACCCCACGTGAAACATTGCCCCTAATGTAGGAAGCGATTTGCAGGCCCTGTTGATAGGTCAAACCGTGAAACTTTGACCTCGCCACAATTGAACCGTTTGAATAAGCAAAATAATCAAGATCCCGACCGCCTTCAGTATGACAGTCTTTGCAAGAGGCCATGATCGCTTGACCACGGTCGACAAGTGAAGATCTTGCCTCAAACAAGCGTCTTCCTTCATTCAAGTCGCTCGCATTCAGCAATGGAGCCTGCCAAGCACCTGGGTTGTCTTGCTGATAAGGGTTAACTATAAGGTTGCTCGAGCCAGAGCCGCGAATTTCAAAGTGAAGAATTCGAAAGCCATTTGTGACCCCATCAGTTGCACCCATTCTGAACTCGAGAGTGTTGACTTCTGGTAGAGCACTTTGGCCTACAAGGCGAGAGAGTTGAATGCCAAGCTTGTTGGTATGGTAACCACCGCCAATACCACCATAAGCGCGCTCTTTAGCGGCCATCTCGAAGTTCGAGTTTGTAACAGCTACCCAACTACCGCCATTCAGCCTGATATAGGCTTTGCCATCTTTTGCCTGACTGGGATAAAGATCTGAATAACCAAGTCGGTGCCCAACAATTATCAATTTGGTAGCCGAAGCGGGCTGTCTGACAGAAAACCTGACTGAAACGGAGTTATCTGCTGAGTTGTATTTTTGAAGTGGCCTGTTGCTGTAAAGCTGTGTATTCCGATGGAGCAAGATCTGGATACCCTTCAATTGGAAACATCAAAGAAGTTTGTGCCGGGTCAATCTGCTGATCTGCCACTTGGTAAAAGCTATTGGCATTGACGAGTCCAGAGCCACCAAACATCGACAAACTGTTTGAGTTCTTATCCGTTGTTGAGAGGCCCTCATTAGCTTGAAATTTTCCACATCCTTGTAGCGCAAGGCCACACACAAACAAAGCGACTGCCTTCGTAACTCTCAAATTCTCTCCCCTGGTGAAAATACCTAAGCATAACGAGAGCAAGTCTTGTTCCGAGACCCTGTCTCAGTTTGAAACAGCAGACCGCGGTTTAGTGCATGAAAAGCCTGTCAGAGTGAAACCAAGGGGTGATCAGGTCTTTTATAGCTGACTAGTTTTGAGGCAATGATTGCTGGGGGGCCTAGGTGAGTTAAGAGACTCAAAGGCTCGAAAGAATCCGCTTTTTGCTTTCTCCCGGCTGCTTGTTACTGGCACATCGCAACTCATAGCAAGATATTTAATTCGACTGTTCAAGCGCTACAAACATTGATAGCGTTGGGCCTCATATCTTCAAAACGGGCTAGGTAATTAATGGCAAAAAAGTGGATCAAAGTTGCAGAAAAAGACGAGCTACCTGAAGGCCGAGTCAAGTCGGTGACCTGCGAGCTCGAGTCAATTTGCTTAACTCATCACAAGGGTGAGTATGGCGCACTGTTGAATGCCTGCCCACATCAAGGTGGCCCGTTAGGAGAAGGTTCGATTGAAGGTGGTCTGCTGAGATGCCCGTGGCATGGTTGGGATTTCGACCCCCTAACTGGCAAACCTCCGGGTGGCTATGATGATGGCGTACCCACATTTCCTGTGGAGCTTCGCGAAGACGGAGTCTATGTGCAGTTTGAAGAAGAGGAACAACGCAACCGAACCTCTTCAGATGTGATGATCGAAACCATGACAAACTGGGGGGTCGATACTGTCTTCGGGATGGTTGGCCACTCGAACCTTGGCCTTGCCGATGCGATGAGGCTTGCAGAACAAAACGGCAAACTTAAGTACATTGGTATTCGGCACGAAGGCGCGGCAGCTTTTGCAGCCTCAGCCTACGGCAAGCTAACTGGCAGACCGGCCGGCTGTTTTACAATCGCTGGCCCGGGGGCTACGAACCTGCTTACTGGCCTTTGGGATGCCAATGTAGATAGAGCGCCGGTGCTGGCGCTCACTGGTCAAGTGCCTTCGCACTTGATAGGCCGAGGCGCCTTTCAAGAAGTTGACCTCGTTGGAGCTTACGGAAACGTAGCTCGGTACTCGAGCTCTCTGACTCAGCAGTCAAACTTCTCAGAAATCATGACACTTGCCTGTAAAACCGCACTGCGCGAGAGAGGTGTGTCTCATATTGTTTTTCCGGATGACGTGCAGACAATTGAAATGGGTGATGAAGCAGATACCCCTGACGGAAGATTACCTTTTCAAGAGGTGCGACCACCAAAAGCCTCTCTCGACATGGCAATCGAAAGAATAAAGGCGGCTAAACGGCCCGTCATCATTTGTGGTCACGGAGCTCGGTTTCATATGAAACAGGTAACAAAGCTCGCTGAAAAGCTGAGTTGCCCTATTGCCACTACCTTTAAAGCCAAAGGTGTTATTTCAGATAGCCACCCCAATGCCTGCGGTGTCCTCGGAAGAAGCGGTACCCCCATTGCGAGTTGGTTTATGAATGAGTGCGACTTGCTTATTGTATTTGGTTCGAGCTTTTCAAATCACACAGGCATCACTCCAAAGAAGCCAATCGTTCAAATCGATTTCGACGCTATGCAACTTGGCCGTTTTCACAAAGTCGATGTGCCAGTTTGGGGTGGAATAGGAACAACTGCCGATCTTATCATCAACGGCCTCGACAAGTTCTCGGCTGAGAGCCAAATCGCAGAGATCGCTGAGAGGTGGCAAATTTGGCGAGCTGAAAAAGAGACCCGCACCAAAGAAGACTTTGGTAAAGGCATCAACTCTGCCGTACTTTTTGCAAGCTTGAGCAAACAGTGCCCCGACAACGCCATTATTGCAGTTGATGTGGGAAACAACACCTATTCCTTTGGTAGGTACTTTGAATCTAAAAACAATGCCGTGCTGATGTCTGGCTATGCAGGCTCAATAGGCTTTAGCTTTCCCGCGGCGATGGGCGCATGGGCAGCCACTCAAGGTGAAGACCCGAAGTTTAAAGGCCGAAAGGTCATCTCTGTAAGTGGTGATGGAGGCTTTGGCCAGTACCTTGCTGAAGTCAACACAGCTGTAAAGTACGATATGAACATCACTCACGTTGTACTCAACAACGGTGAACTCGGTAAAATCTCAAAGGAGCAAAGAGCTGCCCATTGGAACGTCTGGCAGACATCTTTAACAAACCCGAGCTTTGCCGAGTACGCTGAAAGCTGCGGTGCTAAAGGCATCAAAGTGACTTCGGTTGATCAGCTTGATCAAGCATTTGCAGAAGGCTTGAGCCACCCTGGGCCTTGCATAGTCGAAGTGATTACCGATGCTAGCCTGGTATAGGCTCAACAAAAGCCATAGAGAATCGTCAAAATTCTGGTGAGTTTGTTAAGTGATTCTCAAGATTCGATTAGAGAAGGTTTAAACCTTTTTTAACTGCGCATTGATTTGAGACCCCCATCTAGTCTGCCTTACAGGCTCTTGGTAACTTAAGAGAGAGGGAGGAATCGCATGGCTACAATACTCATCATTGAGGACAACAAAGAGCTTCAAGATCTTTATTCTGAATTCATTGAAGAGCATGGCAATGGCTACAAAGTGATTCTAGCTGACGATGGTCAAACAGCCCTTGAAATAGCTCGCGAAACCCCGATTGATTTGGTGATAAGCGATATGAATATGCCTGGCATGACCGGCGTTGGTTTCTTGAGTATGTTCAGAATGAAGAGCAAATCGACACCGGTTATTATTATTAC
>JABSOQ010000084.1 GCA_013216195.1 Bdellovibrionales bacterium
GTATTTTCTTTGGTTGCAACTCTATAGAGGGAGGCTTAAAGCCCATTTGCCCGAGGCTGGGCACTGCACCCCCCTCCCAGTCGACCGCATTCTTAAGTTTCTTCTCAGAGGGGGCGGCCTTGAGTTCTTTTGGCTTCTCTTTAGCTGCAGCTAACCACTTGCGCTTATAAGGAGTAAAAACAACGTAGGGCGCACCATCATCTTTCACGACCTCATTCTCATGAAAAATCACATGGTCTTTAAAACTCTCAAATTCTACGCCAGATTCACCCAACAACTTTGCGATCTCGACATCTCGCTCTATTGCATAGGGCTCATAATCTCTATTAGTGAAAACCTTATTTATTTTGAACTCACCTGAGTTCAGCAACAACTCAAACACTTGACTAGGGGTCGAGTGCTCTACAAGAAGACTAGAGCCATTTTCACGAAAAGTCTTATCAAGCTCTGTAACTGACTGATGAAGAAAGCTAACCCGCGCATCATCTTTATCCTCAAGTCGATCTAAAATAGATTTGTCAAACACGAACAAGCCTAAGACGGGCAAGTCTGAGCTTAAAGCCTCGTCAAGGCCACGATTGTCGACGACTCTCAAATCTCTACGGAACCAAAACACATTCACTTGCTTGGCCATCACCACTCCTCAGTTACAGTAGTCATAGAGTGACGGAATCACCTCAATAAAGCAACTTGAGCGACCGACTTGTGTTTTTTGCGTGTGACTAGCATAAAAAAACCCGTGCTTTAGGCACAGGGTTTCAATTGCTTTCAAAAAGGAGAACTTACCCAGCTACAGAAGCAGCATTCAAAGAGGGGTTGAGTTGCGTGTAGAGTCTGTCTGAAGCCTTTCTTGCCGGCTCATTCAGCACACAACGCCCCCACCAAATCACTTGCTCAAAAACGTTCTTTTTAGCTTTTGAATCAAGATGCTCGATAACTGATATTAAGTCTTCATAAACTGGATCCAGACCTCTCGATGCCGACTTGGCGGCACCAGGTCGAACAGCGTTTTCTAGCTTTTGGTTCACGACTTCTTCGAGATCGATATCGAGAACTTTGAGCAACTGCACGAGATCTTTGGTTCTTATAGAGCTTCTGCCCTTAAAAAATCGATTGATGGACACTCTTGAAATATCGATTTGTCCGGCAAGCTCGCTTTGCGAGTAACCCTTGGCCTTTGCTAAGATCGCCAGCTTCTCTGCCAAAGGCAGTTCTGGTTGAGCCGACTCGTTAGCACGTTCTGCATCTATTGTGTTGATTCCTAGATTTAAAGTGTCCATTGTCCCTCCCTCAAAAAGACACTGAACACTTCTGCAATCGCTGGACCAAAACCTAGAGGCCTGTATTCGAGCTGGAGAGATTTTTTGACACCAAAAAGTAAAGCTTTGCTTACTAAGATGGTGTCAAAAGGAGCTTAGTGCATGCTGAGTAAGCAGCCCGCAAAGCCGCTACTGCACCGCGTCCTGAGCTGGCCTCGCCAGACAACCACAAACCTTGGCCGTCTAAAGCTAGCAAGCCTGAATGATCTGCAGCAGTGCTTTCAGCAAAAGCGTAACGCCAACCATGAAGCTGCATTTCATTGACCTTGCCAATACCAAAACTCTCAAGCTTTGTTTTAAGAGCAATTGTCTTTTGCTCCAAACTCTCATCGTAATTCTGCTCGGCCCAGTTACCACTGGCCAATAACATAACCGCAGGCGCTGCCAAGGTGGGGTACCGGTACCCCATATTGATAACAGAAAAACTCTCATCAACTTCATACCCGTGGCGCCCCTCTAAGGGTCCAAGTTTTTCTACCTCTGCCATCAGCACCACAACCTTTGTGTACTCGGCATCTGGCAACTGAGAGATTGACTTCACCAAAGACTCAGATCCCGAATCAGCTAATAGAGCCTTTGCTTGAGGTAACGGAATCGTCAGCACAACATTTGTTGCAAAGTGCAATTCTCCATCTTCAGATTGCAACCTATAGAGCCCTTCTTCATCAACTGAGAGGTCAGTTAACTTATAAGAGTTCACCACTTCAAGATCAGCAGACAGAGCCCGGCCGATCGATGAAACACCTGCTTTAGCAAAATATTGGGATGTGAAACCCAAAAGGCTCAGAGGCTCTCTTTCAACTACCAGGTCTCTTAAGCCAAACTGATCTAACCATTTCTCGACCAATTCGACCTTTTCAAAGCCACCTAAGCCGTGATCAAAAAAGAGCTCACGCTCCTTCC
This sequence comes from Bdellovibrionales bacterium, assembly GCA_013216195.1. Classification (GTDB taxonomy): domain Bacteria; phylum Bdellovibrionota; class Bdellovibrionia; order Bdellovibrionales; family UBA1609; genus JABSOQ01. The sequence continues at coordinate 2,223 of JABSOQ010000084.1, forward strand.
AGCGTCTTGTGCTCATACGCCCACCTCGCCCACGACCCTTATCGACCACCAACACACGTTGATGCTCCTGTTCTAACAGCCTAGCTAAGGTAAGCCCGCAAAGGCCTGCTCCCACAACGATGTAATCATAGATCTGCATTCGAAGCCTTTCTAGCTTGGTGAGGCTTGAGACTTCTTTTGAAAGAACTTTTGTCGACCTTTTGGCTCAGCCTTAGGTTCTGCTGCAACGGCTTTGAATTCGACAAAATCTGCATGCCCAAAAACCTTATGCAATGACTCGAAAAACTCCTGGCTCGGCCTCACACCCTTAGGGGCCTCAACACTCAGTTGAACCTGTTTTTGAATCTGCTCAAGCTCTAGAGTGAAATCAACTTTGGTCTCTCCCTCATGCTTAATGAAGATTTCGTGCAACTGCTTCATTTTCTCAGCCATATCGTCTTTCAAATGAAAACACAGCGTTTTTGTCTTTTTATAAATGTCTTCGATGCGCTTCACTTCATCGACAAAAATCTTCACACTCTCTTCTTCTTTCTCAAGACTTCCTCCAATAACGAGTGGCCCATCTTCTTTCAAGACCAGCTCATAATCTTTGTAGGAATCGGGAAAGATGATCAATTCAATCGTACCAGACAGGTCTTCGAGAGTCGCAAAGGCCATTCGAGTCCCTTTTTTGGTCACGATCTCACGCATTGTCGAAATCAAACCCACGATTCGAATGCGATCTTTGTTGTTCTTTTCAACAAGACCATTCACTGGGCCAGTCGAGAATACCTTAGCGACACTCTCAAGCCCCTTCAAAGGGTGATCACTTAAATAGAAACCAAGAACCTCTTTTTCAGCACTAAGTCGAAAAGATCGACCCCAAGGCTCTTTTCGATCGAGCCGCACGCCCTCTTCTTTTGAGGTGCTCTCATCCATCATAAAAAGACTGCCCTGGCCTATTTCTCGATCTTTTCTTTGTCGCTCTGAGCGTTCAATCAATTGAGGATAGCCTTCAATCAATTCAGCTCTATTGAAGCCGTAACCATCAAAGGCGCCTGATTTGATAAGACACTCAATTGTCTTTTTGTTCACTTTTCGTAAGTCCACAGACTCAAAAAACTCTTCAAGACTCTCGAAACCATTCGGCTTTTCTTTTCTTGCTTCGACGATGGCCTCAACCGCCGACTGGCCGACACCTTTAATTGCACCTAATGAAAAGAAGATTTTGTCACCTTTAACGGTAAACTTGTAGCTCGAGTGATTGATATGAGGGGGCAGCACTTCGATATCGTGCATCTGAGCGTCTTTTACGTACTTCACCACCTTGTCGGTATCGCTCATTTCAGTCGAAAGCAGGGCTGCAAAAAACTCAACAGGATAATAATTCTTTAGCCAGGCTGTTTGAGCCGCGACCACACAATAAGCAGCGGCGTGAGACTTGTTGAAACCGTACTTGGCAAATTCCGCCATGGTTTCAAAAAGCTCTTCTGACTTTGACTTATCGAAATCGTTATCTTCAGCACCCTTCATAAAACGGGTTTTCTGCTTGGCCATCTCTTCAGCAATTTTCTTACCCATTGCTCGACGAAGCATATCGGCCTCGCCCAGTGAGTAGCTCGCAATTTTTGCGGCAATAAGCTGAACTTGCTCTTGGTAAATCACAATCCCGTAGGTCTCTTTTAAGATCTCTTCGAGCTCAGGGAACAAGTATTCGACCTTGACTCGACCATGCTTTCTATCAAGGTAAGACGGGATCATATCCATCGGACCTGGTCGATAGAGAGCGTTCAAGGCCACAATGTCTTCAAAACAGTTCGGCTTCGCTTTCTTGATCAGGTCTGTGATGCCCTCACCTTCAAACTGAAAGATCCCCGCAGTGTCACCCTTAGACATAATCGAGTAGATTCCCTCATCAGACAGAGAGATGTCTTTCGTTGAAAGCTCAACATTGCGATTCACTCTCGCCAAACGAATCGCTTCATTGATGTGGGTCAAAGTTTTCAAACCCAAAAAGTCGAACTTAATCAGCCCGATCTTCTCAGAGTGCTTCATGTCATACTGAACAACGTTTTCGCCATCGACCCCGCGGTAAAGTGGCGCATGCTCAATCAAACGACCGTCAGCTATGATCACACCGGCCGCATGGATTCCTGCATGCCGAACAAGACCTTCAATACCACGCGCCAGATCCATGAGCGATTTGATCTTCGGATCAATATCCATCAGGTCTGGTATGCGGGGCTCCATCTCAATTGCTTCATCGAGAGTAATACCAAGCTTATCGGGTATAAGCTTGGCCACAACATCGACTTCAGAAAAAGTCATCCCTAACACGCGCCCTACATCTCTAACAGCAGCCCGTGCCTGAAGCTTTCCGTAAGTGATAATCTGCGAGACCGAGTCTGGAGTGTACTTTTCGGTTACATATTCGATCACTCGGTAGCGATTCTCCTGACAAAAATCGATATCAAAGTCAGGCATCGAAATACGCTCAGGATTCAAGAAACGCTCAAAAATCAAGTTGTAAGGCATTGGATCGAGATCTGTAATGAACAAACAATATGCGACCAGAGAGCCCGCACCAGAGCCTCGACCTGGCCCGACAGGTATGTCATGGTCTTTCGCCCAATTGATGAAGTCTTGTACGATCAAAAAGTAACCGACAAACCCCATCTTCGAAATGATGCCAAGCTCATAACTCAGTCTCTCGTAATAACGAGCCTTTTCATCTTCTGCAACTGCCTCACCTCTAGCCTCGGCTTCTTCAAACCGCTTTTGCAGACCTTCTTTGGCAATCTTCTCCATCTCATCTTCTTCGCTCAGACCGTCAGAGGTCGGAAACTTAGGAAGGTGATAAATGGGCTTGCCCTCATCATCTTTAAGCTTAAATTCAATATTACATTTGCTCGCAACATCGAGAGTGTTTGAAATCGCCTCCGGCATATCAGAGTAAAGCGCTTTCATCTCTTCTATCGATTTAAAATAAAACTGATCGGAGCCGAGCCTGTAACGGCTGTCATCTTGCAAAGTTTTGTTCGAACCGATGCAGATTAATACCTCTTGAGCAAGCTGATCATCTCGCTTGAGATAGTGAACATTGTTGGTTGCTACAATCGGCACACCTTTGGCCTTGCTCACCTGCGCCAAATACGGATTGATCTCGTTCCAAATCGGCACACCTGTTCGATTTGATTCCAAATAGAAATCATCACCATAGATGCCGAGTAATTTATCAAGTGCCGAGTTTGCGGCCTCTTCACCCTTATTCGTGAAGTTCCAGGCCACTTCACCCATCTCGCCACTCGAGAGTGCGATGACATTTTCATTAAACCTGCTCAAGACCTCATAATCGACACGTGGCCTGTAGTAGAAACCCTCTTTGTAACCAATCGAACTAAGCTGACACAAAGTTTGGTAGCCTTTGAAGTCTTTTGCGAGCAAAACCAAGCGCCGATTTGGCATCTGAGCGGCCTCTTTGTCTTCACCCTTTACAAGTCGCGACTTCGGAGCAATGTACACTTCAAGACCAACAATGGGTTTTACACCTGCAGACTGAGCAGCAAAATAGAACTCGATCGCACCAAACATATTGCCATAATCGGTCATGGCCACAGCAGGCATACCTGCATCGGCGGCAGCCTTAGCTAGATGCTGAGGCTGAATAGTGGCTTCTAACAGCGAATAATGCGAATGTGTGTGCAAGTGCACAAAAGACAAATCAACTCCCCCGGATCAAATTTTACTTACTAACTACTCCCACTCAATAGTGCCAGGAGGTTTTGACGTGACATCGTAAACCACACGATTCACTCCTCGCACTTCATTCGTGATACGGTTCGAGACATCACGAAGAAATTCAAATGGGAAGTCATACCAGTCAGCCGTCATGCCATCACGAGATGTCACTGCTCGAATGCCCACCACACGGTCATAAGTTCTTGCATCACCCTGAACCCCGACGGTTTTCACTGGCAACAGAACACAGAACGCCTGCCAGATCTTGTCATACAAACCATGATTCTTGAGCGCCTGCACATAAATGTGATCAGCTTCTTTGAGAATGGTCAAATCTTCTTCATTTACTGCCCCAAGAATGCGGATAGCCAAACCCGGCCCAGGAAAAGGGTGTCTCATCAAAATGTGTTGAGGAATCCCGAGCTGCGCACCAAGTGCTCTCACCTCATCTTTAAACAGCTCTCGTAAGGGCTCTACCAGCTTCAGGTCGAGGTCTTTAGGAAGCCCTCCAACATTGTGATGCGATTTAATTGTAACGCTAGTGCCTCTGGCCGAAACGCTCTCAATCACATCTGGATACAGGGTACCTTGAGCCAACCACTCCACATGCCCAATCTCTTTAATAGAAGACTTAAAGACATCAATAAACGTATGACCAATGATCTTTCGTTTTTTCTCTGGATCTTCGACTTCAGCAAGTTTTGTTAGAAACTCTTTTGAAGCGTCTACTCCATTTACGTTCAGACCTAGCTCTTTGTAAATCTGGAGAACATCGGTGAATTCATTCTTTCTCAGCAAGCCAGTGTCGACAAATACGCAATGAACTCTGTCTGGCCCTAGGGCCTTGGTTAAAAGCGTTCCGACCACTGTGGAATCGACGCCACCACTCAGTGCACATAGCACAGATTGATCCGCAGGAACTTTTTGCCTCAGCTCTTCAATCAAAGCATCTGCTATGTGATCGGCTTTCCAGTTGGCCTCTCCCTCACACATCTCAAACACAAAATGCCTCAGCAATTCATCACCCTGCTCAGTATGAGTCACTTCAGGATGAAACTGCAGGCCGAGTATGCGCTCGCTCTTAATAGCCGCTGGGTGATCAAAACTCGATTTTGCCAACACCTCAAAACCTTCAGGAACTTTCTCAACCACATCACCATGGCTCATCCAAACATTCTGCGATTCAGGAAGTTGACGAAGAGGCTTCGACCACTTGATTGTGTTCAAACCGTATTCTCGGCGTTGTGCAGGCTCAACCACTCCACCAAACTGCTCAGAGATAAGTTGCATACCGTAGCAAACACCCATAAGAGGAGCGATCTCTGCGAGCTCTTTCACGTTACGAATCGGAGCCCCATCTTCTTTAACACTCGAAGGACCACCACTTAAGATTATACCTTTGGGGTTTTTCTCGCGAATCTTCTCAAGATCTTCGTCAAACAGAAGGATCTCAGAGTAGACATTTAGCTCCCTGAGCCTACGTGTAATAAGTTGAGTGTATTGCGAACCGAAATCGAGGACCAGAAAACCATTTTGCATTGGGGGATAATAGCTTGCCGCCCCGCTGCAATCAACGGCTTTCCGAGTGCTTATTGACTTTTTCTCAGCAGCAGATTGAGCTTAAAGCACGCACATTCTTAAGGGGGAAGAAATGCAAAAAATGCTGATATTAATAGCGACTTTCTCGGCCATCACCGCCTCAGCAAATTGCCCTGAGCTGGCTGGTAGCTTTGAATGCGATGACGGCACCGAAACCTGGTACGTTCACCTCGAAACTCACGTCACAGAACAAGACCAGAGAGCCTATTTTATGAATGGCGACCCCTTCACCGTCAGCGATGGCCTTACTCGCTCACTAGCTGAGTCAGAAAACTTCAAAAATGGACTGATACAGTCAATCTGCTCAGACTTCAATCTTATCAACACCATCGAAGGCGAGGTCCACTCTGACAAAGGCCTGACCGGCGAAATTGACTTCACCCTGACCATGAGACTCTCAGACAGGGGCAATCTTGTACAACGCCAGACAGGTGTTTATTACGATAAGTCAGGCGAAGACTATGGCTTCGACAATTTGTTAACCTGCACTCCTATGGAGAGATAACAAACACAAGCAAACCCAAAGCAATTCGATCTTTATAAATCAGGCTTCAGCTGTGGCCCTGACATAAGAGTAATAGAAAACACTCCCCTCAGAAGTCATGGCGCGCTCGAACTCATTTTGCACTTCTTTGATCATTTCGTGGTGAATCCGCCCTTTTCGAACCAAGATGTCATTGGCGCTGTTAAAAATACCGAAAAAGTAATTCATAAACTTTTCGCGCTCAGCTGGGTCTCGATCATCGAAGAAGAATGATCTTGGCTCAGATACGACATTTTTAAAACCAGCCTTCAAAAGCAGGTTTGGCAACATCAAACCAATGAAGGGGTGACCATTGATCGTCCATTGATAGTCGTTAAACTGACTCCAGTATTGCAAGATGTTTGGGCTATAAGGCTGCACAAACAAGGAGGAATTATTAACTTCAGTGAGATAAACCTTTGAGCCCGGCTTTAACTTAGCCTTTAAACTTTTGAGCACGGCAATTGGCTCATAGACATGTTCAAGAAACCAACAAATGTAGGCAGAGTCAAAACCATCATCTTCCATCGCAGTAAGATCAGTGGCATCCGCACAGGTGAACTGAACCCGCCCCTGCTTGATCAGGCCAGGAAGCCGGTCTTTAGCTAACGCGACTTGCGCCTGCGAAACATCAACGCCGTGTATATGAAGCTCTGGGAAGCGTTCGGCCAGAAGCCCAGTCTGGGCCCCAACCCCGCACCCCACTTCGAGCATCTTCTTATGGTTAGAAAAATCTAAGCCCTCGTAGAGCTGAGGGGCTAGAATTTCAGCCTGATCAATCAGACGCTGTTGCTCTTCATGCGTGTAGCCGTGCAAATAGTCTCGATCTTCAGACACCCTACACCTCTACTCTAAACGGTAATTAGGGGCTTCTTTAGTGATCGAGACATCGTGAACATGAGATTCCCTCAAGCCTTGCGGCGAAATTCTGACGAACTGAGCCTTCTCTTGAAGGTCTTGCACATCAACAGCTCCTAGGTAACCCATTCCAGATTTAAGCCCACCAATAAGCTGATGCAAAATACCTGAAGCCGAGCCGCGGTAAGGCACTTTACCCTCAATCCCCTCAGGCACCAACTTATCCATATCGTCAACATCAGCTTGACCGTAGCGGTCTTTGGAGCCTTTCCTCATGGCCCCAATAGAGCCCATACCGCGGTACACTTTGTAAGTACGGCCTTGATACAAGATCGTTTCGCCCGGGCTCTCATCAGAGCCAGCAAGTAGGTTACCGACCATTACCGAGTTCGCACCCATAGCTAGAGCCTTCACGATGTCACCTGAGAATTTGATTCCGCCATCGGCGATAATACTCTTACCAAGCTCTTTTGCCTTCTTTGCGCAGTTTTGAACAGCTGAGATCTGAGGCATCCCCACCCCAGATACCACACGCGTGGTACAGATACTACCTGGCCCCACTCCAACTTTAACCACGTCAGCTCCAGCCTTCATCAGCGCCTCAGTCGCCTCAGGAGTGACCACGTTACCTGCCACAATGATGACCTCAGGGTAATTCTTGGCAATATGCTCGACCATCTGAATCACATTCACAGAGTGCCCATGGGCTGTATCAACACAAATGGCGTCAACCCCCGCCCTAACCAACTCTTCAATACGCCTATGAGTGCTTGGATCAACCCCCACAGCCGCTCCGACAAAAAGTCGCCCATGCTTATCTTTGGTTGCATTAGGAAACGTCTTGGCCTTTTCAATATCTTTGATCGTGATCAAGCCCCGAAGCTTGCCGCCTTCATCCGTAACAGGCAACTTCTCAATTCGATGCTCTTGCAAGATCGCTTTGGCCTGATCAAGAGTTGTTCCCACAGGTGCAGTCACAAGCTTCTCTTTACCCGTCATGCAGTTCTTAATGGGCTGCTCTATATTCGTCTCAAAACGGAGATCTCGGTTTGTCAGAATGCCCACAAGCTCGTTTTCGATTGTGATTGGAACACCACTAATACCGTAGCGCTTCATGAGCTCTAGCGCATCTTTGACCAAATGATCTGGTGACAAAGTGATCGGATCGAGAATCATACCACTTTCATACTTTTTGACCTTTTCAACTTCAAAAGTCTGATGTTCAACAGACATATTCTTGTGAATGATCCCAAGACCACCATGCTGAGCCATCACTCGAGCGATTTTGTTTTCAGTCACAGTATCCATAGCGGCCGACAAAATCGGCATCTTCAGCTTCACATCTCGAGCAAAAACTGTCTCGGTGAGAACTTGGCTAGGTACTATTTCGCTGAATTGGGGTATCAGCAAAATGTCGTCAAAAGTGAGAGCGTGGGGGATCGTCTCGCTCATTTGGCCTCCATTGTGTGTTTAAATTTCTTCCTTATACCACTTCATGTACTCAATGTAATTGTCAGCAGATTGTTTTAAAAATGCCGCCTCAGTCTCTTTGAGTTTTCTCACTGCTTTTGCCGGCCGACCTAAAATCAGGTCGCCCTCTTTAAATCGAGAACCCTCAGTAACCAAGCTACCCGCGCCTACGATACAGCCAGCGGGAATCTCTGCCTGATCCATAACCACACTGCCCATGCCAATCAGACACTCATCACCAATTGTGCAGCCATGAAGCACCACATTGTGCCCCACAGTGACTCGGTCTCCAATCTGAACGCCGCACTTGTTGAAGGTGCCATGCAGTGTGCAGCCATCTTGCACATTTGTCTCTTCGCCAATACGAATGGGCATCACATCACCGCGTATCGTAACATTAAACCAAACCGAGCTACCGCGACCTATTTCAACATCACCCAATACGTCAGCAGAAGGCGCAAGAAAGCAATCGTCTGCTATAGCGGGCTGCTTTCCTCGAACTTTCATCACCGACATCATTTCCTCACATCAAATAAGGTACTTTTTTAGATTCAAAACCAAACGATTTAACAGGCGGCTGATCATGCATTTGTGGCCTAGCTTCCAGCTCACGCAACTCGGCAATGGCATCACTTTCAACAAAGAACTTAGCTCCAGCCTGCAAACAAAAGCTAATCGCTTCATCGGCTCTAGAGTCTAATTTCATTGTGCAGACCTCTGAATTCTCAGGCCTGAGATGCACCTCTACAAAAACGTGATGGCCTTTTACTTTTTTTATGAGGCAAAATTCAACCTCATACTGCAGCTGCTGCAAGATTTTAAGAGCGAGCCGGTGAGGTGAACTCGAAGTGCCGACTCCGTGAGACTGGGCCACCGAAATGCCAGCATCAAGAGGCGACAACGGAATCGCCAAAGTCAGCCTCTGATCTAGCGATTTGAAAATCAAAACTGGCCGAGTGTCGTTCAAACCGGGAGCCAGGCCATAGGGCTCAACTTCAAGCAGCTGAGCCATGTCGACAGAAACATAAGATTGCTTTTCAAAAATATCTTTAGTGCTCAAACAACACCCCTCTCAAGGTCTGCGGAAAGGCCTCATTCACTTTAACTTTGTAAGTGCCACCAATCATTTCTTTACGGCCATTAAAGTGAGTCAGCTTGTTTTGAGTCGAACGCCCTGAGCATCTACCCGACTCTTCATCAAAAACCTCAACCAGTACGTCAACCACAGAGTCTCGGTAGCGCTTTGACAATTCAAAGGCAATCTCCTTGTGGCGCGACTGAAGGGCCGTGAGCCTTCTCGACTTTTCTTCTTCTGAAACGTGATCCTCCCAACGAGCGGCTTTCGTAAATGGCCTAGGTGAGTATTTAAAAGAAAAAATCGACTCGTAAGGCACTTCTTCAAGCAAACTCATGGTCTCTTCAAATTGCTTCTCAGACTCACCCGGGAAACCAACAATGATATCAGAACTCAAAGCAGCTCCAGGCATGATCTCCAAAATCATTTTGGCTTTACGAATGTACTCTTCTCGAGTGTAGCCTCGATTCATTCGCTCTAAAACTTCAGAAGAGCCACTTTGCACAGGCAGATGTATGTAGTCCATAATCTTGTCGCGGTGGTCTTGCATAATGCCAACAAGCTCTTCGTTGAAATCTTTTGGATGCGAGGTAGTAAAGCGAATTCTCTCAATATCAGTATCAACAGCCACTGCCCTCATCAACTCACCAAAGTTGGCTCCACAATCGGACTTATAAGAATTCACATTTTGCCCAAGCAAGGTGACTTCTCGCACTCCGCGCTTCGTGAGGCTGTTGATGTCTTCAATCAAATGCTTAAGTGGGCGACTTCGCTCACGGCCACGGGTAAATGGCACGACACAAAAGGTGCAGAAGTTGTCACAGCCTTTCGTGATATTCACAAAGGTGCTCACACCTGGGTTTTTTACAAGAGTTTGCACATGGTAAGGCTCAGAGTGCCTGAATTTGGCATCAACTTTTTTCTGCTCTCCCTGCTCAAGGTCTTGTACCAGGCTTGGTAGTGAATCAATTGCATCTGTTCCGAATACAAAGTCGAGCAGCGGAACGTCTGTAAGCAACTGCTTTTTCTCTTGCTGAGCTACGCAGCCACCAACCCCGATTTTCAATTGAGGCTTCTGAGTCTTTAACCCTTTATAGCGACCCACTTCAGAGTGAACCTTGTGCACCGGTTTCTCACGCACACTGCATGAATTGATAATAATCAAATCTGCCTGATCAGGTGATGGTACTGGTGCATAGTTGATCATCTCCAGGAGTGAATACATCCGCTCGGTATCATTGACATTCATCTGACACCCGTATGTTGAAATGTAGACACCCTTAGATTGCGAGATTTCAGTGCTCATAAAAAGTCCTTGCTAAATGGCCCAGTATATAGTTTTTTTTACGCTCCTTGGCAACCAAAGGGAGCATATGGAACCCCGTCTTTCGACCTCAAAACAGTGGACATCGTTCCCGACAGAGTATCTGAAAAACATTGAGACAGTTTTTAGCAAATCTTTCAAACTTCACCTTGAAAACGGCAAGATCATTTCTGAGGGCCGAATTTACAAAGAAGAGCTGCTTTTGCGTGTGGGTTACCACGAAAAAGACAGATTAAAACAGAGCAACTTTGAGATTTCTGTTGAGTACAACAAGAAGAAGGACAGCCCCGTAAAGTTGATCTACTTGATGATCGATGTCGCCGCCACCATGCTCGATGAGTTTTTCATGGCTGAAAATGATCACGATTTCCCAAGAATCTGGACCGAGTACGATGTCGAAAATCGCAAAGTCTACTTGCAGTACACAGCTGAGAATTCTGAACTTGAAAAAGAAGCCGATAAGCTCTTGGGTGAAGACTCTGAGAAGTTGTTTCAAGGCGATGCTGACGTCGATCAGATCAAGGCTCAGCTGGGCATTGACCCTGATGCCAGCGAAGACGATGAGGACGGCGAGTAACGCCTAGAGAAGGCAATCGAGCCTTTTCAGCGAAGACTTAAGAGCTCACAACTTAGAACGTACCCTAGCCACTCGACCTGAGTCGGCTTTATTTCGAGAGAATTCGTCCAAGCCCTGAATGGCAGTACAATTAAGGAATAATAGTTAAGAGCCTTATTAGTTTACTTATTTTGACAGTAGCCAACAGTTCGTTGGCCGATCCCACTCCCCCAAGTTTTTCAAACTGCTCTCAGCAGGCTGCAATAGAGGAGCTCGATGAGCGCTACCGGCCACCAGCCTACTTTCTTGAGAATGGTGAACTGCGTTTCTGGGAGGATCAAACAGGCTTTGTCTACCATACGAGAGAACTTGAGGGCGTAAACCGAATTTTAGATGTCACTTGGCCCTACGGCAGGTACCGAATTGATTATATGACCAACAGCAACGGGGTACCTCTCCGTATACGAACCCGGCAAACTGCATCTATCGGCTTCGATAACCTGGTCATCTACGATTACGACCCTGAAACTGGCGAATGTAACGAGAGTCAAATTGTCAAATTCGCGCTAAACAACCAAGGAGTCACTGTCTACGACAGACAGATTTGCGAAAACATCAGACCCTTTCTCGATCAAATGAGTCTCAGCGAGTTCGCCTCATGCACCTCGAGCATCAATGGCATTCAGACGGCACTCATGACAAGAGCCGCTGCTCTTGAATACCCATTTGGAGCTGAGGGGGTTTACAACCACATGTTTAACAATCTCTAAGCTTTTAATGATTTCTACGACTTCTCCGCTGTGGCTTCTGCGATTTCGTGTTGTCGTGGCCGACTACCCGTGGCTGTCGGCTCTGATGGTAGCGGAGGGACTCAACCCGATGGTGAGGCGAGATAGTGAGTTTCACCCCTTAAAAACCACTTAGTAGTCGTCGTCGTCCCGGCTACGAGTTGATTCTGTCACGCCTCGTACTTCATCAATGAAGCTGCGATCTTCTTCTTCAAAGTCATTGCCATCTTGAGAAGACTCATCAAGCTCTAGCTCCATGATTGCTGCCATAAAATCTTTCTCTGAGCGAAGATCTTTTCGTAGAACTTCTAAAAACTTATCAGGATATCTTGCGGTCAAATCTTCGATATATTTCTGTAATTTGCCCTCAGACAAGATCTGCTTACGATGCTTAATTCTCTTCCACAAAGCTAGGTAATGGTAACGGCAGTAGCCATCAACCACAGCAAGTTGATCACAATCTCGAACGCGGCAATAGCGGCGGCCTTCGGCATCAGTTAACACAACCTCAGCGTCAGCCAAGTCTTGCTCCTCTACAGCTTCTTCTAAATCAAGACCCGTATCGAGCTCTTCAACCTCTTCGACCTTCTTTGTCTTCTTTGTGGCCTTTTTTTTCACTTCTGCCTGAGTGGCGGTTTTGACAGCTTTCTTAGGGGCCGCTTTAGCCACAACTTTTTTGGCTGCCTTTTTCGGAGCTGCCTTCTTAGTGGCTGCTTTTTTAGCGACCTTCTTGGCTGCCTTCTTCAAGGCTTTCTTGGCGACTTTCTTTTTAACTACTTTTTTAGCGACTTTCTTTTTGGCAACTTTCTTAGCCACTTTTTTCGCTACTTTTTTAGCAGCCTTTTTGGCTACTTTTTTCTTAGCTACTTTTTTAGCAACTTTTTTCTTTGCAACCACTTTGGTTTTTTTAGCTGCTTTTTTCTTTGCCTTCTTTTTCGCCATATTTTTTCCCAACTTCAGAAGTCGCTTAATCATTGTTCACCTGCATAGACACATTATGCACCATGATGCCGGAGCGCATCGTGCGAAATGCCGCTAAAATCGGCAGCTTATCTGAGCCGAATCTCACCTGATTCGGTTCTTACGAATACGCGTCCCGAATTCTTACCCTTCAATCGACCTGTCATCAACCGCAAATTTGGCAATCTGGTAAACCGGAGATGCTTTGGCACATTCAAATAACCCTTTTCAGTTCCAACATTTACGTTTGCACCCGAATTAGGCATTCGAAGAGACACATTGCCCTGTCTGGTCTTGATTTTAACCCGCGACTTTCCAACCAGCACAGCTCGAACCGAACCTATATCGGTCTCTGAATTTAGATCACCTTCGTAGCCGGTTACCGCGATTCGGCCCCGCTCACTTTCAAAGTTGATTTGTCCTTTGCCTTTGTTGACCTCAAACTGACCCGAGTAAGACAGAATCTCAACTTTGCCTTCAGCCTTTTCAACATCAGTTCGACCGGTAAAGTTCTTCACGATCAGATCACCCTTCAAACCATTAAAACGAGCCGCTACATCATAAGTATCAACCGAAATCGGCCCCTCGTGCGACGACACGCTCAATGCCCCAGTCTGCTGAGAAAGATCCATAACCCCTTTGCTATTGCTCAGAGAAACCTTTGAATCTATGAGATTCATCTCCATTGAGGCTTGCCAACCTTCAATTTGAATCGGGCCAGATTGCCAACTCAATACAACCGGTAAAGAGGGCCCTTTCACAATGAGATGGAACTCAGGCATAAACTTTGGTTGCGCCAGAAACTTTGCCCACACTGATTTTGAAACAGGGCTACCCACTTGGGCCAGGATCTTGCCCTCATCCCTTTTTAAAGAAAATAGCCACTCATCCTCAGTTTCTTTTAGATCAGCAGGTAAACCCTTCGAAGTGACATGTTTGAGCTTCACCGTCATCTGCTTAGCTTGAGGGTCGGCCACAAGTTTTACTGAACCCTTGTAACCAGAGATCACAAGTCGATCACCTGACTCAACTGGCACTGCCAAAGGTTGATAACTGTTTGAAAGCTGATCCTCCTCAGCACTCGATAAACCCGAAAACAGAACGCAACACGAAACTGCCAAATGCATAAGAATTCGACTCACTAGGAACCCCCATAGAAGCTGATAGATGGTGCTAACAGATCACTTTTTAGGCTTGATGACAAGCTTCAGCATCTGCCCCTCCACATATATTGACTTCAATATGTTGTGCGAAGAAACTGCTGCCGATCTGAAGGAGAACATTATGCAAACTCAACCCGTATATATTGTAAGCGCAAAAAGAACCCCTGTTGGAGCCTTTGGCGGTGCCCTCAGCACAACCCCTGCCCCAAAACTTGGTCAAGTGGCCATCGAAGCAGCTCTAAAGCAAGCCGATGTGAAGCCTGAGGCCATTGAGGAGTGCATTATGGGTAATGTTCTCACTGCTGGTGTGGGCCAAGCCCCTGCGCGACAAGCCGCATTATACGCCGGACTCCCCACATCTGTACCTTGCATGACAATTAATAAGGTTTGCGGCTCTGGTCTGAAAGCTGTCTCTCTTGCTTTCGATAGCATTGCCCTTGGCCGAACAAAAATTGCTGTTGCTGGCGGACAAGAAAACATGAGCCTTGCCCCTCACCTTCTGGAAAACTCTCGCAATGGCTACCGAATGGGCCCCGTGCAAGTCGCAGACTCCATGATCAAAGACGGCCTCTGGGACCCTTACAACAATTTTCACATGGGAAATGCGGCCGAGATTTGCGTGAAAGAGTACAAATCGACTCGCGAGGAACAAGATGCTTTCGCCAAAACTAGCTATGAAAGAGCCCAACAAGCTCAAGAAAAAGGTTGGTTTGATGCCGAAATCGCGAACGTTGAAGTGAAACAAAGAAAGAACACTATAAACGTCAGTCAAGATGAGGAGCCTGGTAAAGCCAAGTTCGATAAAATGGGCAC
>JABSOQ010000085.1 GCA_013216195.1 Bdellovibrionales bacterium
TGCTGCCCCCGTCATCGTCGCCGCCGTCGTCGTCGTCGTCGTCGTCGTCATCGCCATCGCGCTGTGTCGCCCCGCCTTGGTTGCGTGCTGCCTAGCGCATCCTCGCGTTTCGTCGTCGTGGTGTTCTCGAACAATATCGAGCTGTCGACGCATTTTGTAGATGTTGTAGCGAGTTTCAACTTCGCTATCTAGAGGTCGATCTGGTGTTGACATCAAGGTAGCAGAATCTTTCGGTAGTTGCTCGATGGTTCTGCCGAGCGAAAAGGCTCGAGCTTCGATCTCTTTTTGATAAAGCCCCTCGAGGCGGTCATCAACAGAATTCAGTGTTGGTAAAAAACCATTTGTGGGTTGCGCAGCCCCGGTTGAAAGCCTCTGCACCGCGAACTCGAGAGACTTTTTCATAACTAGCGTGCACATTGTGATTGCTCTTGGAGCCAAAGGCTCTTTGTCTTTGGCGTTTGCACTTGCACTCACCATCAGTGTCAGCGCTAAGATTGTGTTGATGTGCAATTTCATAAAACTTCCTTATTTCAGCTCAACAAGCAAAACGAGGCGAAAAATGGGCCCAGTTTTTCAAAAGCAGTACTCATCTAGAATCAATTATTGTGCCTGCACTCGCGTGGCTCAGTTGAGTTCAAGAACTCTAAAACTTGATCTCTTCTCAAACTGATTTGAGTCAGTAAAACGAAATAGATCTGAGCTTCATATAAGCGAATACTTTAATGTGTAGGGAGGCGTCCAACCCTTTGACAGGTTCCGCATTTTGGCTCTGCATTTTTTGAAAAAAATCTGCAGAGTTTTGCAACTATTTAGCTATCAGAGAACACGATCTTGGCGTCACCAAGCTTGATAGCAAGAGGCATCTCTTGGGTAGTTGGTTGTTTCAGCTTCTTCCAAACTCCAACCACAGTTGGTGTTCGAATGGTTTTGTCTTGATGGTCATGTAGCATGTCATCAGCCTCGTGGCTGCTCATAACTTTGTACTCAGTGCCAAGTGAGGAGCCGTGATCGTTAATTCTGACTTGCCCATGTTCTTTTTGAAAAGACACACTGGCGTGGCCGAATGATGGCTCGAGTTTCATTCGCGAGACGGTGCCTTGAGGCAGAAGCAGAATTAAGCTTCTGCCCGTTAGACCGTCAAGCAACGCTTGTCGGTAAGCGTGACTCTCAAGTTTCTTAGTGGTTCGAGCAAATTGAACAGTAAAGGGTCTTTCATCGGCATCGACGATAATATGAATGAACTTGGCTATATGAATCTCCATCGAGATTACGTACTTATTGTTGCCAAGACTCGTTAAGTTCTCTTCGATATGAGTGCTCTCCATAAGAGAAGGGGTTCCCATAATCTCAGCACCCACAGCTTTCAGAAGCTCTTGACCAGTCACGTTTTGACCATCTGCTGCTAAAAGAAAATATTCGACCCTTAGATTGGCGTGGTTTTCTTCTTCATCTGGGTGAATGGGTTCACCCGAAGGAGTGAAGTATTCGACTCCCAGAATGTTATCTTGTGTGAGTGATTTTAAATCTCTGTGTATGGCTCTCTTGAACGCAGCAGACTCGGCGTCTTCACCCATAATCGAAGCGACGTGTTGAATCACTTGGTGAGGTTTAGCGCGCTTCATCTTGTCGATCGCGCGATAAACTTCAATTTGCCTCTTGTTTTTGGATTGGCTCATAACTCTTTATATTGTCTAGGTTTTTGCGTAATAGATCAACTCGTCTCAGAGTGAGACAGACCAAGAACTGTCCAGCTAAAGGGCTATTCTTTTATCAGAAGGTACATAGTGCCAACCCCAGTTTACAAACTGTCACCCAACAGTCCTAAAACCGAAAGCCCCCTAGCTTTCGGTTTTTTTATATCGTTTTCAATTCAGACTTGAGTCTCTCAATTAAAAGAGCGTAGGCCCGAATGTGCTGCCTTTTTTGGTTGAAGATGTCGGTTTCAGTTCGAGCACTTGGCAGTAGAAAATCAGATATTAGGTCTCATCTACTCTTTTGTTTTGCAGGTACCCTCTCCCAGGTAGTTGCCGTGAACGAAACCAGTGGTGCCTTCGAAACCAATTTTGCACCAGCGAAATTTCTTTCGCCATTTCTTGTAGTCTGCCGAGTCGCCAGACATGGCTTTTGCTCTGATTTCTGCGGGAGGTTCTGCACAGCCTAGATTCTTCAAGCCTGTCGCATCATGTTTGATCTTTGCAATGATCTCAGCCTCTGAATTGCCTTTTAGCCGAAGGTTCAATGTGTCGTCTGCCTTAACGCCAACAACTCTCCAGCAGTCGGGGCCGTCTGCAGTTGCACTAGCGCTCAGAGAAATCAAAGTCATCGTGAGTGAAGCGAGCAAGGCCAAGCAAATATGCATTTAGAATCACCTCAGAGGGTTTTTATTCATCGTCACGGTTTATTGTTGCTGGCAAACTAGATGAACTCAAATCAATTCTAACTTGTCAGGCCTAACAGGTAGCTTTTGGTTGGCAAAGTGTCTAAAAATGAGACGTACCAGAATGTGTCCCGCGAAGGCGGTATTCTTTTATCAGAAGGTACATAGTGCCAACCCCAGTTTACAAACTGTCACCCAACAGTCCTAGAACCGAAAGCCCCCTAGCTTTCGGTTTTTTTATGTCAAAATAGTCCCATGAGCCATTCGCTGCTTTCGGCTACCAGAGCAGTTCTCAGGCAGTCTAAGAAGAAAGTTCAGATAGTGTATTTGCGCACTAATAGAGAGATTTCAAAAACTGCCAGTAACGAGATCCTGTCTGGACCCATTTTGGAGCTTTAAATAATTTAACCACCAGCAGTCATTCAGATCGGGGGGATGAAGAATGTTGCGGATGCTAAAGTTTCACATTCTGGGACTTTTTCTTACCCTGTGCTTCTTGCCTGAGGGCCGAGCGACTCTTGCGGGCGAGTCACCCTATACAAGATTGAGAGTGCAGTTCTTAAAAGCTGAGAGGCCAAGTCTTGAGGACTTTCACTTGGGTAAGCCTTGGTATTGCTCGAGTAGCCTAGAGGCTGCCAAAGGCCAATTTCGCTATGTTTCGCTCTGGGAGCATCGCTACGTTTGGACACCTTCAGGTGGCGGTAAGGTTCTCACCAACCAACATGAGTTTTACCCGATGCAACTCGACTTAAATATTTTGAGTGGAGAATATGAAAACCTATTTTTGCAACCTGTGGTGGAGTCCTTCAGAGTGGATGAAGATGGTCACCTGATTGTCGAGGTTGCAAGCTATGGCTCAAGCTTTCGTAATAGTCGCAACAGTCTTTCAAGCTCTTTGGTTGATGAAAGCCTTACCGCTCAAAACTACTACCTTTGCATGAACCCGGATTGGCAGAGTAACGACGATTGGGATTACAATCGTGATCAAATCTTCGAAGCTGACGGTCAATTCTAGTCTGTTTTAGTCTTCAATTGAAACTGAATCGGTAGGTGATCAGAAAGTCTCCTCCACTCAGCAGAGTCTAAAGTGTGGCAGCTGAGCTCTTGCATGTTCTGAGTAAAGACTTTGTCGAGGCTGAGCACCGGAAACCTCGCCGGAAAGGTCTTTTGCGCTGGCAATGCCGTGAACCCACTGTTTACCATCTGCTTGCTGACTCGCCCATTCCAATCATTGAAATCACCGCCAAACACAATTGGCTCTCGATCTGAAACTTCAGTTTTGAGTATCTCAATAATTTTCTTCACCTGACGGTTGCGTGTCCATTGGGTGAGGTCGATATGCGTACAGGCCAGGGTCAGGGGTTGATTGTTCGGCAGGGCCACTATCGCCAACAGCAGGCCCCTTTGTTCGAGAGCATGTTGGCTTAGGTCATAGTTCTGCCAACTCTCTATAGGAAACTTTGAGAGTATGGCGTTGCCGTGATGCCCTTTTGGGTAAACAGCATTTTTACCATAGGCGGCGTAATCCCAGAGGTCATCTGCGAGATGCTCCAGGGGGTCGAGCTGGTAGTCACTCTCATGTTTTTTTGGGTGAAGGCCTCTGACTTCCTGTAAAAAAACAAAGTCAAGATCGAGGCTGGCCAATAGCGGTTTAATATCATCAAGAAGGTACTTGGTGTTGCTAAAGTTGTAGAGTTTGTGAATGTTGTAGGTGAGTGCGTTTATTTTCATATTTAAAAGCTGTTGGGTAAGAGCAAAGAGAGAATCTTGACTAGAACCCATTGTAGCCAAGTTAAACCGGAGTTCAAGGTCTGTGGCTGAGCTTGTTTGAGGTCCAGTTGAAATTGCTCTGCGCAGGCTTCGACGCAGCTTTGATTGTCGACACTGCAGTCGACCTCGAGATCTCGTCGAAAGCTTCTTTGGTTGAGGTTGCCAGAGCCGATAACAGCGAGATCATCGCAAATCATAGACTTAGCGTGAAGTATGGCTCCTTCGTATTCAAAGATTTTCACCCCGAGTTTTAGCATTTTTCTGTAGTACAGCTTGGCCATAAGCTTTGAGATCCATACATCAGAATTTGAGGGAAGAAGCAAAATCACTTCAACTTCTTTTTTGCTCAGCCGTTCAAAAGCTCTCATCACCTGACCAGGAGGAAAAAAGTAAGGGGTCGTGATCCATAGCCGGCTGTGACAGTTTCGCATTAGCTCTGTGATTCGTTTGTTTCGAACTTTCCGAAGTCTCCTGGTGTGATTGGTTAACAGATCGCCTTTTTCCAGATCTAAACCTCTTCTTCTAGCCTTGAACCGTTCTGCAAAACGCTTCAACCGTTTTTCGTCAGGATTCCACGACAGGTTCCATGTGTAGTCAAAAATACTTTTACCTATGGCAACCAATTCGGTTTTGCTAATTAAGCTTGTTTCTCGCCACTCTAAAGCCTCTTGATGAAAGTTGCGGCTGCCAACTATCAGACAGTTATCATCTGCTATAAAAAGCTTTTGATGGTTTCTTCTGTTTGCCAGAGAAATCGAGTCAACGAAGCGGCTGAGCCAGTTCCAGTCGAGGACGGCGGTCTTGGCAAAAATCTTTGGGTAGGGGTGAAAAATACGAATCTCCATGTTTTCAGCGTGTTCGAACTTTGAGTTTTGCTCGAGCCAATCTAGAGAGCCAAAGCCGTCTACAAGTAGTCGAACCTCAACGCCAGCTTCGGCTTTCTGCATGAGTTTATCTAAGATCATTTTGCCAAACGAATCTTTGCCAAAGATATAGGTTGAGATACAGATCTCAGTACTAGCAGACTCAATTTGCGCTATTATGAGTTCAGCAAACTCGTTGCCAGAAAAAATGGGCTTTTCGATTGAAGCTATTGTTGCTTGTTTTATTTTTACACCCGCTTTTGAAATGCCAGGTCGGCTTTCATATTCAAGTTTAAGGTTCGACTTTTGAGATTGCAAAAGCTACTTGAGAATTCAGTTGGGGGTTAGGCCTTTCATATAGCCTTTTCGACAATGCTCAACAAAAGCTTGGTACTCAGGAAAGGTAGAGAGAAAGTTTAAGCCTCTCCTATGATCATTGGTTTGAATGAATTCTAGAAATTGCCTTTGTTTGTCGTTGAACTCGTAGTCTCGTTCTAGCAAAGTGCTGTGCAGTGTCTCAACAATAGACTCCCAACATCCACAATTGCCAATGTCATAAGGGTGCCTGCCAAGCCGGTTTTGTGTCTCGGTCATTTTCGAGGCCAACTCAAGCGAGCGCTCAGTGTATTTGGCAAAGTCAGGAGTGAGTAAGGTTGGGTCGTGGTGAGCTGGGTCGGTAACCACGTTTGATCCTATGCCAATTGGCAGATCGTATTTCATCGTTAGGTCGTAGCTATATTCTAAAAATTCTGGAAGTGAAGAGACCGAAAGCGCGTTCAGTGCTGGCATCAAACTGAAATAAAAGTTGTCGCGATGCAGGCCGAGCTCATCTCTGCGGTTCAAGAGTTCATGAACGTTGTTTTGAAAACGATCCCAAGACAAATTTTGCCTGATGTATTCAGCTCGAGATCCCACTGACTCCATGCTAGGTTGAATGTGAACTCGAAAGCTTGTGCCAAGTTCTTTCACCACCTCGAGAAAGCGTTGAAATTTAGCGGGGCGAGCGTTGAAGTTCGAAACAATACCAATCTCAAGCTTTCTATGACTCGATTCTTCACCAAGGATCTCTTTCAGCTTTAGCAAGATTTTGTCGAGTCTAGGAGACATCAAAGGTTCGCCGCCAATAATGTTAATCTGCGTGAGTTCAGTTTTTGATGATTGAGCCAAGAAGCTCCAGAACGTGTTTTCAAAATTGTCGGGCGGAGTGGGAAAGGCCGAGGCTTTGTCATCTTCAGTAAGGTCACCCCACTGTTCTTTTTCTTGTCGCCATTGAGAACTGTACCAATGATTGCAATAGGTGCACTTCAGGTCGCACTGGCTGCCCATGTTGATCTCAATGATTCGAGGGCAATTTTCTTTCAACAGATCTTGCTGTGATAGAGTTTTGTTCCAGAGTTCATCAACTTCGCGAACACGAAAGGTAGAGGGTAGCAGCTTGCGCGCTCGAAAGTGGTGAACCAAGCTGTGAAAATCAGTGCGCTTGCTTTTTACACCCTGATCTTCGAGCTTCCAACAGGCGTTGCAGTCTGAGTGACGAACTCCTGTGAGCATTTCTTTTCTTCGGTCTTTCAAATAGTCAGTATTGAGAAAGACATCTGACCCATATTTTTCAATGTCGGCATTGCTGATTGTACGCTTGGGCGTCAGGCAACAAGTTCGGCTCATTCCTGTTTGCAGGTTGACGATAAGGTAGTGCCACCTGTGGCCACACAAAGTCTGCTGAGGCATTCTAGTTTCTGAGCTCTGTTGCTGAGGATCTAGCATATGACAAACTAGTAGCGCAGATAGGAGCACCATGGCAACAGCCCCCTATGAGTCGGGCAAAAAAAAGCCCCTCTCTCGCGGTAGGGGCTTTCTCTGGTCTTATCTTTTCAAAAAAACTTAGTGCAAGTAGCCATTGCTCGATGTCACAGCATCGATGGCTTTAGCTCTCTCTTCGCCCTGAGAAAACCGAACAATTTTCTGAAGCTTTGCTTTCAACTTGCTCTTAGCGGCTATGCAGGCCGTGATCACGTCATCATGATCGGCTTGAACCACCAAGTTCATATTTTGCGGATCAACCACGAAGGTGACGGCAAAACGAGTTGAAATCAGCTCATCGCTGTTCTCGTCTCTTTCTTCTAACTTCTCTACCAGTACGGTCACGTCGCCAAGGTTCTTCATTTCTTGCTCTAACTCATGCACCTGTTGGTATATGAAGGCCTTTGTGTCTTTATCGGGCTCAAAAGACTGGTATTTTTTCAGATCACTTACATCCACGTTATGCCTCCTTTCAATTTAATCTGGTGTCGATTCTGCAGATGTCAAGGTGCTGCAGCGACACTCGCCGGCTGTCTCTCAATTATATCAAGGGTTTCGGGCGATTTGGGGCCTAATTTCTGGCTGCCAATTGAGGCTGGGCAATTCCAAAAAATCTCATTTTGAGACACTTTTTTGCGGTATCAGGCCACGCCGTCACTTGCCTAAATCGCCTGAGATGAGTCATCTTCTTAGTCGTGGGCAACAGTTTGAAAGCAATTGTCAGAGCTTTTGTTGCTAACGGTTTTTGGGTTTGAATTTGATCGCGTTCGGGAGAAATTTTAATGAGTGATGTGCAATTGGAGCCAGGCTGGAAGATGGCTCTTATGGATGAGTTTGAAAAGCCCTACATGTTGGAGCTCAAGAGTTTTTTGAGGACAGAGCTCGACAACAAGAAAAAAGTGTACCCTAAGCCATCTGAGTACTTTAACGCTTTCAATTCGACACCTATTGAAGACGTCCGAGTGGTAATTATTGGCCAAGATCCCTATCACGGTCCCGGGCAAGCTCATGGGTTGAGCTTCTCTGTGCCAGAGGGGGTAGCACTGCCGCCTTCGTTGCTCAATATCTACAAAGAGCTTTCAGCTGATCTTGGCGTAGAAACCCCTAAATCGGGTGACCTCACCCACTGGGCTAAACAGGGGGTGTTGTTGCTTAATGCCACACTGAGCGTAGAGGCTCACAAGGCAGGTTCCCATCAGAAGAGGGGTTGGGAGACTTTTACAGACAAGGCTATAGAGGTTCTTAGCGAAATGGGTGACGGTATTGTATTTGTGCTTTGGGGAGCTTATGCCCAAAAGAAAGGTGAGATTATTGATGAGTCTCGCCACAAAGTCTTAAAGGCTCCACACCCATCACCCTTGTCGGCTCATAGAGGCTTTTTTGGCAGTAAGCCTTTCTCTCAAATCAACAATTACCTAGAGAGTGTTGGTGAGGCACCAATCCGGAGGGTGCTGTAGGCCAAAGCATTTGATAGCTCAGCCAATAGGAGTTCTGCTGCTTAGCGTCTGAGGGGACTGTAAGGAGTCTGAAGTTGAATTCCTGCTAGCTCCAGCCTAGACTACCGAGGTTTAGAAAAAGCTCAATAAGCTCAAGCCTTTGGGAGGTCTGTCCTATGCGTTTTAGTTCTCGCGCTTACGTTCTTTTGTTAGCTCTTGCGATGACATCATTCGGTGCTTTTGCAAAGAAAACTTTTGTCTACTGCTCTGAAGGCAGCCCTTCGACATTCAACCCTCAAATGGGCACAGATGGTCCAACAATTAACGCGAGCTCAAAGATGCTCTACAACCGGTTGGTAACGTTTGAACGAGGCGGAACAAAAGTAGTGCCCTCTTTGGCCAAAGAGTGGACAACCAGCAAAGATGGTTTGACCTTCACATTCACTCTTCGAAAAGACGTGAAGTTTCATAGCACGAGCTACTTTAAACCAAGCCGTAACTTCAATGCCGACGATGTTGTGTTCTCTTTCAACAGACAAAGGTTTAAAGAGCACCCGTATCATAAAGTAAATGGAGGAACTTACGAGTATTTCAACTCTATGGAGATGGGCAAGATCATCAAAGACATTGTGAAGATTGATGACCATACTGTGAAGTTTGTGCTGAGCCGACCCGAGGCGCCCTTCTTAGCCAACCTAGCTATGGATTTCGCTAGCATTCTGTCGAAAGAGTATGGTGACAAGCTAAAGAAGGCCAAGAAGCCAGAAGAGATGGCGATTAATCCAGTTGGTACTGGCCCCTACGTTTTCAAAAAGTATCAAAAAGACAATTTGATTCGTTACACGTCGAACGCAAAATACTTCATGGGCTCACCTAAGGTGGACCGAGTTGTTTTTGCGATTACGCCCGACCCGCATGTTCGTTTTCAAAAGCTGAAAGCCGGTGAATGTCACTTCATTGCTGAGCCGTCTCCGATCGACCTTGAGGCGATGAAGCAAAACAAAACGATCGCAGTTCTTGAAAGACCGGGTCTCAATATTGGTTACTTGGCGATGAATGTTGAGAAGAAGCCGCTAGATGATAAGCGTGTACGCCAGGCTATTCATCACGCATTGAACCGCGGTTCGTACATTAAGGCGATTTATAAGGGCAATGCAAAGGTGGCGAAGAATCCGATACCGCCAACCATGTGGTCTTACGCCAAAGATGTAACAGACTACGAGTACTCTATCGAAAAGGCTAAAGATCTGTTGAAGAGTGCCGGTGTGAAAATGCCAATGAAGCTTGATCTCTGGACGTTGCCCGTATCAAGGCCCTACAACCCTAATGGCAAGAAAATGGGCGAGTTGATCCAGGCAGATCTGAAAAAAATCGGAATTCAAGTGAACCTGGTGAGTTATGACTGGCCCACCTATCTTGCGAAAGCTCGAAAAGGCGACCATCAAATGATTCAGCTCGGCTGGACAGGTGACAATGGAGACCCTGACAACTTCTTGAATGTCTTGTTGGGGTGTGCGGCTGTAAAAGCGGGTAGTAATGTTGCTCGCTGGTGCGACAAGAAGTTTGAGAGTTTGGTCGACAAAGCGAAGGCCACTACTGACTTGAAGGCGCGCTCTGAGTTTTACAAAGAAGCACAACAGATCTTCAAAACTGAGATCCCTTGGGTCACTCTCGCACATGCGAAAGTCTTTAAGGCTATGTCAGCTAGAGTGAAAGGTTATCAGCTTAGCCCGTTTGGCACTGAGGACTTTTCTGAGATTGATTTGAAGTGAACTTTTTTTGCAAGAAGATTTAGATGCTACGAGTGCTGCTCAACCGACTGCTGACTTCATTACCGACCTTTCTTGGGGTGACGGTGATTGCTTTTGTGCTCATTCGTTTGGTGCCCGGTGATCCGGTTCTGTTGATGATAGGTGAGCGTGGTGCCTCACCTGAAGTCATTGCCGAGATGCGTGCGAATTTGGGTCTAGATCAGCCATTGATCACTCAGTACTTCAAGTTTCTTGGCAATGCGCTGACAGGTGATTTGGGCACGTCTGTGATTTCGAAAAAGACCGTGGTCTCAGAATTCTTTGCTCGCTTTCCTGCGACCCTCGAGTTGGCTTTCGTCGGCTTGCTGTTTTCAGTTTTGATCGGCATACCTGTAGGCCTTTTGGCTGCGGCGAAGCGAAACTCTTTCTTTGATTACTTTTTTATGGGAGGGGCCCTTGTCGGCTATTCCATGCCTATTTTCTGGTGGGGCTTGATCTTGATTTTGGTTTTTTCAGTAGGCATGGGGATCACTCCAGTGTCTGGACGCATCAGTGTGTTTTTTGATGTGCCAACGGTTACAGGCTTCCTACTGATAGACACTTGGTTCAGTGAAGATGGTTTCGAAGCTTTTTGGGATGCGTTTAAACATTTGATCTTGCCTTCTATTGCTCTAGGTACAATACCTCTTGCTTCGATTGCGCGAATGACTCGTTCGAGCATGCTTGAGGTGCTGCGTGAAGACTATATTCGAACTGCGAAGGCAAAAGGCCTGTCGAGAGTCCGAGTGCTTTATGGTCACGCCCTTAGAAACGCTCTTGTTCCGATTATCACAGTCATCGGTTTGATGGTTGGCACTATGATCACTGGCGCAATTCTGACTGAGACGATCTTTGCATGGCCGGGCATAGGCCGCTGGTTGGTCGCTAGTGTCACCGCAAGAGATTACCCAGTTATTCAGGGTGGGGTTTTGCTAATCGCTTTTGCGATAGTGATCGTGAACCTGATCGTAGATCTGCTTTACATGTGGGTGAACCCTTACATTCGGGATCTCATGTCATGACGGTGTTGAAGGCCTTGGCAAAAAACAAGGGAGCCCTGCTCTCTCTTTCGGTTTTAGTGCTTTTCACCTTTGTTGCTATCTTTGCGCCCATCGTGGCCCCACATGCCCCTTCTCAGGTCCACGAGTCTGGGCTAGGTCTCCCGCCATCTTTTGTCGCAGATGGTGTGTCGGGTTTTCTGCTTGGTACCGACGATCTTGGTCGAGATACGCTAAGTCGATTGATCTATGGCGCCAGGGTCTCCTTAGGCGTTGGCTTGATGGTAGTTTTGTTGTCGGCAACATTTGGTGTGCTGTTAGGGCTATTGGCCGGGTATTTTGGTGGTTGGTTTGATGCCGCAGTCATGAGGGTCGTAGACATTTTGATGTCTCTGCCGAGTATTCTCTTAGCAATCGTTGTGGTGTCTGTTTTAGGCCCCTCCTTGATAAATGCTGTGATAGCTGTGAGTGTCGTTGCTTTACCCGGTTTCATCAGAGTGGTGCGAGGCTCTGTGTTGGCCGAGAAGAGTAAGACCTACGTAAGCGCCTCGAAGGGTTTCGGAGCAAGTCATTTTCGAATTGCGGTACAAAATGTTCTGCCAAACTGTATGGCGCCTATCATTGTTCAGGCTACTCTTGGTTTTAGTGATGGCATTCTAAATGTAGCTGCGCTGGGCTTTCTAGGTCTAGGTGCTCAGCCACCGACGCCTGAGTGGGGCGTGATGCTATCAGATGCGAGGGCTTATATCGAAAATGCTTGGTGGCTTGTGACACTGCCTGGTTTGTGTATTCTCATCGTCGTGTTAAGCTTTAACCTTCTCGGAGATGGTCTTCGAGATGCCCTGGATCCTAAGCTTAAGAATTAGACAGAGCCAATATGGACACAAAAATTGCCTACTTAAAAAAACTTCCGACCCTGAAGAAGCTGTCTGAAATATTGGGCTATGCGCCTGATCAGACGTTGGTGGTATACGACAGAAAACTCGAAAAAGATGAAGCCGTCTCGAAGTGGCTCAAAGTAGGTCAAAAGATCGAGTATCCAGTCACGGCAGGTGAAAGGCTTAAAGAGTTAGATTATTTTCCGGGTCACGTGAAGAAGATCGTCAAGCGTATAGGGGCAAAGGGGCACGGCAAGTTGGTAGTTGTGGCATTAGGTGGTGGCTCTGTTGGAGACTTTGCTGGTTTTTTTGCGAGTGTGTACAAGCGCGGTGTTCCGTTGGTTCACGTTCCCTCGACTCTCTTGGCGGCCGTTGACAGTGCCCATGGTGGCAAGACGGCTCTCAACGTCAACACAGTGAAAAATCAAGTGGGTACCTTTTACCCGGCCGAGGCTGTTTTGATTGCGAAAGAGGTGCTGCAGGCTCTGCCGGTTGCAGAGATTAAGTCTGCGGCGGGAGAATTGGCCAAGACCTTGTTGATCGAGGGTGGTAACTTTTTTGATGAGGGCAAGACAGCAGATTACAACGACTTTGCTACCTATTGGAAGCTTTTGCCTGAGGCCATAGAGGTTAAAAACAAAGTTGTAGAGAAAGACCCATTCGAGAGAAAAGGTGAGAGACAAATTCTAAACCTAGGGCATAGCTTTGGTCATGCGCTGGAGAGTTACTATGGCATTGCACATGGGGTCTCTGTAGGGCTGGGGCTTGTGTTTTCTGCGCATTGGTCGCATCACCATGGTTACCTGAGCCTTCAAGACCAAGAGGTCATTCTCGATTTTTTGCATGAAAGAGTTGGGGTTCCAAAAATTCACCAGTTCATTAAGGGTAAGAGGAGTCTGACTCGAGCACGTTTAGAAAAGCTTGTGCGTGAAGACAAGAAAGTCAGTGGGCCGAATCAACTGACTTTTATCTTTCTAAAAGGCATTGGTAAGGCATTTCGAAAAACTGTCGATATCGATTCGTTTCTGACTGAGGCGCAACGGCAGGGTTGGTCGCCGGCGTGAGTTTTAGTTTTCTTGGTACTCTTCCCAGCTCGAAATCAATGTACAATCGTGCCTTGATTGCTCAAAGTTACTTGCCGGCAATAGACATACAAGGCCAATCGAAAGCCGATGATGTTGAGAAGATGAGGGCGGCTCTGCAGGCTTTTAGCACAGGACAAACGCAATTCGATGTGGGTCAAGCCGGTACAGTACTGCGTTTTCTAGCTTTGAGAGTGTCACGCAAAGAGGGCAAATATGTGCTCAATGGTTCGAGGCGATTGATGGCGAGGCCTCAGGCTGAGTTGATCAGGCTGCTGGCTCAGCTGGGTTGTCAGGTCGAGACTACAGATACGACTTTTGAAATTCGATCTTATGGTTGGCATTTGCATGGCGATGGCCTTTTTATCAAGGGAAATGAGAGCAGTCAGTTCGCTTCGGCTCTGTTGTTGAACAGCTGGCTTTTTGAGCGAGACCTCTACATTCATCTACAGGGTGAGCAGGTTTCACAAGGCTATCTTGAGATGACAATTCAGATGATGAAAGCTCTCGGCATGGTTATTCAGTTAACAGATAATGAGATTCATGTTGCACCCTTTCAGACTCCTCGAGCTGTGAAGTTGTCATTAGAGCCCGACATGAGCTCTAGTTTTGCAGTAGCAGCTTTTGCTGCAGCAGGTGGGTCTGCGCACTTTCCTAAATTTCCGAGTGACAGTCTTCAGCCTGATGCCATTTTTCCTGAAATGCTGGACAAGTTGGGGGCCAAGGTTGAAAGCCTAGCCTCAGGCTTAAAGGTCTCGCAAAGTTCCAAGTTAGTGGGCGCTGAGTTCTTTATTGAAAATTGCCCTGATACGTTTCCAGTTTTGAGTGCTCTTTGCTTTCTTGCTGAAGGGGCATCTGAGATTCGGGGGGGCTCTCATTTAAAATTCAAGGAGTCAGACCGTTTGGGTGAAATGGCAGCTTTGTTTGAGAAGCTTGGTCGCAAGCCTGAGATGTTTGATGACGGGCTAAAGTTCGACGGCAGTCCAGTAAGACCAGAAAGCGCACCAGAATTAGACTTTGACCCAAAAGAAGATCACCGTTTGGCTATGGCTGTTGCTTTGTTGAATTCTCAAGGTTTCCGTATCAAAATTAAGGATAAGTCTGTAGTGAATAAGAGTTTCCCGGAATTCTGGGATATCGTTGGGGAAAACATTTGATCACGTTCGTTGTTGGGCAAAGAGGTGTGGGCAAGTCGACTTTTTTAAGTCGGGTGCAGGGCTATTACACTGAAGTTGGCATTGAATGCGTCGTAGTTGATGTGGACCGTGAGATTGAAATTGAACAAGGCCAGAGCATTCATCAAATTTTCGCTGATAAAGGCCTGCAGGGTTTCCGAGAGGTTGAGGCCGCAACTGTTAAACGATTGGGTGAAGAGTACAAAAACCATTCAGGCTCGGTGTATATTGCGTTAGGCGCAGGCTACGCAGGCCCCTTCACTGATCCCTCACAGGTTTTGTGGTTGAGACGCCCGACAGACCGAGATGGTCGTATCTTTTTTGACAGGCCAAAGCTCGATTCAGAGCTATCGCACTTCGATGATTACATGTCGAGGTATACTGAAAGAGAGTACAAGTATCTGCAGACAGCTGATGAGCAGCTGATGATGATGGAGGGGCTCTCTGACTCGAAGAAGTATGAGACAGTATTCTTGGGCTTTCCAGGTCATCGAGCTTGGGGCTGTCTGACATTGTTTCCGAAAGACCTCAGAAAGTTTTCTGGCCCCGAAAGTTTTATCGGGCGGAGACTTCACTGGGAGATCGATCGTTTTGAAGTTCGTGACGACATTTTAGAAGACAACCTCATTCGCTATGTGCTTGGGGTCGTTCCAAAAAACAAGTTGCTACTGAGCTTTCGGCAGCCTCACAAGACCTTTTTGTCTAATATCTCGTTGGCAGGTGTACTTTTTGATTGGCCATTTGAGAAAGGGCCTTGCCCTTACCCAGGGCCGGGGGTCTATTCACTGCACACACGGCAAGATTCTTTAATGGATAGCCTTCTTAAATTCGAAGAGTCGGCTCCTAAAGACTTTCATCTCAAGTTAGCCGTTGAAATTGAGACCTGGTCAGAACTCTTAGATGGCCACCTTTGGTGGAAGGAAGACCCACTCAACCGAACTTTTTTGCCAACCTCAAAGACAGGGCGTTGGCGCTGGTACCGAGCCCTTTTCGGTAGGCAAATGAAAATGTCGTTCTTTAGAGAAGGGGCCGGTTCAAGCCCAGATCAGCCTTATTTGAGTGAATGGATTATGGCCATGCCTCACTTTACGGCTTTTGCCGCTGTACTAGGTCAGCCGGTTTATCACTCTTTGTCTCCTTCTTTTCACCGCAGCTTCTTTGAAGAAAGAAAGATGCCATTTGTTTCAATAACTCTAGATGAAGAGAATTTTGATGACCAAGTGGAGGTGCTAAAAAAACTTGGTTTGCATGCCGCCGCCGTGACAGCACCATTTAAAAAGCAGGCCTACTCTCTTGCCGGTGTGGCATCTCGTGATGCCGAGGAGTTCAAGTCAGTAAATACACTCGTCTGGAATGAAGAGAAAAATGAGTGGCATGGTCACAACACAGATTTTGAGGGGCTTGAGGCTTATTTAGAGCCCATTGCTGGCCTAGGTTTGAGAGAGTCTGAGCTGGTGATTTGGGGTGGTGGTGGCACTCTCACGCCTCTTAAAGAGGTGTTTCCTAAGTCAGTCTCTTACTCAGCAAGGCAGTCAAAGCCACATGATGGTGAGGGTGAGGCCGATAGCCCTCGTGCTTTGATTTGGGCAGTGGGGCGGTCGCGACAAGAGAACTGCAAATGGCCTCCTGAAGATTGGAAGATCGAGATGGTCATAGACTTAAACTACACTATGGATTCACCAGGACGTGAGTATGCCCTAAAAACTGGTGCTAAATATATCAATGGTGAAAAGATGTTTGAATTGCAGGCAAAACTGCAGCAAAAAATTTGGCAGGAGGCCAAATTGTGAGCGCCAACTTATTTGGAGAGTTATTTCGAATTGTAAGCTTTGGTGAGAGTCACGGTCACTCTATGGGCGTTGTTATTGAAGGCTGTCCTGCAGGTGTTGATTTCGACGAGCAATTGCTAATTGATGAGCTTAGTCGCCGCCGCCCGGGGCAGTCGAGTACAGTCTCAGGCAGGCAAGAGAGTGATAAGCCAGAGGTCTTGAGCGGCGTTTTTGAAGGCAAAACCCTAGGAACACCGATCGCCATAATAGTTAAAAATAAAGATGCCAGATCAGAAGACTACGACAAGATTAAGTCTCAGCCCCGAACTGGTCATGCCGACGACACTTGGAAGCTAAAGTTTGGTCATGTTGATCACAGGGGTGGAGGAAGGTCTTCTGGTAGAGAAACCATTTCGCGAGTAATGGCTGGTTCAGTGGCCCAAATGTTTTTAAAGACAGAGTTGCCAGACTTGGATTTATCGGTTTTTGCAACTCAAGTTGGGCCCTTTGAGCTGTCAGATGCTCAATTGCAGGCTCTCACCGCTGAGCAAGTGTCGCGGTCGCATCTAGATGGGCTACCAGCGCGCTTTCCTTTTCATGATCCAGGTCAGGTCGAGAAGCTGTTGCTAGAAGCTAAAGCTGAGGGCAAGAGCTATGGTGGTAAGGTTCAGATTCAAATCAAGGGCGTTCCGGCCGGTTTGGGTGAGCCTGTGTTTCGAAAAATGAAGTCTGAGCTGGCTAAAGCTTACATGAGCCTCGGTGCGGTGAGTGCTGTTGAGCTGGGTGAAGGTGTTGCGGCGGCCAAGGCTGAAGGCTCTGAGTA
>JABSOQ010000086.1 GCA_013216195.1 Bdellovibrionales bacterium
TTAGGTCGCCATCTTCAGCTTGTTCAAAGATCTTATCTTTAAATTGCTCCATGTTTTGTTCGAGATCGGCAGGTAGCTTGTACAACCTCGAGTGCCAGGCCACACTCCCCTTAGTGACCAACCCAGTCGAGGCCACATTGGCTTGGCCAATGTACACCGTCGGTGCAAATGAAGCTCCCATTCCTGCAGTAGAGTCTTCGGTGATAACTCTTGTAATATCAAAAGTCTCTTCACCGATCTTGAGTTTGTCACCCTTCTTCACATCAAGTTGAAACAGCAGCTCTTTGTAAACCCAGACTTGCAAACCATCTGACAGCTCAACAAAAGGCTCACCCTCTATAGACTCGCCACTTAAGAATTCCATTCCTCCATAAAAAGGGTAAACCTGATCAACAGCTTTGATTTTCACCAGTCGAGTGGCCGTGTTGTCTGACTTAGTCGGTGCCACCATTGAATAAAACTCGGTGGTCTGCGTTTGTTTGGTATCGACGGGCAGCTGGGCGAGTGCCATCGCCACTTCTTTTTCGGTTAACGGCCTTCTGGCCGAAATACCCATGTCAGAGCCTAAGATCTTTTTGCTCCTAGACTTCATTGTCAGATCAATCGAGACTCGAAAGGCATCGAGAGCCACAAAGCCTGCTAAACCCAAAGAGAGGTTCACAACAAAAAGAATCGTAAACCGAGAGTTTGATCGAAGCTCTGCGAGAAATGACTTCAACAGTTTCAAATTACACTCCTTGAAATACCACTACCTGATGGGGCGAAAGGTCTCCTGCCAATCTCCAAAATCAAAACGATAGCCAAAAGAAATCCCAGCAAATAACTTGTTGTTTGAGTCTATCAGAAATTCAGAGTCGTTTGTCTCATTGATAACCTTTTGCCAGATTTCAGGGTTCTCACCCGTAGACCTAGAGAAGGCCTTAACAATCCAATGCCGATTCAAATGGTAAATGTACCCAAGCTCGATCGACATCGCGATAAAGTCATCTGTCACATTCACATCGAAATCGCCACCGCTAGAAGATATTTGGGTCCAACCAAGGTGAGGCACTAGATCAAGGTAAGGCATACCCCAGTTGGCCACATAGGCCACACGCCCACCGTACCCAACACTTACTACTAGTCGCTTAAAACTCTGGTCTTCGATTGGGGTGAAGCCCTCGTACTGAATGGTGTCTCGAGACACATTAAAATCGGGTATAAAGCTAAAATCCCAGTGGCTTATTCTTGTATTCTGAATTGGGATCACTCGACTCAAACTGATTCTCTCGATCACTTGCCCAACTTGATCGAAAGCTGAGTCTGACCGGGTAAGACTGCCATTGTACTCTTGATCATCTATAGTAATCGACTGTGTGGGCCTGCCTAAATTCACAAAAAACGTATTGGGCAGAAAGTAAAAATAATCACCCAAGTTTTTTGCCAAATAGATATGACTGTTCACTGCCAAGTTATCTGTGGCGTAGTTTCTTTTAAATTTGCTGATCACTTTGCCTGTGTAAACATCTTTGATGCTGCCGCTAACTTGAATGGTCTTATCGCTCACGGCCTTTACCTTCGACACCACTACCAAGTCGTTCTCTAATTCACTGAACAGCAACTCTTGAGTCTGAGGGTCTTTAGGAAGACCTTGCATGCGTTCATAAGAGTAGAAGCGAGGTTCAGAATACCGGTAGTCATAAACCTGATACGGCGTGTTTCTCCTCAAGTCTTCTTCTAAAGCCCGACCCAACTGAGATGAGATCTCAAAAGAGCGAATTCTCGGTGGGGATATGGCGAGAGTCTGTTGCGACTTCGGCACAGTTGCCGGCTTAGCTCCGGGCAACTGAATGACGTCTGGAGACTGAATCTCCCAGGCTCCTCCAGTAAAATAATCTACTAGCCAGCCAATTGGTGCATAGCTTATGGCCCAAACAAAGTTGTAGAGAAAACTTCGTTTCCAGCGGTATTTGGTTTCAAGATTCACGGTCTTTTTTTCAGATAAACCTAGCCCTTGAATATCAAAAGAAGGCTTAGCTTCAGCTTCCATCTGCAAGAACATCGGAGTTGAGCCAACGTCTTGCCCTCTGTATAAAACTCGAGCCCCCTGTGGCTCTGAGTTTACCAAGACCACCTGCTCATCGCCGTCTGCACCAATAGTGGCACAGCCGGTATTGATCAGCACACTGAGAAACAACAACAAGATGAGAAGCGCCTTTGAATTTTTAGCCATATTAAAGTGGTACCCCTAATTCGCTCCCCTGGCTATAACGAGGGCCCTGATGCCGAGAAATCGCTGCTTTGACCCATATCTCAGATTCATATAGCATCGTTAAATGCTCGTAAATTCAGCAGGTTACCAAATTTTCTCTGCTCTGCTGTTCTGTTCAGACTCATGCCGAAAACCTCTAATCTGTAGAAGATAAGGAGAAGGGTATGAAAGCAATAAAACTGGGATCCCGTGGGATCGTACTGATTTTGACAGGTTTACTTATAACGGGTTTTCAAAACTGCTCCGGAGTAGGAAGCAGCGCAAAGTCTGACCCTGCACCAGACAATGTGCCTCAAGAGGTTGAGGTGATTCCACCTGAAGACGACCTAGAACCAGTGGCGGCTGAAAAGACTTTTCCTCCAACAGGTATCAGCGATTATGACTTCGAACTCGACAGCTACCAAAGAAGCTCTTTGGTATACACACCTGTCATCGCCGACAGCACTCAGTCTTTACCTCTTTATGTTGTTCTTCACGGTGGAGGTGGCAATTCTGAGAAAGCTAGGTCAAACGTAAACAATGGCTTCGAACGGTTAGCCGATCAAAGACAGGTTGTCGTAGTTTATCCCGAAGCTTTGATTGAGGCTGGAGCCCGAGGCGGCCACTGGAATGATGGCCGAGACATCGATGGCTACATCGGCCACGACGTCAACATTGATGACACAAAGTACATCGTCCAATTGATTGAGTTATTAAAGTCTCAGTACAGCGGGATCGACGGCTCTCAAGTCTACCTAATTGGAGCCTCAAATGGTGGCATGATGACTCAGAGAGTGGCATGCGAAAAGCCAGAGGGATTTGCTGGTTTTGTGTCCGTTATGGCGGCTTTGCCTAAGAACATCGAAGCCAACTGCAAGGGCAAGCTCGAAAAGCCTTTCTTGTTTATCAACGGCACAGAAGACCCACTTATGAGATACGATGAAGAGTTTGTCTACCACCCAAATGGCCAGCCGATACTTGGCGAGCGCTTAACGGTACCCGATAGTGTTTTGCATTGGACTAATAACCTGAGCTGCAGCAAGTCTGCAAAAATCAGTGACTTACTTGATCTCGACACAGAGGACAGCTCGACCGTAGCAGAGTACGACTACAACTGCTCTGGCAATGCGAAGTTTCGGTTTTTAAAAGTAACCGGCGGTGGCCATACCTGGCCCGGCAATTCAGGCAGCATATTGCCAACCGGCCCTGTCAACAATGACATGGAGTCGACGACAGCTATATGGAGGTTCTTCAAGAACCGTCCAACAACTGACGATCAAGTGCCTCGTGATGATTCGACAACTGAAATTACGCCAGCCGATTTCAAACCTTGCGAGCATCAAAACGGAAACACCTATCAATGCGCTACTATCTCTTACGGAGATCACTCGAGGCAGAACTACGATCTCTGGCTTCCAAATACTCCAAAGGCTTCTGGTGACACCCCTCTTGTGATTTACATACACGGTGGAGGTTACTATCAAGGCGACAAATCAAGTGCCTACCGCAGAACTAACAGAACAGGCAGGTACCTTGAAGAAGGTTACGCCTTTGCAACAATCAGCTACAGACTGTCTGGCGACTCAGCTTACGAAAAGGGTGTTACAGGTGAATACCCAGTTCAAATGCGCGATGGAGCTTCAGCATTACAAGACCTTCGCATGAGATCGCAAACCCACGGCTACAGTGCTGATCAAATCGCATTAACTGGAACATCAGCAGGCGGCGGTATCGCCATGTGGATGGCCTTTCACGATGACCTCAAAGACACACTAAGCACAAACCCAAGAGACCACTACTCAACACGAGTGCCATGCCTGGCTCTCAGCGACACTCAGCCAACGCTCACCGTAAAAGAAATTGGTGAGATCTTGAAAATACCAAATTTTGTTCCCGATATGGGTATCTCGCAGTTCTATGGATTCACCAGCGAACAGTATGAGGCTAACCCTGAGTACTACGATGAACGCTATGCTGAGAGCATGCAAGAGGCATCACCAATCAGTCACCTCAGTACCGACGACAATCAGATTAAAGTCCACTTGAGCTACCTTATGGATTACAACACGCAAGATATTCACAGCCCTGAATTCGGTGATCATCTGATCAATGGTGAACCTGCAAGCCTATTGGCGAAATACAACCGCATCTCTTTGAAAGATCTCGGCAACATCACTGAGCTAAAGGTCAACCAAGGCAGCGTCACGACAAATGCACAGAACATCTTTGGCTTTATCAACCAGACTTGCTTTTAATTGGAGGCACATCATGAAATGGATCACATTACTCATCTTAACTTTCGCCGCCACTAGTGTTACTGCGCAAGAGAACTCTAGCACGCGTTTTCATGTCGCACTTGAAAGCACGCTGCCAACATTCTTTGGGCTACAAGCTGGCGTTACATTGAACAATTCTCATACCGTATATTTGGGTCTCGGCAGGATTCCACCTGGTTTTGCTTCCGCCATAGGAAGAGGCGCTGCCAGGCTGGGTGAAAACTCAGCCTACCAAGATCTTGCCGAGGCCGCATTGCAAGACAATGGCACCTTAAAGCTGGGCTACCGTTATAGCATCAATTCTAGCTGGTCGACCTATTTCCACTTTCAAGGAGTCAGAGGCTCTGGGCGAGGTGAAATATCAAAAGTCTTAGAGGCGAGCACGGGGGTCGAATACCCAAACATGACAGATGCATTAATCAACGCAGGAAAAGACCCGCGAGTTGATATCGAAGATGAATTACAAACCCTAGAGATCGGAATGGGCTACAACCTACCGGTTGCAAAGCAAATGTCTTTTCAATTTAATGCCGGGCTAATGAGAGTTTATTCTGCTGAGATTCAGATGGCCACCGGCCTTGGCAATTTTGACAACTCGAGTATTGGCCAAGCCACACTCGAGCAAGCCGAAGAAGACACCGAAGAGATTTTAGTCGAATACGGTTGGGTACCAACTCTAGGAGTGGCTTTTCAATTTGAGTTCTGAAGCAGGCCGCCTCTAATACTAAGTATACGGTCGCACTTGCCTGCCAACTCCATATCGTGGGTGACCAGTATCATGGTCATCTGCGTAGTCTTGACCAATTCGAAAAGTATGTCGGTAACTCTACCACCAGTTTCGGTATCGAGATTGCCGCTTGGCTCATCGGCAAACAGCACTGCTGGTTGAATTACAGTTGCTCTGGCGATCGCAACCCTCTGACATTCACCACCACTGAGTTGACTTGGCAGATGGGTTGCCCGGTTCTCTAGACCCACATTTTTCAAAGCCTTCAAAGCCTTATCCCGAACTTGATCTTCGCCGGCGATATCCAAAGGCAAAGATACATTTTCAAGCGCTGTTAGGTGAGGCATCAAGTGAAACTGCTGGAACACAATTCCGATCTTTTCACCACGATATCTGGTGAGCTCAGCTTCGCCCAAACCCGTAATGACTTTGCCATCTATAGTCACTTGGCCAGAGTCGGAGTTCTCTAAACCCGCTAGCAAAGACAGCAATGTTGTCTTGCCGCTGCCACTTGGTCCTACGATCGCAACCGTTTCACCCTTGTTCACAGAAAAACTCACGTCGTTAACTGCCAAGATCTCTTGGCCTCCCTGCTGAAAACCTTTTTTTAAAGACTCTGCCTGCAACATCATCGACTCTGCACCAATTCTGAAACCATCTGATTTCTCATAGTTTTAAATTCAGCTCCACTGGGTATCTTCATTTCGGGCTTTGCTCGCAGTGCTTTAAAGAATTTCTCCTCTTTGAGTTGAGCCCAGAGATTCTCTGCCATTTTCGTGTGACCCTTTTCGTTGGGATGAATCGCGTCTGATTGATTTAGCTCTTTGACTCCACCAACATCTTTCAACAAGAACGGAATGTAAATTAGGCCAGGCAGCTGACCAAGCTCACTGTAAACAGCCTCGTACTTGGCTCTGTAGGCTTGCCCGTAATTCATCGGCATTTTCATACCT
This sequence comes from Bdellovibrionales bacterium, assembly GCA_013216195.1. Classification (GTDB taxonomy): domain Bacteria; phylum Bdellovibrionota; class Bdellovibrionia; order Bdellovibrionales; family UBA1609; genus JABSOQ01. The sequence goes on from JABSOQ010000086.1 coordinate 6,187, forward strand.
GCCAAAATCACTTTCACACCTGCTTGCTCAGAGGTCTTAATGGCATCAAGCAAATTGCTTTTCATCTGCTCGGGCTCAAGACCTCGCAAGCCATCGTTGGCACCAATAGCAAACATTATGGCATCGGGCTTAAGCTTCATTTGCCAAGCCAATCGCTTCTTAAGACTCGCTGAAGTTGAGCCGCTGATACCTGCGGCTACAACTTTGATCTGTCTTTTCAAATCACCTGACTCGTTGATAATGTTTTGTAGCTGAGCGGGAAAAGCATCTGCCTTACTCACACCATAACCTGCGGTGAGAGAGTCACCTATAATCACCAACCTCAGAGGTTTCTCGGCTTCTTCTTTACTGTCAGCTGCTCCAGCGCCCCGGCAAATACTCGAGGCGGCCATAAAGCCCACAATTGCCCCAACACAACTTGTATAAATCATTAATTTTCTTAGTGAAATCACCTATAGAGAATAGCCAAACTGTGGCGATATTGCCAGTCCTGATCAGCTTCAATTCAAACCTGTGGCTAGGGTGCCGAAATCGTGTTCATTTTGGCTCTGATCGGCTAATTTTTGCACAGCAGAAAGCCCTTGATTTTATTTGTGATTTTTTAACCCACAAGCTTTGGCAATTGGTCGAAAACTTTGTTAAACCATGGGACTTTCAATTTTGGTATTTCAACTCTTAAGGAGTGACTATGTCAGCCGAATCTCAAGAAATGATTTCAGCACTAGGTCTTGATCGTTTAGGTATCGAATCTGCAAACTCAATTATCCGCAACCCATCTTACGAAATGCTTTTCGAGCACGAGACAGGTAACCCTGATGGCGAATGGGCCAAGGGTACTGAAACTGAGTTCGGAGCAGTCTCCGTTGACACTGGCCGCTTCACCGGCCGCTCACCAAAAGACAAGTACATCGTTATTGATGAAGAGAGCAAAAAGAACGTTTGGTGGGAAGGTACTGGCTCTGACAACACTCCCCTAGATCAAAGAACGTGGGAGTCGCTAAAAAAGATCTCTCAAGATCAGTTGAATGGCAAAGACCTTTACGTAGTTGATGCCTACTGTGGTGCGAACCCCAACTCGCGCCTCAGAGTGCGATTGGTAACCGAAGTGGCCTGGAAAGCTCACTTTGCAAAAAACATGTTCATTCGACCCACTGAAGAAGAGCTCAAAGACTTCACGCCTGATTGGACAATTCTCGACTCTTGTAAAACTTCTGCCAAGAACTTTGATGAGTTAGGCCTAAGAAGCGAGGTCTTCGTCGCGGCACATATCTCTGAGCGCATGACTGTGATTGGTGGCACTTGGTACGGTGGTGAGATTAAAAAGGGTATCTTCTCTATGATGAACTACTTCTTGCCACTTAAAGGCGTGGGCTCATTTCACTGCTCGGCCAACAAAGGTGAAGAAGGTGACACCGCTCTGTTTTTTGGCCTCTCGGGCACAGGCAAAACAACACTATCGGCCGACCCGAAAAGAAAACTTATTGGCGACGATGAGCACGGTTGGGATAACGACGGTATTTTCAACTTCGAGGGTGGCTGTAACGCAAAGTGTATCAACCTTTCAAAAGAAAATGAGCCTGACATCTACAACGCCATTCGCAGAGACGCTCTACTTGAAAATGTTGTCTACGATGAAAGCGGCAAAGTCGATTTTGCCGACAATGCAAAAACTGAAAACACTCGTGTTTCTTACCCGATTCACCACATCGACAACATTGTGAAGCCAAGCTCTGTTGGTGGTCACCCTAAGAACATTGTGTTTTTAACTTGCGATGCGTTTGGTGTTTTGCCGCCGGTATCTCGCCTAACACCAGAGCAAGCTGAGTATCAATATCTGTCGGGTTACACTGCTAAAGTTGCCGGTACCGAAATCGGTGTTAAAGAGCCAACAGCTGTTTTCTCTCCGTGTTTCGGTGGCCCATTCTTAAGTGTGCACCCAACCAAGTACGGCGAAATTTTGGCCCAGAAAATGAGAGAGCACGGCTCAAACGCCTACCTCGTCAACACGGGCTGGACAGCTGGCGCCTATGGTGTCGGCCACAGAATGAGCATTAAAGACACTCGTAAGATCATTGATGCGATTCTTGACGGTTCCATTGAGCAGACAGAGTGGGCGGCCTTCCCACTATTTGGTTTTGAAATTCCAACTTCTTTGTTTGGCGTTGAAGCTTCTGTGTTGAACCCAAGAAACACTTGGCAAGACAAAGATGAGTACGATGCGACTCTTCTTAAGCTAGCGAGTATGTTCAAAGAGAACTTTGAGAAATTCACAGATGTCGAATCAGGTCAGAGACTCGCAACTTATGGGCCTCAACTGACAGCCACTGGCTCGCTCTCTTCAGATGCATCTGCTCCACAGGTGCAGATGTAGACAAGTCTCGGGCACTCTGAACCTGAGATCAAATTAAAAAGCCTCCCCGAGAAGGGAGGTTTTTTTGTGCTCAAAATAGGCCTGTGCAAGCTATTGCGGCAAACCCTTAGGTGGCGACTCAATTCTCTGAAGCGTATGTTGGGGTATAACGACAGTTTGCGGAATCTGTTTAAGCAAATCACGGTTTAGACAAGCACTAAACTGCATTCATCACCTAGTTTCAGGCACTTGCCCTTGGAGCTGATCTTGCTCTTACTGCCTTGGATATTGAAATTTGAAAGCACTATTTTGACTTCTGGTTGGGCCAAAAAAAGAGAGATTTATGTACAAGCACACACTAGCTGCGATTGTGGCCCTGACATGTTCTGTGTCAGTAGCTGGAACGTTTACAGATTACGAAAAGGCAAAGAGAGCTGTAAACAACGAGTTTTCACCAGCGATTGGTAACTCTATCGCACTTACCAATCAGGCCCCCGATGGCTATTTCGGAAGAAACAATGGCCTTGGCGAAAACCCTGACCAATTTATGCGCTCATCTCGAGATCGAGCCTCACGTCTGCTAACAAACTGGTTCGGGCTGTCTTTTTCACATACATCTCGCCCAACCCAGACTGTTCCTTTGCAAGGTGATGTGTTTCAGATCCTACCCCGTGAATACACAGACATGTCTCTTGGCCCCAGAACAGATGAATCTGGCATCAAAACTATGCAGTGCAGTGTTTATGTTTCTGATATTGGACGCATAGCCAACAGCGTTGAGATTCTAAAATTCATTAACGTTTACTTGTTTACTGATGAATCGGCCCTCGGGAGCCTTATCGAAAACATATTCAGCGGAACCACAAATGAGGATGAGAACTTAAGAATTGTGGCCCACTCAAAATGGGCGTTAGACCTCGGCATTTTTCTAACTGAGCACAACCCCCTAGAGGACAAAGTGGCTGTGGCAGGTAGATTGGGACTCACTGCCGAAGAATACGACAGCCTGCTGCATCACATTTTAATGGGCAATGAGAGAGACTATGATCGCGAAGACGACTTTAAAGACAAAGTCGACGATATCGACAAACAGGTCGTGGCATTCATGATTCGCAGAACACTAGGCACAAATTTCTTCGTCATGGAAGACCTCAACGAACAGTACGCTAAACTGTTCAATACTATTAAAGATGTTGGAGAAGCTATTTGATAGCTGCTCGGTGAGGTAGTCGCAAACCTCTAGTGAAACTTCACTAGAGGGCGGCAATAAGTGTGAATTTTGTATTGCAAAAGCTCGGGTGCACTCATCCATTTCGGCACAAAAGCACCTTCGACAACTTCGCCATCATCATTTTGAATAACAGCGCCTCGATCATCTTTACTAGGCTCGAAGATTTTAACTTGCAACAAGTAGTCTTCTGGAGTGACGTAGCGTATTTGATCGACTTTGAGTTGAGACAGCATAGCATACTGCTCCAGACGCGCACCCATATCGCCAACAGTTTTGTCGTCTGAGATCCAAGGCACAACTGTGTCAGCCTGGGCTAGTGGGCTCCAGCTAGGGGTCAACAAAAGACCTCTAACAAATTGCCCCCAGGTGAAGCCTCTAATATCTGCGCCAAGGTAAGAGTCTGCACCCAGCTTGATTTGGGTCAACACCTGAAGATAAAGCTCAGGAGACTCAAGAGCCCACTTTCTGGCCAAATAAGGCTCTTCAATATCAGAAGCAAAACTAAACAAGTTAAAAGAAACCGAATCTTCTTCACTCAACAAGAAGCCCATGAAACCGCCAATTTGGCTGGCCGAGGCGTCAGCTGAGCTCATGCCATTAGATAGCAAGGGTATACCCAACTTCTCAGACACTTGTTCACCCACTTTCACTAACTCACCCTGAAAGGCCTCAAGCGTATACTCTTCTCGGCTCTGCCTAAGCTGATCAATCAAGCCGATCTCTTGCGAAACGTCAGCTCGTCTAAGACCTTGCATGGCGATCTCGAGAGCCCGTAGCTCGAGAACATTTTCAAGAATCGGCAGCATCTGCTGAGCCGTCTGACTTCTCGAGCACCAAAGCTCTTGTTGCTCAGCAATCATCTCGGCAACAGTCGATGCCGGCTGGCCTTGGGCAAAAGACAAACTACCTTTGGTTGCCATAGCCACTAAGCCGCAAGCAGCCACTAAAAATGTGAGAACCGATTTTGCTTTTGAGAACCTTGCCATTAACTATCTCCGAGTGATTTCTGCAGCCGATCTATCGCACAAGCCGATGAAACTAATCTGTTATTCTGGATACGGCCCAGAGCTACTGCACAGGCTGCGCCATCTGCAATGCTGCCCTGGTCAACAGAGTGGCTATGAGAGCCCAAAATTCTGCAAAACCTTGGAGCTGTTCAGCAAGTTTTCAAAGTAGTGAAAGCTTTATAATGGCTAGCGAGCCTCCTCTGCCAAAGTAGAGAAGGCATCCTCGCAAGGGTCAAACGGAGCGAGGGTTAAAAGCTCTTCTGGCACTAGAGAAGCGTAATCCGAGAAGTCTAAGCCTGACTCATGAACGTATCGCTTAAATGCTTCTACGTTGCCCACATCTGTAAACTGACGCGAGCGAATATCAGCAACCGAAAACACTGACGCCGGTTGAGAGTTGGTATAATTGATCCTCGCATCAAGTAATCTGGTGAGCCGAGCGAGATAGTCGGCCGTGGGCTGAGACCTTAATGCTCGAATCTCGAGAGTGCCTAAGCTTGGCTTCATCCTCAAGGCTGAGGAGCCTCGACCGAGTTTTGAAGACTTGCCAAAAGCTCGATTGAAGCGAGCGATCTCTCTGTAATTCTCTTCAGTAAGTGGCGCAGAACCCAAGCCATCTAAATACTCAACCAGTTCTGAAATCTGACGAATTTCTGCCTCGGTTCTAATAGGCGCGGCATTAACACCATCACGACCAAGGATGCCTCTACCTAGTTCACCGTGTGACCAGTAGTCGACCAAAAAATTTCGTAGCCGTCTTGGGTCGTTTCCAAAAGCAGACTCAATGTCGATATGAATATGCCCCCCATTGAAAATACCATCAGCTCGAGGTGGTCTAAGCCCTAACCCCTAAAGCCTGTCATAAACTTCGCCTTAATAAAAGTCAGTTGCCGAGGTGTAACCAGCTGCTGTGTTCGGTGTCATGTTCACCTCAAGTGTGCCTGGGTCAATGGCATATGTGATCTGGCGCCCATCGCTGTACTCAACTCTCAAGGCTGGAGCGCCAAGGCTTCCCGATCGGGTTCTCGTTAGAGTTACCTCACCTCTTGCGGCTGCCTCTCTGTATGAGGCCCGAATGCGCTCGAGATTCACAGGGTTCTGACCAACATCTAAAAAGTTCATTGCCATACACCCATTGGCAACAGCCAAGCTTGCTCCCATCGCAATAGACAAACCCGTCTCAACCTGTTCGCTAGTCTCGGTCGTTTGAAGCACCGACAAAGCCCCCAAAGCTGGAGCACCCGATGCAATCATCGCAGCGGTACAACGCCCGGTCACTCTTGAGAATCGATTAGAAAACTCTATCTCTGGCACGAATTGAGCTTGAGCAAATGCTCGAGGCAACACCCAACCCGTAAGGTCGTTAACCCAAGATTGAAAAAACCTAGGAGCACCACGCACACAGTTCTTGGCTACCTCTACGACTTGCTTTTGGTCGAACTCTCTCAGGCTCGCCCGGCTACTGTTTGTAAAGCAATTCATTCGACTTCTGAGCCTCTCCCTTACGGCAGCAGTAAATCTCCTTGCCTCCATCCAGTTGTTGAAGCGAGCTGCAGTGTTGTCACCTCTTGAGGCCGCAATCTCGCTCATGGCTTGAGCCGCAGATGAGATCTGATTGCTAACATATTCGAATTCGGGAGTACCAGGCGTCATCTGCTCGAGAGTCGCTAGACGCTGATTCATAAAAGCAAGGGTCGGGCTATCAGCAGCATCTGGGTCTGCTGCGATTGCTCTGTTCACTCTGGTCAAGAGTTCTCCTGCAGACTCTCTGAACTCTGGTGTACCTTCAGCCAAATTAGCAAGCCGTTGCTCAATTGCTGTATGCACCTCGCTAAGTTCATCACTCGCAGCCAAGCGACTGCTGAGTTGCCCGGCTTCGTCTCGAGAGAGCTCACTTCGCCCCGATCGTTGAACTGCAGCCAAAGTCTCACGACTTGCAGTAGGTAGAGACCGAGAAAAAACTCTGTTTCCCGCAGCTGCTATACGCCTTGCCGCTATTGCTGATAGCCCCCCAAGGCCCGAAGTGCCTCCTGCGGCCATCAGAGTGAGCCGGACTCTTTCGGCCGTGGCCTCTTGTGGGGTGATCACTCCAGCTTGTTGAGCTGCTAGTAAGTCTTGATGCCCGACCATCGCATCGATGAAAGGCACGATCGGTAACATCTCTCTAACTAGGCCCGTGATTTGTGAAAAGCACCTCGCATCGTTGACCTGAGTGCATGGCCTACGAAAACAGGCCTGTGCGGTTTCCTCTGAAACATCTGGCTGCTCTGAGGTCCACTGGTTCCATTGATTCTCAAATAGAAAAAGTTTGTGGTAGTTGGCGGGCTCCCACTCATTCACTCGTTCTGAAAATCGACTTGCCGCATTTGCAAGGCGGTTGTAGCCATGCTGTAATCCGCGCTTGAGATCTGTATCACTGACCTCTAACGTGTAAACCACGCTATCTGGCAAGACCCGCCTCAGGGCCGAGCCATGATATTCAACAAAGGCATCGAGCTCTTCATCAGTAAACAGTCCTGAACCTAGAGCTCCTTCTCTGGCATGCTCAAGCAAATTAAAAGACAAGTAGGTATTCCAGGCCGGCTCTAGATTCGAACATAGTGTTCGATCTTCAAGTTGAATCTTCAGAATTCTGGCATTGCGAAGCTGCTCAACTTCTCCACCTGAATTCAAAAAACAACGTTCATAGTAGTCACGAGGCACCTGCTCGCTGATCCACTTCTCTGCTAGATCTCGAGAAAGTTTCTGATAAGTGCTTCGAAAGGTTTGCAGCTTCTCTACTTCGGGCAATATAGCCGTGTCGCGACAAGCACGAGAACTGCCAGATTCAGTAAGCTCGGTGCGGAAACAATTCTGAATGATGGCAAGACTACTCGCAGACCCTTCTAGAGTTTGCGACATCTGCTGATAAAAACCCTCTTCAAGATTGTTACACTCAAGCCTACGCCTTGCCATATTGGCATAGACCTCACGCTTTCTAGTGGCTCGGTCGCCACGACGAACTTCTTCACCATCAGCCATTGGAGCTAAGGCAAGCCATACTAATACTGTGAAGACGAAGTTCCGCATATCATACTGATATCGGCTTTTTTCGTCTCAAACTGAAACGTTGGAGTTGCTAGCTCTACTTTCGCGATTTGGCCAGTAGCCGTAAGATTTCCATATACAACCAGACCAAAGTCACCAGCAGACTAAAGGCCGCGTACCACTCCATATACTTTGGGGCTTGAGAGCGTACACCATTTTCGATGAGGTCAAAATCGAGCAACAAACTGAAGGCAGCCAAGCCACATACAAAAACGCTAAAACCGATACCGATCGGCCCACCTTCATGGATGTAAGGCACATTGAAACCAAAGAATGAACCGAAAATCGTGACGAGATAAATCATCAAGACACCCATCATCGCCATTCCGATAATGCTTCTAAACTTTGCTGTGACTTTGATCCAACCCATCCGGTAGGTTATCAACATCAAACCAAACACACCAAATGTGCCCAACAAAGCCTGCATGGCGATACCAGGGTAAATCAACTCCATGTACATAGTAATTGTACCTAAGAGAGCCCCCTCGATGGCTGCGTACACTGGGCTCAGTATAGGAGCAATAGTCGGCTTAAAGATAATGACCATAGCACATACAAAGCCTGCAATCATAGAGCCCCACATGAGGCCCATTGGCATGCCGTAGCCTTGCCTCACAGTATCGAGATAACTTGTCCAGGTAACACCTGCGGCAATCATGGTAATGGCAATCAAAAAGCCAGCCTTATTGATGCTGCCATTCATGGTCATAACACCTGAGGAGGTTGCCCCTCTTGCTTTCGCAAATGGGTCTCTAGCCAAAGCTGGGTTTGAAGAACGCATGCTTCCTCCTCAAGAAAAGAAGTTTAGATTTAGATCTAGGATAACACTATCTTGAAATCAACTTTAAACAAAAAACCCACTCTTTTAAGAGTGGGTCTAAATAATTTAATACGTTTGTGTCTCTACGACTCGCTATTTCGGTAGCTGACAGCCTTCTCTATCGAGATCAATTTCGAAATCTTCAGTCAGACATGAATAGAACCAGTAGGTCTGCTGAGCGTAGCCTCGCCCCACAAGTACGGTACGATTGCCGTCTTTATCCACTTCGCATGGGTTGTTCATCGTACACTGACGACCTGATTCATTGCCTGTGTTGTTCACACCCACAACCACTCGCTCACCCTGTGCGATTACAGGTGAACCAGATGTTCCACCGTAGACTTCACAGCCCGGATCTGAGTAGCGAATTGAATCTCTAAAAACCCACTCAGCCTCGTGAAGCTCATGAACGGTAGCTTCAACGGAACACTCAAACCCTCGTTTCCAGTAACCACTCACGATGTGAATGGGCTGACCAATCATAGGTGCTTCAGCTGACATCTCGAAACTGTTGATTCCTTGTGCCTCTAACTGCTCATAGGTCTGATTCAAACGGTAAAGTGCAGAGTCGGTATCTGTCATGGTTGCATAAACTAGAGTGTTTGCCTGAACTCTTACTCTGTCATTTAAAGTTCTATGAACATTCATGCTTTTACGAGACGGTTTGTAGTATTCAATCTCGCCTGGCTTGAGAAAACCGCCCCATCCACCAATACAGTGACCATTTGTCAGAACATAGGCCTGTGAGCTTTTAGGCTGACCAACAAAATGTACGAGCGAAGCTGAGCAATTTGAAAGAGCAACAATACCGTTGAAGTCAAAAGAGCTCATGTCTTCAGTTGCTAAAACTTCAGTGTTTAGAGCATTAAATGGAGCTTCAGGAATGGCCCAGGCTTGAGCCGAAAAAACTAAACCAAAAAAAAGAGACAGCAGTGTTTGCCTCATGATCTTCCTCCTTGAGTACGCAGCTCTCTTTCATGAGAGCCAGTGTGTATAGGAGTTTATACTGCCACATCTTAGACCTAAGGCGTAGATCTAACACCTAACGCTGGACCCCTTAATTACTGAAATTGCCTGTCAGAGCCAGTTGCAAGCGAGTCACTAGTGCTTGGAAGCGACTGACCTAAAAAGAACTACCCGGTTGACCCAAAAATTCAATCTCTTCTGCGGTTGACTCTCGGCCGAGAACCTCATTGCGGTGTGGGTATCGACCAAACCGATCTATGATGGCCTTATGTTTCATTTCGTACTCTAAGGTGCCCTCATAGCCTGGCATAGAAAATACTTCTAACGCCAACTCATGAACCGCTTTTGATTCACTGTGCATCAGAGGCATGAAAAAGAAGCTGCGACGAGACTCATCAACCTGTAAATAGTGATTACCAAAATAAGCTTCTTGAGAAAGCACCACTGCAATTGGGTCTGCTTCGAAACACTCTGGCAAGCCGCGATAGGCATTTCTTGTCAGCTGATCAAGAACAATAATTTCAGCAAGCCTTCCCTCTGCAGACTGCCTCCAAGAAAACAGCTCTCCTTGCTTAGCTGCTTTTATGCTGTCTTCAAACTTCTGCTTTATCTCGAGATCAAGCTTGTTATCTTTGGTGAACCACTGCTTGGGCTGCAAATCCTCGAACCAAAACTGAATCACGTCACTCGCCTGCATTTTGCCCCCGCTGTGTCTGTGTCTGTGTCTGTGTCTGTGTCTGTGTCTGTGTACAAATGTTGAGGCTACATATACTGAAAGGCAAGTTCTTTAGCTCGAATTATTGCAGCCTATTCTTAACCCAATTTTTAATTTTTGAAGTCATGGGCATAACGAACTCTTGACCACGCCCTACACAGCGAAACC
>JABSOQ010000087.1 GCA_013216195.1 Bdellovibrionales bacterium
CGCTGGCGTTTTCACACAAGCGATCTCACCCTCTTCGTAGTGATTCTTCGCGTCAGCAGAACCAGCAAAGATGTGACGAAGAGCCAAGGTGTGACCGACTTCGTGAAGACCGGTATCAACCATCAAATCTGATGGCACGAATTCACCATCGATAACAGCACCTTCAACCATGTTGATGGCACATTGGTTGATCACTCTCGAATCGAGAACGATTTCAACTCCAGGGTCAGTGATCTTCTCACCAAATTGGAACGGATCGTTTTTCAGAGCTTGGATCTGAGCTTTGACGGTACCCATGTAATCTACAAGACTCGAAATACCTTCTTCAGAGTTTCCAACCTGACAGAACTTCTCGATGTACTCGATCAATTGCCCAACCGGAGCCTCTTTCGCCCATTTGTGATGTTTACACTGATGCCTTGATACAGCACCAACATGATGGTGCTCGCCGCCAAAGTCATCAGGCTCTGGCAATTGGCGCATTTCGAATTCTTGCAAAAGCGAGTTCTCACTCAAATAAACAAAAGCCGGGTTGGTCTTGAAAACCTCAACCTGCCCGTCATCTCTTTGAATCTGAATAGAGTCGTACTCACCTCTCACGAAGTCAGTGACCTGAGAATCTGGATCAAAAAGAACCGTCTTGATGTGTGGGTTCATATGCAAGTGCTCGAGGAAATCGAGTTTGAGGTCTTGCTCAAATGTGAACTCACTCTCAATACCGTGACTGCCTTCTAGTGAAAAGCCTGAGATTGAGATGTCGAGCTGCTCTCTGAGGTATCTCAAAAGTCTCCAACGAGCCATATACTTCGACGAGGCGGCACTAGTCTGTGCCTGAGAGTAAATCAACTCTCCAGTTTTCGAGTCACCCACTGTTTGTGCGACACCCAAGAACCTGGCTGCCAGGTTCTCATCAGTTATGGCAACTGAGTTGTAGCGAACATCACCAATCGCAACCGGTTCTGGGTTGTAGCGAACCACAATCTCTGAGCCTGACTTGCGCATAGCCTCTCCCCAGCGATCAACCATGAGTTGAGCCTGTGGCAAAAGCTTTCGCTTCGTGTTTTCAGTTGGGTGATAAACAATCGGGCACTTAGGGTTGTGTCTCTGGACCTTGTACTTCTTTTCAGCATCAGGTCGGTTGTTTATCTGGAAACCGCCTAAGAAAGGCTCGCGAACTGTGAACATACCGAACTTATTGAAGTCAGAGGTGTAAGCAATTTTTTGCTCATACTCACCTGTACAGCCGCGTGCGATTTGATCTTTGGCACGCTGAGATTTTTTGTAGAATGAGTAACGAACTTGGCCTTTGAACTCACGCTTGTACTGACGACCAGTCCAAAAGTTGTAGCCCGCAACGTACTCACCAAAAACATTTACTGTAAAACTGAAGTAGCCATCTTCTACTCTAACTTCAGTCACCTCTTTTGTGTAGTTGCTGCCAAAGTTCTTAGAGACCACATTTGCCAGTTTAAGCTGAACAAACTCTCTGTCTTTTACCGCACCAACTTCAAGCTTTTCAGATCTGGCTGTTGACTCTCGGCCATCTGGCACAAGTCTCAGATCGAAAAACTCAGAACCGATCTCCATAACTTTAGAGCTATCAACCGAGCCACGGTCACCGGCATCATCATCGTACTCTTCTGGAGAAACGGCATTTCGAACTTCAACGGTGTCACCGTTCTCGCTACGTCTGAAGTAAATTTGAGACACGGCCTGGTTCGAATAATCGCGGTTGAATACGTGACCAACACTACCTTCGCCGCGGCCACTTCTCTTCACAACGGTCTCAAGGAAGTACCACTCCTCTGCATTTTCCGAATCGCCAAAACCAGGTCGATCAGTATCGGCAAAAGCAAAGAAGTTCACTGGGAAGACTTCGTTCAATTGCAGTTGGTTAGGAAGCACAAAATCAGTTTTATCGAAGATCAGGGCATCTGCTCGGCTCTTGTCTTGAACTCGAACTTCAAGAATTAAGTTGGTTTCTTCGAGATCAGCGTTCTTTTGTCTTTTCGTTTTGATCAAAGTGATTGGGTACTCCAAAACCGGAATACCAAGTCGCTTGTCTTCAAACTCTTCCATAGCAAGGGGGATTTCATGCCATGGTAGATCTTGACGATGGGCCACCTTCAGAATCACGAGTCTTCTGTTGTAGACCTTGTACATGAACTCGTACATGCCATCTTGACCGGGTCGACCGTAAAAAACGATCTTCTCAGTCAAAGCTAGCTCAGCGTCGGTATCAAATTCGACGATGCTGTAGACTTCGTCCATGTCGTTCATGTCAGCAATTGAGACCTCAGTTGTGCGGTCTCTCGATGTCGACAGCTCACCTTCTTCAGCCTCGCTCACATTGACGTCAATGTTGGCGTTAGCTGAACGCTGAGATGAATCGGCGATCACGTTGCCTGTTTTTACCGAAAAGGTCTTTCCATCGAGGGACTTCAACGCCTGCGATCGAATGATCTGGTTCGGATCCTTTCTCGTTGGCCGTGGCTCGGTACAAGCGACTAAGCTCATTGCGACCGCTACTAGAATTAGGACTGTGTTTTTCGTCTTCATAGGTCTTACCCCTAAACCCGTTAAAATATGTATCTTCCGAAGGCACCGGTAACTACGGTGTCGTCGTCAAAAAGTTGATTGTTGGTAACTAAGCGATCTCTCCATCTCGCAAATGTGCCAAAAGAGATTTTTGGCGTATAGATGTAAGAGAGTGTTGACGACAAGCCATTGATCTTGATCACGGTGCCGTTAAAGTTTTCTAAATAAGTGAAACTGTAGCCGTTAATCCAATTTAACTGATTGGTTAATCTGACAATTGCAGAGAGCCCATTGCCCACAAAGTAAGGTGCGTTGTACTGCGTGCCCAGCTGGTTAGAAGTATCAAACTGATAGAGGCCGTAGCTAAACGAATGTGAAGAGGTCAAAATCAATTTTTTTGAAACCATCGTATTCATGGCCAAACCCGCTGTGGCAAGGCCAAGCAAAGAGGCTCTTCTAGATCTGTCAGAGGTTGGGGCAGAACCTTCGAAAAAGGCGAGGCCGTTAATAGCCCGCTTTTCTGAAAGCTTCCATTTGAATGCCGCCTGCGTGAGACCCACAGATAGATCTGAAAAACCAAATCTCAAGACATCATCTTCATAACGAGAGTCTGGTCTTAAATAGGCGATGTTTGCATAAACCTGGCGGCCCGGCTTCAGGTCATAACTCAGCTGAAATGAAGTCCGAAAAAAGCCATCGGAGAATTGATCTCTATTTCTAGAATAGCCGGTGCTGACAAAGCCATGCCATTTGCTATCTTGTTTGATACCCAAGAGCTCATCTTGAACAAGTGTAGCCGTACCCTGAGCTCGAGCGAGATCGCAGGCTCCGATAACAAGCACTAATACACCTAATAAAAAGAACTTTCCCTTTGTTTCCATCGGGTTAGGTAAATTGCAGGTTCAGTGCCTAAATTTGCGCCTGATCTGATGTTTTTCGTAAACAAAACGACTTTGATGCTCTGCTCGAATCTGGAGCTCTTAAACCCCAAAAAAACAGCGGTTTGACGATTAAACCTGAAACTATGACCGGCCAGAACCTGAGGGCCATGGACTGCAAAACTGATGCGATGAGTAATAAGTTGCAGGGGCCCTGAGGTTTTTTCATTTTTGAAAATTAAAAAAAATTTATGAAATCAAATATTGATTGAATTTCATTAGTTTACAAAAGCCTAAATTTAATCTTAACAGCCCCTCGCAATGGCCCAGCCCGGTGCGGAGCTGATTGAAAAGGCTTGATTACATTGTGAGTCATGGTTCAATTGAAGCCCAAAACAGTAAGGTTTTATTGATGGATGAATCAGACAAATTAGCATCATCGACCTGTAACCCTGAGCAGCTCAATCAAGGCATCACAACCTGTCTTGAACCCATCGAGCCCGACAACCCCATGCTGGAGGCCATTGATATCTATTGCGAGAGGCTCGGCCCAGAGTTTTGGGCCGAACCCTGGAATGCTATCTCGAACCTGGCTTTTATCTTCGCTTGCCTGATGGGCGTGTTATTGATTCGAAAATTGGTGCATAAAGGTCAGCCCGTAGTTTGGCTCTCTATTCTTTCGTTAAACGCTTTTGCTATTGGGGTGGGAAGCTTCCTGTTTCACACTTTCGCAAATCGCTGGTCGATGCTTGCCGATGTGATCCCCATCTCGGTTTTTATGTGTTTGTACTTAGTGTTTGCTCTCACAAGAGTCTTGCAAGTGTCGCGCTTGATGACTGTTGTCTACGTATTGCTGTTCTTAAGCTCAGGTGCTATTTTGCCTAGGCTCGTAGGAGACGCATTTAACGGATCTGCAGGTTACTTCCCCGCCTGGATCACTCTCGCAATCATAGGCCATTTCGTAAAATCGAAGAACTGGCAGATCGCTAAACTTTATTTAGCTGCAATGGCCACCTTTGCCTTAAGCTTGATCTTTCGAACCATCGACCCATCTGTGTGTTCGCAGTTTACTCTGGGAACTCACTTTTTGTGGCACACTCTCAACGGTTTTCTTTTGGCCATTTTGATCTATGCGAGCTACCTTTCGGAGTCACAATGGAGAGCCAATAGTGCTTAAGAAAACTGAAGCAAGTTTGGCTTGCAATGACCCAAATCAGGCCTAACACAAGGGGCTCAGATCGAAATTAAGAGGTTTAGAGGGGCTGGTTTTAATGCTTATTTGCCCAAAAAAAGGCGCATATTTATGCGTTTCTGAGCTCTCTACTCTACGGTTTTAGCCCATTTTTTACCCTTCGAAACACCATCTGTTTGCGCGAATAAGCTATCTTGACTCGGCATGACTAGTTGAATTCTGAGCTTTACAAACACAGATTCAACTGTTCAAAACACCATCGCAGATACCCTAAACAACTGTTTTCAATGGCCTTTTCCTTAACTTTTAGTTTACGGTGTCATTTTGACACTCATTGTGGTACAGTGTTTCAGATTGAGACGGCCAAGGAGTTGGGCTGCCACTCATTTCAACGACTGTTTGGTGTGTCTTGTGGACCGGGGCTTTTAAAAGAGACTACACAAAACCTCTACATAAAAGGTCAGGCCCAAATATAAGGTCTAACCTCTTTACAAGGTGAAACCCGACATTAAGGGTGAAACCCCTGAACTTCGTCGTAATGAAATCGAGAGCTCTTACGGAAGATTTGTTGAACGTTGTAAGAGGCCATAGTTGTACGCCAGTACTGTTATGGCAAAAGGGGCAGGACTCTTGTTAAAAAGATCTATCTTTTTTCCGTTTAAACCATGGCTAATCAACGCCTTGAGAATCGCCTTTGCTGTTTCTGTGGCTGGCGTGCTTTGCCAAATCAAATTGCATTACTTAGAGGCGCTCACTTACGATTTTCGAATGGCTTACAAGCCAGTTGCCGAAACCTCAGGTCAGGTCGAAACAATTGCGATCGACGCCAAAACTCTAAAAGAGCTGCAGAAAGATCCTGACGGCGATAGCCATCAAAAATTGATTGCTGAGCTTAGAAAAAGCAAACCGAGAGCCGTAGTCTATGTGTTTGACCCCACTTCAATCAAAGGTGAACTCGAAGAGGTTCAAGCCTTCACTGATGAGGCGGCAAAGCTCGATGCTTTTTACTATGGAGCAAATCTGTTACCCAAGCAGGGTCATGAGTCGTTGCTGAAGCTTGATCCCCCGTTTGAAACTATTCCGGTTTTTCCGGCTCCAAAGACATCAGATCTCAACATCTTCGCAAAAGATGGAGTGACTCGCCGGTTTATCTTTAGCTTTGATGGCTTCCCCACTCTTCACCCATTACTGGCAAGAACCTACAATGGCTTACAACACGAAGAGGATTACAATGGGCTTTTTGAGTTCATTGGTACAAAACAAGCCTACATCCATTTTCGGCCTACGGGCACTTACAAAGCCCATAGCTTTGTCGACGTAATGGAAGGCAAAGTCAAAACTAAGCAGTTTCATGATAAGATCGTAATGGTTGGTAAAGACACACTTGAAACCACCAAAGATTATCTTCGCACACCGTTCTCTAGAAACATCGTGGCGATGACCAACCTCGAAATGCATGCGAACATTCTCGACACGTTAATTCTAAACCAGTCACCTTTGCTCTCTCCAAAGTGGCAAGACTTTTTGCTCACGGCTCTTATCAGTATACTTACTGTTTTTGTCGTGCTGACTCTGAGACCAACTAAAGGCATCTTGATTCTAGGAGCTACTGTTTCGGGTTTCAGTCTGTTCTGTTATTTGTTGTTTGCTGTGTTTGATATCTGGGTTGAGATGACTCACCCTCTTCTTTCAATATTTATCTGTTACTATTTCTTTATTCCATATCGCCTTATTATTGAAAACCGAAGAAGCTGGGAGTACTACCAGAAGAACAAACTTCTAACTCAGGTAGAAGAGTTGAAGTCGAACTTTTTAAGAATGATGTCACACGACTTGAAGACACCTCTAGCCCGCATTCAGGGCATGGCTGACATCGTTTTAAGAGACAAGGTCCGATTGAACCAAGACCAACAAAAGGCTGTATACACCATTGCCGATTCAACAGAAGAGTTGTCTGAGTTCATTGGCTCAATCTTGAGTCTTGGCCGCATTGAGAGCAAAGAGATCAAGCTCAATTTGAAGAGTAAGGATGTTAACGATTTGTTGCAAAAAGTGATCGACAAGAGTCAGTATCTTGCGAATAGAAAAAACATCGACATTATCACTGAATTTGAACCGCTTTTCAGTGTAAAGGCTGATGAAGATCTATTGAAACAGGTTTTTACCAACCTTGTTGAGAATGCCATTAAGTACAGC
Source organism: Bdellovibrionales bacterium (assembly GCA_013216195.1). Lineage (GTDB taxonomy): Bacteria > Bdellovibrionota > Bdellovibrionia > Bdellovibrionales > UBA1609 > JABSOQ01. The sequence goes on from JABSOQ010000087.1 coordinate 6,805, forward strand.
CCTGACGAGAGTAAAATTCTTGTCACTACAGAAGAGGTCGATGGCAAGATGGTCGTGCAAGTGGCTGATCAGGGTCGGGGCATTTCTGAGGCCGACCTCGACAATGTGTTCGAGAAGTTTTACCGCACCAAAGATGTTGTGAACTCGGATGTTGGCGGCTCAGGATTAGGTTTGTTTTTAGCTAAGTATTTTGTGGAACTCCATCACGGTGACATCGAAGTAGAGAGCCAACCGGGTCAAGGCTCGACGTTTACCGTTTCACTACCAATGGACGTATAAGAAAGGAATTGGGGACATGTTTAAGGTTTTAGTTTGCGACGATGATTCAGGGCTTAGGCTCTCAGTTAAGAACACCCTAGCTGCTACCGGCAAGTACCAGGTCGACGAAGCCTTCGATGGCCTCGACGCCTTAGAGAAGGTAAAAGCCAATCAGTATGGCATGGTCATACTAGATGTCGACATGCCTCGAATGAACGGGCTTGAGGCTCTGAAGGCCATCAAAGAGCATGACCCCTCTATGATTGTTTTAATTCTTACTGCCTACGCAACTATTGAGAACGCGGTCAAGGCGGTACGAGACGGGGCCTATCACTATGTTCAAAAACCTGTGAAAAGCGAAGAGCTAATCGAAATGACTGATAAAGCGATCAAAGCTCACTCTTTAATCTCAGACATTGCAGCGTCGGCCCCAATGCTCATGCAAAGTGGAAGAAAGATCATTGGTAACACGGCTCAAATGCAGAAAGTGTTCAACATCATCAACAGACTCTCGAAAGTGGACACACCAGTTTTGATTCGAGGAGCCTCAGGTACTGGTAAAGAGCTCGTTGCTAGGGCCATCCACCACAATTCGTCTTTCAAAGATGGCAAGTTCGTTGCTATCAACTGCTCGGCAATACCTGAGAACTTGTTTGAGAGCGAGCTGTTCGGCCACGAAAAGGGTGCGTTTACCGGTGCTGACGGAAGAAAAATTGGTAAATTTCAGTACGCTGAGGGTGGAACCCTCTTCTTAGATGAAATGGGTGATATGCCCGCTCTGATGCAAGTGAAGCTTCTTAGGGTTTTGCAAGAAAAGGCTTTTACTCCAATCGGTTCAAACCGTGAAATCGAGTCGAATGTCAGAGTGATTGCAGCTACGAACCGACCTCTTGAAGATATGATTAAGAAAGGTACTTTCAGAGAAGATCTATACTATCGCTTGAATGTTATGCCGATCTTTTTACCAGCTCTTAAAGAGAGAAAAGGTGATCTACCTCGCCTGATCAACCTCTTCATCAAGAAATTCAATGGAACCCAAGGTAAGAGTATCACTGGCATCAGACCAGAGGCACTTGGAGTGCTCGAGAAGTACGACTGGCCGGGAAACATTCGAGAACTTGAAAACATCATTGAGCACGCCTTTATTCTCGAGGAGAGCCCGATGCTTGGTCTTTCGAGCCTACCTGAGCCTTTGCTGATGGCTGCGGGCATAGATCTCGACAAACTCGACACCGTATCTTCTGCTACTCCTGAAATGAATCAAGAGATGGCAAGTCTAAACGGACCCATCGCAACACCTGGAGCGGCACCGGCTTCCACAGAGACCGCAAGTGGCGCACAAGAGGAGATGGTGACTATCGGCGGTGACCAGCTCGACTTCAACAAGCACAAAGAGGCTTTTGAGAAAGAGTTTATCATCAAAGCGCTCACCACTTTTAAAGGGCGTATCAATCAAACGGCGCTACATGCTAACATTCCGAAAAAGACTTTGCTTCGCAAGATTGAAAAGTACGGAATCAACGCCAAAGACTACGCAGACGCGTAATCTTGAGAATCATCTAATCTAGCAATTGCTCTGCGCCAATGCGCCAGAGCTTTTCTTTGCCATGAATTTCAATGCCATTGTAGCGATCGAAGCTCTTGGCAAAGGCATGATCTTGCAAAATTGCTGAGCTTATGGCTGCCTCGTAGGCATTTAACAAATAAGACTCACCTTCACTGGCGGCTGTTAGCCCCGGAGCAGACCATTCGTCTTGCAGATCAGGATCAACGCTTCTTGCGGCCGTTCTGTAAAAAGCGATCGACTGCTTATCGTCTGAAAGACCGAGGTATCCGCTTCGCAGCCAGGCCCCATTTGGAACCTTGGCCTTAAAGCGGTCTCTCATGCTCTCATGCTGCCCCGAAGACCAAACTAGAATCTGGTAATCACCATCAATTGCGACCAAAGCGTATCGACGACTATTTGAAGGCAGTGCGTTTTCGTCAACCAGAAAAAGTGGCTCAGCCATGAGTTCTTCAACAATTGTCGACAGGCTCGGATTAGCGCCAATATCAACACTCTCGATATCGAGATCAGACTGTTTGATCACACCATTTAGAACATCGAACACAACCTCTCGGGGATAGCTTGGCTGATACTGAAACAAGCGAACCATTGGCCTTTGCTGCCAATGTGGCCTGGGTATCGACGCAAACTCGAGGTACACCGACTGACTGTTGATGCGCATCAAATAAAGACTGCGTTGCAAATCCATTCTCAATTCGTTTAGCAATCTCTGTACTGGTTCCAAGTGCACGGCCTCGATGTTGCCGCTTATCTCAGTCACCTCAAACTCCGCGGATTCACTTTGCAAATAAATTGTGTAGACTTCACTCCCCGAAGCGGGGTTTGTAGCATTCGTGTTCTCTCCCATGACAATTGTCACTCTGGCTTTCATTCCTCGGCCATTGGCCCCTCTTTGTATACGAGCTGTGGCATTGAAAGCTTCGCCGTCTAAATACTCATGCAATAGAACTGGCATTCTCAGGTTCTCTTCACGTAGCCCCCAGGCCCCTCTTATTTGGTAAGCCCTCGCCGTCAACATTGAGGCGTAGACCTCTTTTATTGATTTCTCAAAAGCTTCAAAACTCAAGTCCTCAGTTCTGCTACTTTTGTAAAGACCAGCCGCGATCAGGTTCTCTACATCGTTGTTACTACGAACTGAGAGCGACCCTTCTTCTAATCGAAGCTCTCGTAGAACTTCCGCATGCACGGCCATGATGACCTCTTGAAACTCTGGGCTTGCTGTGGCATTTCGAAAGGCTTCGCGGGGCTTTTCTAAAATTGTGCTCACTCCACCTTGGCTGTTCCAGTGACGTGTGCCCTCACGGGTCAGATACATCCAACTAGCAAGGCTTCTGTTTTCGTAATAGTAGCCCTTTAGAAACTCATAGAAGAATCGTGAAGTTAACGAGGCGACCTTCATGCGGCTTCTGTTCCAACATCTATAGGCCTTAACCAGGTCTAGAGGAAAGAACTTGTCGCCCACGATCTCGCGAGGCAGATTGTCTTCACCCTCAGAAAACACGACATAAGGCACGGCACTCAACTGTTCATCTGATAAAGCAACAGGCAAGGCTCTCTTCAGTTTGCGACTCACTTGAGACTCTTCAGTTGCTCGCAACTTGGCCTCGGTACTTGTTGCCACCAACCGAAAGTGTGCCTCTCTTTGCATGGCTGCCTTAACCATATCTAAGTCTTCGAAGTAATTTTTCGAATAAATTAGGGGAATACCCATTTTCCTACATAAAACCTGAATATGAGTACCCTCTGCAGCCAAGGGTTTAGAGAGAATAATGCCTGCCACAAGAGGCATATCAATTTCGAGATCGATGTCTTCGAGAATAAGAATGGCGTCAGTCGGTAGTCTCTCCTCTGCGACTAGGTCTCTGTAGTCTTGCTTGTTAAGTCTCCAGATCTGACCGACAGCTCCTTCCCCCTCCACATAAGCCTTGTAGTTCTCACTTGGAAGAGTCAAATCGGCTTGTTCAAGAGAGGTTTTAGCGATCTCATCTCGACAGCTACGACCCGATTCGGCGGGATCTTGCTCAGCTAAAGCCGTTACACCTATTGATAAAAATAGAACCACTGCTGAAAAAACAACAAATCGAGTTGCCATTTGAATGGCCCAAAAACAAATATTCACAAGCACAGCCCACCAAAAACAAGTTCAAGAGTAAGAGTTGATGCTTCAGCAAGATTTGAACCAAGTCTAAAGATGCCTGGTTTTAAAAAATTCTTTGCCGATTGCACTAGTCGTTGACCGAAAAATTGTTTTGCCCATGACAGATACTTAATCGGCTTTTGTGGAAAACATTGTGAATAACTTGTGGATCAGATGTGGGTGAAATGTGGAGTTCTTGGGGCTTTTCGCTCATTCTTAAGGCACCGAAATAGTTTACTTTTTTTCATTTTTTCTATTTGTACCTGAGCAGACAGGTCGCTACATTTTGCTGGCTCATGACGAACACGAATGGTTGGCCGCCTCAGGCTTACACAAAAGAGACACTCGCTGAAGCTTTCGAGTGGCTAATGACTCAGCCAGAATCTGTAAAAGCTCTGGCCAAAGATTCCGACACGATTGTCAGTCTCTACACCAACCATTTGTTGAGGTCGCAAGAGGGAATTCCGAGCTACTATGATCCGAAAGAAGCAGAAGAGACTCTCAAGCAATCCGCCCCAGTTTCGGGAGAACACTTTAAGAACGAGTTAAAGACGCTAGCTCAAGGCTTAGATGAGTTCTCCCCAAAAGAAGTGAGGCAGCCCGTGACTCAAACGGCCTCACATTTTCAACCCGAACTAGATCAGTTTCACAATCAAAGAAGAAACCTGTCAGAAAGCAGAGCAGGAGCCCGAACTGCGCAGCCGCCTATACAGCAGCCGCAGTTTGTACCCCAGACGCCTAGTAGCCCACAACCACCCGTGCAACCGCGGGTGCAGGCATCTAGTCATCAGGTAGCTCCTCAACCATCATTGCCCCCTCACGTACAGCGGCAACGTTTGGAAGAGACGCCTTCTACACCAGGATATCTTTCTTCGGTTTCCGGCTCCAATGGGGCGCAAGGTTCACAAACACTTGGCCTTGCTGCCCTTTTGGACCCAAATTCTCAACTCAAAGTGGCCCACGTTCGAGAAGGCTTGAACTTGAGCTCAGATAATGAAGCCCTGAGAATGTTGATCAGCCTTGGTTTCGACCGCCTCAAGAAGATCCTACCAGTTGACTAACGGGTAGCAATTTCCTAATTTTGCGAAGTTTGTATATCTTTATTATGAAGCCAATTTAGGAGCCCCTTCGTCGTGTCTGATCTGAGCCAAAAGTACAAAGAAACCATTCTTCTTCCAAAAACTGACTTTCCGATGAAAGCCGGTATGGCCACCAACGAGCCCGCACGAATTGAATTTTGGAAGTCTCAGAACATTCACGAAAAAATGATCGAGGCCGGTCGCCCCAAAGGCTTGTTCTGTATGCCTGATGGGCCTCCCTATGCGAATGGCGATCTTCACCTTGGGCACGTGTTAAACAAAGTTCTAAAAGACATGGTAATCAAATCACGGAACCTTCTAGGCTACAGGGCCCCTTTTGTGCCAGGCTGGGATTGCCACGGGCTACCCATTGAGCTGAAAGTGACTTCTCGATTGGGCGAAAAGCGCAAACAGATGAGCGATACTGAAGTGCGAGATGAGTGCCGCAAAGAAGCCAACAAGTGGGTTGATGCTCAAAAAGAACAGTTCACAAGACTGGGCGTAATCGCAAGATGGGACCAACCCTGGCTAACTCTTAACCCAGATTATGAAGCTGAAGAGGTTCGCCTGTTGGCTAAGATCCTTGATAACGGCATTCTCTACAGGGGTGAAAAACCAGTTTACTGGGACACCAAGTTGCAGACTGCATTGGCTGCTGCAGAAGTCGAGTACCACGATCACAAGAGCCCTAGTATTTACGTGAAGTTTTTTAGTGATGATTTAGGCGACCTCGATCTTGGCAATGACCAACCAACTGCCTTCGTTATCTGGACTACCACCCCCTGGACGCTCCCTGCAAACTACGGTATCTGCTTGCACCCTGACTTTGACTACGGAGTGTTCGATACTGGTAGCGAAAACCTAATTATCGCTAAAGACCTACAAGAGTCTTTTGAAGAAGAAACCGGTCAAAAGCTAACACTACTCAAAGAGTTCAAGGGTTCAACCTTTGATCGCAAAAAGGCCAAACACCCTTTTCTCGACCGTGACTCACTGTTGATGCTCGGAGGGCACGTCACTCTCGAAGCTGGTACAGGCTGTGTTCACACAGCACCTGGCCACGGGATGGACGATTACATTGTCGGCAGCAAATACGACCTGCCCGTTTACAGCCCGGTAGATGCTGCTGGCCGATTCACATCAGATGTCGACTTTCTCGAGGGTGAGTTGATCTGGAATGCCAATAAAATCATTGGCCAGAAGCTCGAAGAGTCTGGCCACCTAGTTGCACTTAAGTTCATTAAGCACAGCTACCCATTTGGCCCGAGATCAAAAGCTCCATTGATTTTTAGAGCTACCCCTCAGTGGTTTATTCGTATGGAAGATGACAACTACCCTCTTAGAGAGAAGTCTTTGTCTGCTGTTGAATCGACAATCGGCTTTGTTCCCGACTGGGGTAAACAAAGAATGCACTCGATGGTTTCAAACAGCCCCGACTGGTGTATTTCGAGACAGCGGGCCTGGGGAGTTCCGATTCCTGTATTGTATTGCAATAGCTGCGGCGAAGCCCACATGACCTCTGAGTTTTTGAACAGTGTCGCTGACCGCATCGAGGCTGACCCGAGAGGTATTGAAGCCTACTTCACTACTGAAGAGAGTGAACTGGCTAATGGTATCACCTGCACCTCTTGTGGTAGTGATGACTTCAGCAAAGGAACCGACATTTTAGACGTATGGTTCGATAGTGGTGCTTGTCATGCTGCTGTTCAAAAGAAGAATCCAGATCAAAAGTTTCCTGCAGACATCTACCTAGAGGGTAGCGATCAGCACAGAGGCTGGTTTCAAACAAGCCTAACCTCTTCAATGGCAGCGAATGGGGTTCCCCCTTTTGATGCCTTGGTGACTCACGGTTTTGTCAACGATGCGAAAGGCAAAAAGATGTCAAAGTCGCTCGGCAACGGCATCGACCCTGCTGATGTGATCAAACAAAGTGGCGCTGAAATTTTACGTTTGTGGGCAGCCAGTGAAGACTACGGACAAGATCTGACGGTGAGCCAAGAGATGCTTAAGCGTATTGGTGAAGCCTACAGACGCTTTCGAAATACCTACCGATTCATGCTTGGTAACCTGTCAGATTTCAATTTTGAAACTGACGCTGTCGCTTACGAAGATATGACCGACCTCGACAAATGGGCATTGGGCCGACTCAACAAGCTGTCAGACAAATGCATAGAGCACTACGAGAACTATCACTTCTTTAAAGTGTTTCATGCTCTCAATAACTTCTTTGTTGTCGAGCTGTCGGCGACTTATCTCGACATTTTAAAAGACCGTCTCTACACCTGGAAGGCCGATGGCCCAGAAAGACGATCGTCACAAACGGTCATCTTTCACTTGGTGGATCGATTGGCTCGCCTGATGGCACCGATCAGTTCGTTTCTCTCTGAAGAGGTCTACCAGCATTTTGATGGCGGCAAAAAAGAATCCGTCTTTCTCGAATCATTTTTGCCATCTCAGCCGCAATGGAACGATGATTCTCTAGCAGCTAAATTTGACCAATTGCTTGAGGTGCGATCTAGCGTTTCCAAGGTTCTTGAAGATCTCAGACGCGCCAAGACCATCGGTTCTAGTCTAGATGCTCACGTGAAGATCACGGCTCCAAGAGACACTCTCGAGACCTTGAAGCAATATGAATCGTTTCTTTGTGAGCTATTCATCGTGTCACAAGTGAGCCTGGTCGGTGAAGGTGAGCTTGGAGTCCAAGCTGACAAAGCCGACGGCGAAAAATGCGTGCGTTGCTGGAATTACAGTGTGGACACGGGTAAAGATCCCGCCTACCCTGGAGTCTGTCCAAAATGCGTGAGGGCTCTTTCATGAAGTTTGAAACCAAATACTTTGCTCTAATTTTGATCGCTGGCGCAATCGTTGCCCTCGATCAAGCCACAAAAATGTATGTGCATACCGCTTTCACTGAAGGTGAGCAAATCACCGTACTGGCAGATTACTTTAATTTAACATACGTTCGAAACCGTGGCGCGGCATTTGGTTTAGGTGGCGACATGCCAGCTTCTTTGAGGTCATTGTTTTTCTTGTCGGTTCCACCTGCTGTGATGCTGATCATTTTGACTATGTTATGGTCAACACCTTCGAAACAAAAACTACAAGTCATTGCGCTGTCTTTGGTGTTCGGTGGGGCAATTGGCAACTATATTGATCGCATTCGCTTTGGCTATGTTGTCGACTTTCTCGACTTTCATTTGAAGAACCTCTACACATGGCCGGCCTTTAATGTTGCAGATATTGCCATTGTGACCGGTGTTTGTATGATCATTTATGAAATCGTACTCGAGTGGCGACAAGAGGTTGCAAGTAAAGCTGAGCAAGAGTCCTAAGAGTCTCGCTCTTGCCCACTGTCAGCAGAGATATCAGGCAACTGTTGATCTACTGGATCACTACCCACAGAATCATCTGCTTCAGCTTGATCATCTTTATCAACAGTGTCTTCAGTAGAATCATCACCCTCAGGGACTTCATCTACGGTATCTTCTGACTCAATCACCATGGTTTCAGGCTCTGCAGGTTTCGTATCAAAAACCTCAAGACCGCCCAATAGTTGTTCAAGGTCGGCTATGAGAACATCAAGAAGCTCCAGTCGACTTGGCTTCACATCTTTGTCGACCAAACTGTCACCTGTCTCTTTCAACCAACTCAACAGCCCTGGATCAATATTAAAATCACCACGTGAAGCTAGAGAGTACCTTGAAAATTGCAGCGACTGCTTCTGAAGTTTTTGATCCTCTTCAAGCTGAGAAATGACCTCAACACTGACGCTCCATCTCGAAAAGCTAAAAAACTCGTTGATAAGTTTAAGTGCTTGCAGCAGCTCCAGGTCTGAATGAGTTAGGGCACTCTGATTTTTTAGCGAGGATCGATGAACCCTTCTCACCACTACAGTCTGGCTAGGTAGCTCGGCCTGGCTCTTCAGCCTCTCTCGCATCAGTATCAGGTACTCCAAGACCATTTCTGCTCGACTGACACTTGATTCACCTCTGCCGTAAAAGGCCTGACCATTGTTCTCAAAAAAACTATTACTGTAAGAATTGACATGGCCTACTGATTTTTCATCACGAACAGACACACCCCAGAGAATTTCATCAATATCGTCAATGCGTTCAGCTGAACTCATGAATGGTGCACCAATATCGGAGAGACTGACCAACATACCCACTTGGCCTTTACCAAAGGCCAAAGACAGTCTGGGCCTTTTCATCTCAGAGCTACACTCCGAGACTTCTTGATCAGAGGCCGTCGTAGACTCGTCTTCAACAGACTCCTGATCTGCCAATGAAACCGAGGCGCAAAACGCAATACAAAGTAGGAGCAATGAATTCCTTTTCATAAGCGGAGCATAGGCCATTACCTTACAAAATTCGCCTACTGTCTGCCTGCTCTGGCTAAGTTTCAAAATGGAGCCCAAAAACGGCCAGACAGCGAGCTGGAGCCATGGTCGTCACCCAAAGGTGACGAGAAGTGTCTCTCAGACTGAAAATACTACCAGATTACAGCTGAAATCGATTCTAGAGGGGGTTTGAGTGGCATAATACATGTAATTCTGACTGATTGAGGCAGGGAACTGAACCCCCTCCAAGAACTCAGGAGTTAAGCAATGAAAGCTTCATTATTTTTCGCAACACTAGTTATGGCGTTTGGGCTATTCG
>JABSOQ010000088.1 GCA_013216195.1 Bdellovibrionales bacterium
CGCAGGAACATTCGGTTTTACGTTTTTTTACGGAGCAGGAGTCTCAACAGAGATAAAGGCGACACTAATGCCGGTGCTCGGTAGTGGGCTGTCGAAGTTTATGGGTGAGTCGTCTCGTTTTGCAATGGCGATTGGCGCAGCAGCCTTACTCATGTACGCCATGATTCAAACTCCTCTCGTCAATAGGGGCATGGTTGATCAGACTTATGAGAATCCCGTTAAAGACTTTTTTCAGCGCTACGGAGCCACGACCGCCGTTTTACTTTTAGCTTTGGTTGGTCTCTACCGAATATCTGATATTGTTCTTGGCGTGATCTCAAATGTCTTTTACCAAGACTTGGGTTTCAGCAAAGAACAAATCGCTGGGATTGTTAAAACGTTTGGCCTGATCATGACTCTGATTGGTGGGTTTCTAGGAAGGGTCAATACAATTCGTTTTGGCGTTATTCGTATTCTGTTCTGGGGAGCTCTTCTATCTGCACTCACGAATGTTCTGTTTATGGCACTGGCTCACTTAGGTAACAATGAGGTCATGCTTTATGTTGTGATCTCAGCTGATAACCTCGCAGCAGGCTTGGCCAGTGCGGCTTTTGTGGCCTTTTTGTCGAGTTTGACGAATGTGTCTTTCACAGCGGTTCAGTACGCTATCTTCACTTCACTTATGACATTGTTGCCAAAAGTTCTAGGTGGATACTCTGGCACAATGGTGGATTCTCTTGGTTACGCCAACTTTTTTGCTTTTACAGCAGTCCTAGGACTGCCAGTGCTAGCGCTCGTTTGGTTGGCTGGTCGAAAAATGGATTTAAGAGAATCGGCTGGATAAAGACGTTAGTGCCATGTAGCCCATTGGCTTTAGTCTGTATCATATCCTTAACGAATAGTTGAGGCCCTCAAAACCTCTTGCTTTCACTTGTGGGAGATGAAAACCTGGTATTGGGATGTAAGAACATCTCTTATGGATGAGAGAGAGTTTATGAGTGATTGGCAAGGTGAGCGAAATCAAGCTCGCACCTCAAGACATGGCGAAAAGAATCAAAGCAGTGGTTTGGTAGCTTTATTTGAGCCGACAAATCGTCTATTGCTATTTTCTGTACTGTGCTCTTCAGTTTTGCTTTTTTCATTCAATAATTGCAGCGAAGTCAATTTTCCGGTTGCAAGTAATGGGGGAGTTGAATCTGGTTCTTCAGATCCTGACTCTGGTTTCAAGGCTCAATACGAATCTGACAAAGGCTATATAGGTATGTGGGTCTCGGGTCTAGACGAGATCTCGACCAGGCGCTTTGAGTTGGCCGCGAGTGGTGATGATCTTTTGATTGAAGCCGCTGACCTACAACCAAGCGATATGCGTGAGTCTGGTGTTTACAAGACTTTTCACTACCAGGTTTCGTCTGAAAACCTGGTTGATCTCTGTGACGACCGAAGATCACAAGTTCTCTACAGCGACTGCAGGGCAGGCTCTATTTCTTCTCAAGCCCAAAAAGTGGCGATTATAACTAAAGATGCACTTTTAGGAACTCAAGATCGAGACCGACTCGAAGACATATACTTTGTTAATGTGATAACAGGTGATCGTCAGGTTTTCTCTGGTGGTGTGAGTGGCGATCAAATTGTTGGCAAAGTCGTTGAGGCGACCTTGAGTACCGATGGTAAAACACTGGCTTTTGTTACCAGTCATTGGAGAGAAGACGAGGAGTCACAGAGTTTCCGACAGGTGTACGTCAAATCTGGGCAGAATAAGTTTGTTAGAGCGGCAAGTGTTTCTCGAACAGGTGAATTAGCAAATTCAGACTGCTGGGGAGTGAGTCTAAATGATGATGCGAGCTTGCTGCTGTTTCATTCAAGTGCCACGAACTTGTTGCCAGAAGTCGATGACGGCAATGACCATATATTTTTAAAAAACCTGAAGACAGGCCAACTCACATGGGTAGATGAGCCCATCACAGGCACAACCTTCAGAGAAGACACTCATAGCTTTGGGGGCCAACTTAGTGGTAATGGCCGATATGTGATTTTTGCTAGCGAAGCTGAAAACTTAGTTGAAGACGATCGAAATGGTTTTGTCGATGTGTTCGTTAGAGACGTTCGGTCTAGGCGAACCGCCCTAATAAGTCGCACTTTCTCGGGTCGGCAAGGGCAGGGCGATTGCTTAGAGCCGGCAATTTCTCGAGATGGTGGTGTCGCACTTTTTAGTTGTGCCCCCCTTAGTTTTGGGTTGTCAGATTCGATGGAGTCTTCAGAGGTCTTCTTGGCATTACCAGAGCTTAAAAAGATCAAGCCGCTTAGCCTTCCTGACTCGGCACCCTGGAGGGTCGAGCAGCTAGAACTCACTGCTGATGGGCGTCATGCGGTATTGGGGTTGCGCTCAGCATTAGAGCCAAAAGAATATCGTGGAATCTCACTGATCCGATACAGCTTTGTTAAAAGTGATTGAAACTTTAACCCCCCAGTTATAACTCATTTACAACATTCATGACCTTTGGGGGGATATATGAGGTCTTTGTCTTTTGCACTAATAGCTATATTTCTGCTTTCTTCTCTGGTGGCCCAAGCGGCTCCATCTGTAGAGGTTGAGGATATCAAAGCCAAGCGTATTGAAATGGCTACAGATGCGGTAATTAACGATTACTGCCTGTATGGTAAAACTGAGCTGAATGAGAACTTTATTCTCTGTACCCAGATGGTTGGCGATATGTCTCGGGGGGTTTACCAGGTTAAGACTCCGCCGCTCAGGTTCGCTATTCCTGGTTTAACTTTTCAAATTGTTATCGATGACAGTTCTTTTGAGGCTGGCGAGTTGACCTACATCTTCCAGGAGCAAGATGTTGAAAACCCGGTTATGAAGCCTTCGGGAGAGTTCTTTGATCAGGTCAAAAAAGTTATCGCAGAATACGGCCCAGCGAGGCTTGAGCTTCTATACATTGGTGAACAATTTGACACTTCACTTTTTGGAACGCCTGTACCGCTAATTCAATAAGGTCGGCCATGGGCCGACCCTCTTTTCTAGCCAATGAGCCCTAGTGCAATCGCGACTTGATTGCACGAACGGCAGAGCCGAACACAGGCACTTGCTCGTAAACCATAGAGCCAATATCAAGATAGTCCCGGTGCTTAATGATCTTTCCGGACTCCTCTGAAAAGGTCAGAACACTCACTCCATGAACCGTGTAGGGCTTTCCCCCATTCAGACCTGAGACTGAAAGAGTCATATTCCATTCACCAGTTACAGTCTGACCAGCCACGTGAAACTCGTGAAAATCAAACCGAATTTGCTTCACTTTTGAATAGGCGTGCCTGTAGTAGCGAATCAGCTCCTCCATGCCCTTTATATCTGTTAGCGGGTCTTGAAAGTGAATTCGGTCATCGTAGAGCTCTCTTAAAACTTCAATATTCTCGCCGGTATATTCGTTAAAGCACTTCTTGATAAGCTCAGTTTTTTCCATATTCTGCTCTCTCTCCTCGGGCATAATTATCATGTATTAGCTTCAAACTAAGACCCAAATTTTAGTCTATGTCATCTCGATTTCAAGACAAGAAAGTGTAGAAAGGCCCGAAGACGTGGGCATTCTCGCAAGGGCAAGTGCCCCGCACTCTCTCGGCAGCGCATGTTTTGAATGGGGGGAGCGGTTCGGTATATTTGGGTGTACCTGCGTCTTATATCGAGATACTCTCTGGTTGAAATTGAACACCCAAACAAGTCAGAGTTGCGAGAGTAAATTCATGCAAAATGTAGTTGAAATTGAAGGCGTGAACAAAATTTATGAAGGCGGGTTCCAGGCTCTGCATGATGTAAACTTAAATATTCGAAAAGGTGAGATATTCGCCTTACTCGGGCCCAACGGAGCTGGCAAAACAACTCTCATTGGGTCGATTTGTGGTATCACAGATGCCACATCGGGCAGTATTCGAATCTGTGGCCATGACAATCGAAAAGAGTTTCGAAAAGCTCGCGCAAAGTTGGGTCTGGTGCCTCAAGAGCTCACCACCAATGCTTTCGAGTCTGTGAACGCTACTGTTAAGTTTAGTAGAGGCGTTTTCGGAAAGCCGGCCAATCAAGAGCTGATTGATCAAATACTCACCGACTTGTCTTTGATTGATAAAAAAAACAACCCGATGATGACTTTGTCTGGTGGAATGAAGCGAAGGGTGATGATTGCTAAAGCTCTGTCTCATGAACCCGAAGTTCTTTTCTTGGATGAGCCCACTGCTGGTGTAGATGTCGAGCTAAGAAAGGATATGTGGCGACTCGTTCACAAGCTTCGTGAGAATGGTGTCACCATAATTTTAACAACCCACTATATTGAAGAGGCTGAAGAGATGGCCGACCGAGTGGGAGTGATTACCGGCGGTAAGCTTTTGGTGGTTGAAGAGAAACAAGCTCTGATGCAAAAGATGGGTAAGAAGCAAATGATTCTCACTCTGGAGCGTGATCTCGATGAAATTCCAGAGCGCTTGAAAAAATACAACCTCGAGCAAAGAGGCTGTGAACTCATTTTTAATTATGACGTAAAAGACAATTCAAAAGGTGTACAAGAGTTGGTGCGAGATCTCAATGAAGCCAATATTCAGTTTCATGATTTGTCGACTAAGCAAAGCTCACTTGAAGAGATTTTTGTAGAAATGGTGAAAGGCTCATGAACTTAACTTCTATCAAGACAATTTATCTTTTCGAGATGGACAGAACTCGCAGAACCCTAACTCAAAGTATCGCCTCACCAGTGCTATCTACCGCGCTCTATTTTGTGGTTTTCGGTTCAGCAATTGGGTCACGTATCGACAATATTGATGGGGTTAGTTACGGCGCCTTCATTGTGCCGGGGCTGATTATGTTGTCAGTTTTGCAACAAAGCATATCGAATGCTTCATTCGGCATTTACTTTCCTAAATTTACGGGCACTATTTACGAACTGCTATCGGCGCCAATCTCTTACGTTGAAATTGTGATTGGCTTTGTAGGAGCGGCGGCCACCAAGTCGCTCATATTGGGGCTGTTGATACTCTTGACAGCTTTTTGCTTCGTCGATTTGCAGATTCAAAGCCCATTTCTCATGCTTTTGTTTTTGGTACTGACAGCAACGACTTTTAGTTTGTTTGGCTTTATTATTGGTATTTGGGCTGATGGTTTTGAAAAGCTTCAGATTATCCCCTTGTTGGTAGTGACGCCACTGGCTTTTCTTGGAGGGTCTTTCTACTCAATTAAAATGCTGCCCCCTTTTTGGCAGAAAGTTTCTATGCTGAACCCTGTGGTTTACTTGATATCGGGCTTTCGCTGGAGCTTCTTTGGAGAAGGTGATGTCAGCCTAGGGGTAAGCCTCGTAATGGTAGCAGTGTTTTTGGCAGTCTGTCTGTTCGTAGTGCGCTGGATCTTCAAGTCTGGCTATAAGCTCAAGCCATAGGTGAGTAAATGAATCTTGGTATTGTGTTTGCGATCGGGTGCTACGGTCTTTGGGGTGTTCTTCCCGTCTATTGGAAGGCCATGCAGGGTGTTCCCGCTGGGCAGATTTTGTGTCACCGCATGATTTGGTCGTTAATATTTCTTCTATTGATTCTCGCATTTAAGAGAGACTGGTCTTGGGTCAAACCGGTCCTAAAGAGCCCGTCGACAATTCTAGTGTTTGTGACCTTGGCGATGTTTATATCTGGCAACTGGTTCGTTTACATTTGGGGTGTGAACAACGGCTATATTGTTGAGACCAGTCTCGGTTACTTTATGAACCCGCTGGTGAATGTTCTGCTTGGAGTCAGCTTTCTTGGAGAGAGACCTCGTAGAGCTCAAGTTGTAGCCATTGCAATTGCCTTTGCTGGGGTGGCCTACCTGACTTTTGTTTACGGGCGCTTACCTTGGATTGCCCTTGTTTTGGCTTTTTCTTTTGGTTTGTATGGCCTGTTAAAAAAGACCGTAAAACTCGGCCCCTTAAGAGGTCTGACTCTTGAGACAGCGCTTTTGTTCTTACCTGCATTAGCTTACCTTGTTTATCAGAATCAGCTGGGCCTTGGTGTATTTATGGCTGGAGCTCCGACCACTGACCTTTTCTTGTCGGGTGCTGGTGTCATTACCGCTGTGCCGTTACTGCTTTTTGCCTCAGCTGCTAAGCACCTTTCTCTTACAGCGCTTGGCATCTTTCAGTATGTAGCGCCCACCCTTCAGTTTTTAATAGGTGTTTTTGTCTACAATGAGCCCTTTTCACAAGACAAACTGATAGGTTTTGTTTTCGTTTGGATCGCTCTGGTTTTGTTTGCGGGTGAGGGCTTATATCATCAAAAAGGCAAGACCTCCCTTTATGCTTTGGCAAGGTTGAATCGAGACCCGAAGCAGTCAGCAGAGTAGTTTGTTGCACCTTAGGTTTTTTGGCACAGCGGGTGCATTTTGCAGCCGACTGAGCTAGGCTCTCACCATGCAATTTAGTTTACTTATCGCTTTGGCTATTTATCTTGTTGTTGTAGTGGCAATGGCCTTTCTATTTAAATCTCGTATTCAATCAGAAGAGGACTTTCTGATTGGAGGCCGCAGTTTTGGTCTTTGGTTAACGACGTTTTCACTGTTCGCGACATGGTTTGGAGCCGGTACCTTGATTGCGGCGACAGATGAGGTCTACTCTGAGGGCTTAAGAATCACTGCTCTAGAGCCTTATGGAGCTGGGATGTGCCTTGTCTTTTCGAGCCTTTTGCTGGCTAAGCCTTTGTGGAACATGGGCATCATGACCTACTCTGACTTCTACCGGATAAAGTATGGTGAGCGTGTTGAAAAGATGTCAGTATTCATCAACATACCAGTGTACGTGGGTTGGATCACGGTCCAGATCATCACGCTGGCAAATATTCTTCATACCTTTTTTCCGCTTCCGGTTTGGGTTTTTATCGCAGGCATCTCGTTTCTCTCATTGGCATTAACAGTTAGTGGTGGGCTTTGGTCAGTTTCAATCACAGACAGCTTTCAGCTGACGATTATCATCAGTGGTTTGGTTTACCTGTTTTTTAAGGTGTTTGGTCTGCTTCCCTCAGAATGGTCTGCGCTGATTGAAACTGTCGATATGAAAAAGCTAGTTTTTCTGCCTAGAGAGAGCTTGGGTGAGTTCTTGGGCTGGGTAAGCCTTTTTAGTATCTCAGCCTTGGGCAATATGACTGGGCAAGATATGGTTCAGCGGATGCTGAGCGCAAAGTCTGCTGAAGTGGCTCGAACTGGCTGTCTGCTTGCCGGTATCATGTACCTTGTGTTTGGCTCTATCCCGGTTGTGTTGGGGTTAACCGCAGGAGCGACTCTTGGTGATGTTGACGGCTCGATTGTGCCCCAGCTCATAGAGAGTTATCTCGACCCTGTGACAGCAGTTGTGCTTATCATGACTATAGTCTCTGCTGTGATTTCGACGATCACGTCGGCTCTTTTGGCTCCATCGAGCCTGTTGTCTCATAATTTCTTGAAGTCGCACTTTCCGAATGTGCCACTTTTGGCTCTGAGTCGCTGGTCTGTGCTTTTTATTATGCTTTTGAGCCTGCTAACGGTGGTCTTGGGCGAAGACGTGTACTCGTTGCTTGAGAGTAGTTACGCTATTGGTTTTGTTGGTTTTTTCGTTCCGATGACTATAGGGGTCTTTACACCGTATGTTTGTGAGAGGTCTTGTGTGGTCAGCATGGTTGTCTCGATCTCAATTTGGCTTGGTGAATTTTTTATTGGTGGAGATGTGCCCTATGCATTAATTGCTGTGGCAGTAGGTTACCCCATCTATTTTATCGTATATCATTATCTTCATGTTCAGTCGAAACCTGCACAGAATTAAACTGGTGTTAGCCTGCCTCAGCGGGCTTACGGCCTTTTTGAGCGGTGCTCAAAGCTATGCCGGTTTGACAACGAATCAGGCACACACCAAAGCTACGTTTATAAGAGAGATGCAATCTCTAACTCCTGGGGTGAATTGGTTTGGCCTGAAGCTTGAGCTGGAGCCCGAGTGGCATAGCTACTGGCGCAATCCAGGAGACAGTGCCTCGGCCCCAATATTTGATTTCGATTTACCTGAGGGAGTTCGACTGCGAAAGATCCATTATCCAAAGCCGAGCCGTTTTGCGATCGGACCTTTGTGGTCTATTGGCTACGGCAAAGAGGTGATTTACCTTTTTGAAGTTGAAGTCGAAGAGGGCCTGAGTCAGACCGATGCCTACCAGGTCACACTGGATGCTGAATGGGTAGTTTGTAAAGTTGAATGTGTGCCAGGCCTTTACAAATTTGAAATGCCAATAACTTACGCGTCTGAATCGACAGCCACGACAGAATATCAAAAGACTTTTGATCTTTATCGAGGCCAGCTTCCCGCGACTGAGCTAATAGATGTTTCGCTGTCTAAAAAGAGTGATCACTTTTTGTTGAAAGCAGACCCCATTGCTTTTCAGGATTACCAGGATGTTTTTGCATTTCACAACGGCAAGGTCAGTAATGCTCCAGCGGTGAGAGTTGGGCCTGGGGAGTTTAAGTTTGAAGAATCAAACTTAAAATCAAAAGACAGCAAGCCAGATCAATTTCTTGTGACCTACAAAAATGACAAGCCGAGTGCTGTGTTAACGGTACAGCAAAAACAGAGATCTCTTCTTATGATGTTGGGTTTCGCATTCTTGGGTGGGTTAATTTTGAATCTGATGCCTTGTGTGTTTCCAGTACTCGCACTGAAGGTCTATTCGCTATCAAAGTTGGCGAGCCAGCAGAAAACGACTGCCATTGTCTCTCAGGTTGTTTACACCGCAGGTGTGCTGGTCAGTTTTTGGATTCTTGCAGGCCTTATTGTTGGCTTACGATCGTTTGGTTCAAATTTGGGTTGGGGCTTTCATTTGCAGTCGCCTTGGTTTGTAGGTTTCATGCTGGTACTTTTCGTGCTCATGGCTTTTGCATTCTTGGGCTGGATGCCTGTTTCTTTCTACCGATTCAGTGGTATGGGTCAGGGGCTCACTGAGAAAAAGGGTCATGTGGGGTCTTTCTTTACAGGTGTGTTGGCGGTTGTGGTCGCTTCACCTTGCACGGCTCCCTTTATGGGCGTGGCAATGGGCTACGCTTTGTCACAGAGCACGGCAGTCGTGTTATTGATCTTCACAGGTATTGGGCTGGGCTTGGCCTTTCCATTTTTGCTGTTTGCAGTCGCTCCAGGCCTGACGGCAATGCTTCCGCGCCCTGGTGCGTGGATGGAGCGATTAAAAAAAGCTATGGCTCTACCATTGCTAGGGACCTCTCTCTGGTTAGCCTGGGTGTTGAGTTTGCAGCTTCAAGCTCTTGAAGAGGGCCATGGCCATTATGAGAAGTTTACTGAGGCCCGTGTCGAATCTGAACTGAAAGCCGGCCACCCGGTTTTTGTGAACTTCACTGCTGCTTGGTGCATTAGTTGTCAGGTAAATGAGCAAGTGGTTTTCTCTTCAAAAGAAGTGCAAGACTTTTTTTCTGAAAATAAAGTGATTCAGCTCAAGGCTGATTGGACCAATCGAGATGAGCGTATTGGGGCTGTTTTGAAGCGGTATGAAAGAGCAGGTGTTCCACTTTATCTGTTTTACTCTGAGAAGAATGAGGGTCCAGAGGTGCTTCCAGAAATTCTCACACAGGCAGGTTTTTTGTCTAGAGCTCAAGAATTGTTGAAGAAATAAAATGTTAACTGAACTATTAGATTCATAAAGAAGGAGAAACACATGAGATTACTTTTATTATTCACCGCAATTTTTTGCATTTCGGCGCAAGCCAAAGTCGAAATCGGCAAACTAGCTCCCGATTTTAGTTTAAAAGGACAAGACGGCAAAACCTATAGCCTAAGCAAAGAGAGAGGCAACTTTGTCGTTCTCGAGTGGTTCAATAACGGTTGTCCTTACGTTGCGAAACACTACCATGAAGATATGAGAAACATGCAGACATTACAGCAGAACTGGATCAGCAAAGGCGAAAAAAACGCAAAAGCTTCAAAGGGTGATGAGAAAAAACCTGGCTTGAAGTGGTTTTCAATCGCGAGTTCAGCTAAAGACATGGAAGGGCATCTTAATGCTAAGCAAGCCACCGCTCTAAGGGATGTTGAGCTGAAAGCGAAGATGACCGCGATTTTGTTAGATGGAGACGGGGCTGTCGGCAAAGCCTACGACGCCAAGGTGACGCCACATATGTTTATTATCGACCCTGACGGCAAGCTTGTTTACAATGGTGCAATTGACGATAAGCCTTCGGCGCGAGTTTCAACAATTCAAGGCGCCAAAAATTATGTGAGCGCGGCTTTGAATGCGCTTTTCTCTAATGAGGCTGTTGCGGAACCAGTTACAAAGCCATACGGCTGCACTGTAAAATACGCGAATTAGTATTGAGGTAGAATGGCACAATATCATTGTTTAAAGCCTGAATTCTATTTGAATGACAAAGTGGAGCTACTTGCTCCACTTTTTTTAGATAAGTACTTAATGACCACTGTAGAGGGTAAGACCACAGGCGGTAAGATTGTCGAAGTAGAAGCCTATGCGGGGCGGGGTAGAGATCAAGCCTGTCATGCTCATAAGAAGAGAACCTCTCGTAATGAGTCTATGTTTCTGGCAGGCGGGCATTCCTACGTTTACCTCTGCTATGGCATTCACCATTTGTTTAATATTGTGACCAACAAGAAAGATATTCCAGATGCGGTTCTTGTTCGAGCGATTGAGCCCACTGATGGGCTTGATGAGATACTTCGCAGGCGAAATCAAAAGGTATTGAAGCCCAATGTTAGCAACGGCCCTGGTAAAGTGGGGCAAGCTCTTGGCCTCGATCTTGCCCATGATCAGCTTAGCCTAGGAGGGTCCGAGGTTTGGATCGAAGATCGGGGAGAGGCCCCGGCTGAGATATTTTCGGGCAAGCGAATCGGCATTGACTATGCGGGCAAAGATGTCGATTTGCCCTGGCGTTTTGCAACCAATTCTAAGTTCGTGGGATTCTCGAAGATGTTGCAGCTCACCTAGACCTCAATGCTTGTCATCTCTGTGCTAGCGGCTTAAAGTCATAGGCGAGAGGTAGATATGAGAGCTTTAGCATTAGTTTCTGTTTGTGTCGTGTTGTCGGTTATCGGTTGTGCAAATCAAGATGGCAGCCGTAAAACAACAAAGCTTCTTGTTGAAAATGTCTACCAGCCTTCTTTGCACTCAAGTGACTGTCGTCGAGGCATGAACTTGCGGGTTACCGTGAAGGGTCGCATTTATGAAACTGGTACCATAACCACAAACACTGACTGGGATTACGAGTTGACTCAAGAAAAACAGCCGATTCCTTATACATTAGAGGTGTCTTGTTTGTCTGATAGTGGTGAGCGCTCAAAGTCGACTGTAAGTGGTGAGATTCCTGCGAAAAGTAGTGATCGACTTCTCAGGGGTATCGTTATCGGGCCGCCTAGACTCGCTCAAGATGACTCTTGCGAAGACAAAACCCCAGGCGCACCATGCGTAGAGTATCGTTAAAGAGAGCTCTCATCTGAGCCCTCTTTGTCTGATAATGTTAGTTCTTGGCCTGCTTCATCTCACTCTTTTCGAAAAAACTTTTGAACTCGCCATAGCCTTGTTTCTCTAATTCATCTTTTGGAATAAATCTGAGTGAAGCTGAGTTAATGCAGTATCTGAGGCCTGTGGGTTTTGGTCCATCATCAAACACATGGCCAAGGTGTGAGTCACCATGCTTAGAGCGCACTTCTGTTCGACTCATGAATAGGGTGTTGTCTTCTTTCTCAATTACGTTAGCTTTTACAAGTGGCTGATAAAAAGACGGCCAGCCAGTGCCTGATTTAAACTTGTGTGTTGAGCTAAAGAGAGGTTCACCGCTAACAATATCAACATAGATACCGGCTTTTTTATTGTCCCAGTACTTGTTGTTGAAAGGTCTTTCAGTGCCGTCCTCTTGGGTAACCTTATACTGCAGCTCTGTCAGCATGGCTTTGATCTTGTCTTTTGACGGGCGCTTGTAAGTTTGGTTTGGCTTAGAGTCAGCCATCATGGTTTTTTTCTGACCAGGCTTCCATTTTAACTCTTGATCACTCCAGTGCTTAGCTAAGAATTGATCACGCCCAGAGCGAAATCGATAGTACTTGTATTTTAAAGAGCTCTTTTTGTAATAATCTTGGTGATAATCTTCAGCCGCATAAAAGCTCTTGAATTTCGTGATCTCGGTCTTTATTGGCTTTTTGAAACGCTCTGATTTTGCCAGCGCATCACGGCTTTTTGTAGCGGCTTTCTCTTGATCAGCATTATGAAAAAAGATTCCAGGTCTGTACTGCTTCCCTCTATCTACGAACTGGCCTGTGGCATCTGTGGGGTCCATAGTTCGCCAGAACACTGTGAGAAGATCATCGAAACTAATCTTCGAATCATCGTAAGTTATTTGCACAGCTTCTGTGTGACCTGTGGAGCCCGAAGAAACTTGCTCGTAACTTGGGTTTTTCTCATCACCACCCGTATAGCCTGATACGACAGATTTCACGCCATCGAGTTTTTCAAAAGGAGGCTCCATGCACCAAAAGCAGCCTCCAGCAAAAGTGGCTGTTTTCATTTCTGCAAAACTAGGATTCGACACAAACACCAGTGCCAAGGTTGCGATTAAATACTTCATCATTTTCAACTCCCTAAAACGTCAAAACCTTATTTTATCAAGCCAGTGCCTTCACTGACCAGTCTTACCCTCTACTACGGTGGAGACATGACTTTTGTGACGGGCTACTTTAACCGTGCAGATAATGAAGAATAATTAATGATTTTAGGTGGATAGAGGGTATTGGGCCTTGTTGAGACCCGTCAGCTTAAGTCTGTCGATTCGAATGCTATTGTGAATGGGCTAGAGTTGTCAGAAGGCTGCAGCCCCGAGCTCAATATGAGCCAGAGTTGAGACTTTGCCGTCGACTAGTCGATTGTGTAGTTGTCAACTAGGCCCGATTCAGGGTCTGTAACTCGAAGAGATTTGCCATCTTCGCTGTAGGCCCAATCTGGCTGAGGAAACTCATCATCATCAGTTTGATATTCGAAAGGGCTAACACCAAGAAACTTATTGTTCTTTTTGTCAAACACGGCACCTCGTATATTTCGAATCATAAACGATGTGCCAGATGTTGAGTGGTAAAAAACCACAACTTCGAAATCACCCTCGGTCACATTTTTTGATGGTAGAAGCTTAACTGCAAAACTACTGCGCTCGACTTCTTGAGTCGATTCGACACCCGGTTGTTTTGACGAGATTTGATAGCCATCGCCGCTTTGTTGAAGAACCCAGTCGCCTGCGTTAGCGACAGCATGACCTAATGTAAGCCCAAAAATTAGAATCAATTTTATTACCGACATTGGTCACCTCTCCTTAGGCGTATGATATTGCGTCTGCTACCGTAGTTCAAAGGTTCACCGCGTTCGCGCATGTAGAACTCATGAAGATAAGGCGGGTCACGATCAACAGCAACTCCATTGAAGTTCAGCCGTCTTCTCATCGGGGTCAACTCATCCCAATCCCAGTCGGGTGGCACCTTGTAGTTTCTAGGGTGAGTGACTGGGTCAATGTCACCTGATCGAACTAAGCTCCTCCAGTTCGACGAGTAGACCCCTTCGGTCATGCCTCGAGGTGAGTAGTAGTGATCCATTCGGCTGACATCTGGCTCAGGCTGAACCGCGCCATTTCTCATGGCGACGAAGGCGCGTACGGCACCATCAAATCTGCGGCTCCAAGTTCTGTTCGTTACACCCGGGTTCAAAACCTGAGACATACAGTCTTGAAAGAGGTTAGAGTTGAAGCAAGAGAACTCACCAGGTTCGAGTGCGACATCGAGTTCGTTGTATTGATTGCCCAGGTCAGATCTCATCTGTTCAGTTCGGTTCTGAATGACTTTTTGAATGAATGCCATCTCTTTAAACTTAGGAGAGGCGTTGTCGCCATCTTCCATAAAGATACCACCTTCACCAACTGTGGCAAAAATTTGAGCTGCAAACATTTGCTCGGCAGGTGAAAGTCGAAATCTCATGTTACAAAGTAATTGGCTTCTTCTGCCTCTTGAGCCTCTCCAGATTTTTCGTCTAAGATCCTCAACACAAGCTCTCAATGCATTGAGATCGCCTGAATCAAAGTTGCCTTGCTCTAGTACTCTGCAGCCTTCGCCGGTTTGGTCTGGCCCCATAATGTGATTGGCAATATCTCCAAGGTCTCCAAATGGCCCTTGCGCCTCTGATGAACAGGCACCACCGTGGCAGTAGCTGCCCTCAGCTCTTGCGTCATCAATGTCTTCAGCAGGAAACCAACCCTCTATCCAGCCTTTGCTTGGAGACTTCACCACGACTCTTGCCATGCGCTGGCCGTGAAAATCTCGGTAGCCTCTGATATAAAACTGAGTGCCAGCACCGAAGGGTATTGTGTCTGAGCAAAAACCTCTGGGCGGATCCATCAGGCGAATTGTTGAGTTCAAGGAAACGACATTCAGACGGCGCGCCTGTCTTTCGTAGCTTTCGGCATCAGCTTCACTCAAGCCATTTGTTTGGCCGGCACAGTTGCCGCCGCCTGGACTTGTCTGAGGGTCGTTTTCTTGAACTTGGTCTTTTCTCACGTAGCCGGGAATCGGAGCGGCATCGCCACGTGCCGGTTGATAGCAGGGCTTGTAGTAATCACCGTTGTTACCATCTTCATAGACCCATAAGCGAGACTGGTTTGTGAAAGAGAGATTTACGGCGAGGTCAGAGCCAACTCGGGGTTCACTGAAAATCCAGGCAGCCACCCTCGGGGTAACCGGCATAATTCGTGCGCCATCAGGCACGGGGCATGTTGCTGAGGCGAACTTTGATAGAGAAACGCCAAAAAGTAGCAGCGCGCACTTCAAGACAAATTGAAAATGTCTGTTGGCTTTATCAACTCTCACCATATAGATATATCGGCGAGAGTGACTCATAACTGAACGCTTACTTGATAGAAATCACTTTTGTTTTGCCTTTTTTGAAATTGTAGACTTCTTCGGGAAGGCCTTCGGCCACACTTTCAGCTAGGGCAGTAAGAACGGCATCTTTGTGAAACATTCGAGAGTGAACCAGGCTGACTTCACGCGTAGGTTGAGGGCTGCTAAAGGGTTTTACGTACTTCTTTTTTTCAGCTGAAGACAAGTTTGACAGGGCCAAATGAGGAAGCAGCGTGTAGCCTGAACCATTTCTCACCAACTGGATTAAGGTCTCGAGGCTGCCTGAATCAAATGTCAAATTGTCGTGCGAAGTCGGTTTTGCTCTTAATCGACAAAAACTCAGCACCTGATCTCGAAAACAATGGCCTTCATCAAGAATCCAGAGGTCATCTCCACTTAGATCTTTTTCGTTCAGTACTTTTCTGTCTTTGAGAGGGTGTGAATCAGACACAAATGCGTAAAAGGGCTCCCTAAAAATAGGGCGCTCTATTAAATCAGGTTCTTCAAGTGGAGTGACTAGCAAGCCACCATCAATTTGATCCTCTCGAAGGGCTTCAATAATGTCAGCCGTCTGCATTTCTGTGACCCGAAGGTTTAACTCGGGGTACTCATCAGTAAACTGTTGAACAAACAATGGCACCACATAAGGAGACAGGGTGGGAATGACACCCAGGTGAAAGGTGCCTGAAACCTCTTCTGATGTGTCTTTGATGCTGACCAGTTGATTGTGTTTCGAGATGATTTGTTTCGAGAGATCAACGACTTGTTGCCCAAGATCGGTTGTCAAAATTGGCTTCTTTGATCTATCAAAGATTGTAAAACCCAGTTCATCTTCAAGTTTTTGAATCTGAGCAGACAGTGACGGTTGAGCCACATGGCAGAGCTCAGCTGCTCTGCCAAAGTGCCTTGTTTTTTGTACAGCCAACAGGTACTGCATTTGTGTGATAGTGGCCATTGTTGAAATGCTCCTTTAACTTCTATCTGATGGGCAAATCATCGCAGCGAAAAAGTTCAAAGTCACCAGGTGGTTCGTTGAGTCGCGAGGCTGCATCCCTCAAAGCTGTACGAAGCCCCTCCTCAATAACCGGGTGATAAAATGGCATTTTGAGTGCCTCTTGAACTGAGAGCTTCAAACTGATGGCCCATGCTAGTAAGTGTGCCAGGTGCTCTCCATCGGGTGCTTGCAGTTCAGCACCCAACAGTTCACCAGAATGAGGGTCTGCGTAAACATGGAGCATGCCTTGTTCTTTCAGTTTCACTATGCTTCGCCCTTGCCCCTCAAAGCTCACAGCACCAGTTACAAAGCCTCTGCCTTGATCGGTCAGCTGTTGGTAAGATTGCCCGACGGTTGCAATGTTGGGGTCCGAAAAAGTTATGCCCAGGTTCACTCTTCTTTTAAAACACTCAGTCGGGTGAACTGCATTGTAGCCAGCTATTCGACCTTCATCAGCGGCCT
>JABSOQ010000009.1 GCA_013216195.1 Bdellovibrionales bacterium
ACCCGAAAGCGTGAGGAATCGACGTTCTCATCAGGGTTATCGAACCAGTACAATCGACCTTGCACGTCTGGGCGAATACGATCTTTTAGGTCAGAAGGTGAGACTTCGCCTTTTTCGAGCCATTTACCACTGTGCGATAGCTCGATAACGTGTTTGCTGAACTGGTTTTTTGTCTCTTTGCTGTACTTACCAGAAACAAGATACAAGCCCGTTTGGTCAGATCCCGATTTGCCGAAAAGCAATAGTAAATGAAATTCACCTTCGTGGTTTCTCTTACCTTGCATGATTTGAGCACCGAGAAGGCCGTCGAATCTTGCCGGAACTTCGAGCACCTGAAACGACATGGGCATTTCAGAGCCCGTGTTCCTCAGCGCAAGCATCAATTGAAACTTGGCTTGGTCAGGTGTGCCACCCAAGGGTTGAAACGGAATCGCGTTTAACTCAAGAGCTGCACCCATTTTGATAGGTCTTGACGAAGCAAGAACTGACTCGAGGCCGGGCTTGCCTTTAGACCAGAGCGGTTTACCAGCGGCGACGAAGCCATTGAGGCTAGCACCGAGGGTCACTGGTTGATCGGCATCTGGGTACAAGACCCGTCTGTGACCAAGCTGCTCGAGTGTTTCATCTTTAGGTACGTAGTAAATACCAGACTGCTGTTTGTCAGCCTCAGCAATCTTTTTTGAGCCGTAAAGACGATGCTGCAACTGCTCACCGAGAATACCTTCAACAGCGGCAGTTCTCATGTACACGTTTCTTCCACCATTTCGGCCGTCATCAGCCAAGGCGTGTTTCATGTATTTCGTATCTCTGTAGGTGTGTTCAATCACTTCACCCTCAGAGTCTTTTTGTTTTAGCAGTTTGGCGTAAGCTGCTGGGCCTTTAACAGGAGTGTCGGCGTCGAAGTACAATATGAAGTCTTTACGGTCGTCAGTCCAAGCGAAGTTGGCGCGTAAGTCCATCTCTTCTGCTCTCATAAAAGACTGGCTGATTTCACGCATAGATCTGGCCACCAGGTCACCGTTTTCGAGCTCAGAGACATAGGCTGCGTAGGTTCTTTTCTTACCAGTCTTCTCGGTTACTGAAACCAAAATTGCGTGAGGATGTTGGTCAGTGCCTCTTTGCATGTAGTGCATAGATTCAAAGGCTCTGAGATTCGTGATGTTAAGACCAGGAACTTTGACCGGTTTCAGGCCTGCAGCTGTGCGAAGCAGAAATAGAGTTTCGTCACCGACGGCGAGTGCATACTGATCTTCAGCGTTTTTGCTGTTCACTTCGCGTAAAGTGTATTTACCACTGTTGTCTACTGAAACTTGGCCTTCGGCAATTTGTGAGGCCGATCCAGCAGAAACAGAATTGTAAAAGTAGAGGTTGCCAGTTTGAGATGCGGGTCTGGCGTTGAGGCTATTTTTTTCAATCTGAATAACACTCCAAGTGCTATCTCTAGGGTCGTAGAGTTGGCGAATGTTAAAAGAGTCGTTGCCCAAGTCAAAAATCGGCAATGACAAGTAAGTCGGTTGCATACTCATAAGGTCGAGAAACGGCACACCACTAACAAGATGCTGAATCATCTCTTGGCTGGTTCGACCCTCGCTTGAGCCTTCAAAAAACCTTTGCGACGCTTTTAAGTGTCTTACCCAACGACGAAGACTCGTAGAAGCCGTTTCATCACTTGCTGTCGGGTCATTGATAATGCCCTCATAGCGAGTAATCGTAGAGCTGAGCAATGTGCTTGAATAAAGAGTGATATCGCCACGATCCTCTTGCACCTTGATTCTGTTGATTTGAGATTCATTCAAAAAGTTGTAGTTCAGCACATAGGCGCGGTTTCTTAAAATGCTGGGTTGCGCACTGTTGTCTTTCGGGTTCTCAACAACAAAGGCAAAGGTTAAACCAGGTCCGAACATGTTGGTGTGCCTGAGAGTGGCAACGAAAAGCTCACCACCATAGGGGAGTGTAGCGCCACGGGATGGTATTTGAGCAATTGAGCGAACAATGATGTCATCAAGATCCATAACACTGATCGGCTCAGTTGACTCTTGCCCAAGATAGGGGTCAAACACTGAAAACCCAGCATCTTGTAGTTTCACAGCGCGAGTTTTGGCATTGCCAGTACGCGTGTTTTTGTTGAAGAGAGTCAACTTGCCGTCAACGACAGCCAATGAATCAGCAGTGCTACTTGCAGCATGTGCCGACTGAGCTAGCACTCCGTTGAAGCCTCTAGAGACACCGAGAACTTCACCAATGATTGCTGCTTCGGTTTTGCCTCTTGAGCTTATTGAATAGATACCTTGTCTGGCATCGGTCGTGTTGTTGCCAGAGTCGTAGACGACTTCAAAGATATTCTGGTTGGTCACAGTACTCTGCACCATGACCGAATCGTTCGCCCAAGCCGAGGCTGTCAGTGCGATTAACAGAGACAGTCCGGTTTTGTATAATGTGGTCGCCTTTGGCTTTCGCATCTCTTCCTACCTTGGTTGCCTAAGTGAGCTTGAAAAGCGCTTTCGCACTTATCAAGCTGTGTACTTCACATTTTTCTCGATTACTGAGCAGCCTCTTGCTGGGCTCTTATCTGTTGGTCGAGCCTGTTGAGTCTGTCTAGCATTGAGAGCGCATCACGGAACGAGTTCTCGTCGTAGCCGTACTGCTGCAGTCTAGCTTCGACTTCGGTAACTCGTCTTTCGACTTCTGGAGTTGAGGCACCAGGGTTTTTGTAGTGTTCGATGTACTCTTTGGCTTTGTCGTGAATGTCATTATCGTGACGAGCAATGTAGGTTTCAATTGCATTCAAGAGTTGCGGAAATGGCTCAGATTTCTCTGCATTACGGTAGTGCTGAATCAGCATGCCCGGAGAGAAGTGCCTGCGGTTCTCTTCGAAGTAGATCTTTTTGATCTCCGCGAGCCTCTCTTTGTTAATTGAAATTTCTTGCCCGCCGTTGTCAGGAGCGATGAATTCTGCATCTTCATCGGCACCAAGTGCTGCCAGTTCTGCCTCTACAACTTTGTACAATCGTCTCGACTTTTCACCTTGGCCAGCTGTGATTTGACGAATGTCATTGATCAAAGCCTTCATGATAAACTCGGTCTTAACTAAGTTTGTTAGCATTCTCCACTCAGTGTAGAGTTTCGGGCCTTCAACTTTAAAAGAGTGGTTTCTCATCATCGAACTGAAAACCTGGTCCAACACCGCAGGTGTGAGAACGCCGTGACCACTGTTAAGCGCTTGGTCGAGTGCTTTCTGAAAAAGCTCTTGGATGTCACGTGAGCTGATTCCGCCCTGACCTTCTTTGGCGATCTCTGAAAAGTTAGAAAGATCTCTTCTTGCAGCAAGTGGCAGTTCAGCTTTGCCGAGCATAAGCTTTAGTCTTGCAATAGGGTTTTCGAAGTACTCATTTTGTGGTGTTAGCACCTCAAACTCAGTAGGGTAGCTGCCCAGTATCTTCGGATCAACTTTGATTCTTGTGATCGCACCATAGAGGCCGATCATCTCCATAGTCTGCGGAGAGATCAGAATTGGATCTCTTTGGCCACGTGGCTGGTAGTACAGCGCGAAACGTTTTTCGAGACCAGGCAGGTTTCCAGCTTGATCTGGTAAAGGGTAGGCCAAGTTGAGATCAAGTGGCACGATTTCGGCGTCGTCAACACCTAGTCGGCGCATCTTGAAGTTCTCAGGCCCAATCATTGCGATTGCAACTTTTGAAATCTCATGTGGGTGAAGGTTTGAGCGCATTGCAACTTGGATGGCTCTATCGAGAGAGGCTTTCATGCTGCCTTTCTCAGATGCTTCTTCTACAGATTCGTCGTTCGACGCAAACATAGTAATGGTGTCCATTTTAACAGCTGGGCCACCACCTGCTTGAGCGACACTGTTTTGTGCAAGTTCAAGCAAGATATCTAGAAACTCAGGGATGTTTCGGTAAGCTTCATCCACGATTAAGGCACGGCCGTCAGTTTGAAGTGCTTGGCCTGTGAAATCCCAGCCAAGTGGGCCTTGTGGATAGAATGTCGACATCAACGGGTTTTGTGATGCGAACACGAGGTCGAGGTTCGGGTTGTCACCCATGGCACGAAGGATGTCACTACCTGAGCCCTCAGAGTAGTTACGAGGTACAATCTGTACATATTTAGATACCGCCTCAAGGTATTTGTCTTGGGGGATATCTTCAAAAGCCATCGTGCTATCATCATATTCAGGGATTTCTTCACGTAAGATCGCTCGCAAGATTTCGGCATCTTTAGGTGCAATCTGACGCCAAACACTGACTGGCATATTGCCACCAAGAGTCTTTTGAACGTCGCCTTCAATTGCGTCGATGACTTGGTCTTGAATATCTGACCTTAACAGCGTGAAAGGTGAGCGCTGCATGTCAGGATTGCGACGAGTGACTCTTCCTTCACGGCTTGGAGGTCTTTGGTACGCCTCTAGATCTGCAACCTGATGTAGGTTGATCCACTGAAAAGTGTATTCAAAGAAAGCGGGTTGAGAGAGTGCCAGAGTTTTGTTGACGGCATCTAAAATGACAAATGTCTCAGTTTTACCGGTACCAGCAGGGCCAATTGCAAGTAGAAGTTTGCCGCCCTTATTGCCTCTGGCTCGCGCCTTAATGAAGTTGGCAAGCTCAGTGAGCGCTTCGTACTGACCCACAATCATTTTATTTGGGTCACCTAGGCCACCAGTAAATGCCGGGTAGATTTCAATAGGCTTAACTCGAAAAACTGGATCGAGTGCTTTCTTTGGCTCTTGCATTAAAAAGAGTCGGGCATACTTTTGAGCCGATGGAATGATCAAACCAGGGTGATCGACAATCGGGTTTTTCTTTGGGTCTGTAGAAGCCAGATCAAATAGTGTCATTCGCACATCAGATGGCTTAACTGAAACCGCTTCTTCAGCCGCGCTGCTGTCTTTAGATGTTCCTTCAGCCATTTCGTCCGAACATGCTTTCGGATCTTGTGCTGGTTTTTTCCCAGAGGCCTTGCCTGCCGCGTTGGCGTCTGCATTTAGCATTAGTGCTAGCAAGCTGACGCAAAGCGATCTTGCCAATGTTGATTGAAACTTAAGCATAACTTTCTCCCTTACCGTATCGGAGCGATGTATAGATTTTAATTTTGGCGCGCAACGACAGATGTAAAAAAGAAAACTAAGCAAATATGCACTTAACGAATTCTTAGTAAGTTTGGTTTTGATTAATTATGTTCACACGCAAACAACAATGCGCTCAGATTGATTTTAGATTGTTTAAACATTCGAATTAACAATGTCGCATGGAAAAATTTCTAACTTGTTCAGTTTTGTGAAGGCTCAAAACTATAAAGGCAAAAATGATTACTAATGGAAGCGATAAACATTTGTTTTTTTCTTTGTTCAGTTTTGTGAATGAGTGTTCAATTTCATTCACAAAACATGTGCACCGGGTCGTTTTCTTTTTTAAAAATTTGGACTCTGTTTTTTTGAATTAGAAGTGGTGACGATGACGGAATCACATAAGTGAACACTTCTATTGTCACAATGCAGGCCTTGTTCTTATCGCTATTTTCTAATGTATTTTATGTTTGAGCCTGCCCTAAAAGATACTTGATAAGAGTAGAGAAGGGGTTCTGTAGCTGTCTGTTGATTCTCAACGTCTCATTGTTGGACGGCTCGTTAAGTTAAAATCGCCTTAAGAATCTGCCGATAAAAAGAAGTTAAAGCAACTGGAGGCTATTGCTGAGTCAACGAATGGCATAACGGCAAAACTAAAACCGCACCAAGTGAGGAACCTTAATGGGCAGAATTCTTTTGGTAGAAGATGAGTTGACTCATCAGTTGATCATCAAAAAAGCCTTAGAAGGCCAGTGGCAGGTCGAAGTTGCAGGGTCATTTGCAGAGGCCAGAGCCCAGCTCGAAGAGGGTCAGTATGATCTCTTTCTCTTAGATATCATGCTTGATGACGGTCTGGGCTACAATCTTGTGGAAGAGCTTAAAGGGCAGCAGCAGCACAAAAGCACTCCGATAGTGTTTCTGACCTCTAGTGAAAATGTCGAAATGAAAGTGATGTGCTTTTCTTTGGGGGCAGACGATTACGTAGTTAAGCCTTGTGACCCAAGAGAGCTCAGAGCGCGTATAAGTGCCAAAATGGAAAAATCAGAAGAGTCAGGCGTTGCGACTGAATTTAAGAGCATGGGCTTTGAATTTAAACTGGGCGAGCAGCAAGCCGTCTTTCATACCGAGCAGGGCCTTCAGCCACTAGATTTGACACCTATTGAATACCGACTTCTATTTTCACTTGTTAGGCAAGGCGGGCAGCCTTTGTCTCGTAAGGACATCCTGGGTAAAGTTTGGGGTGAAACCCATCACGTGCAGGCCCGTAGTGTCGATACCTATGTGGCAGCAGTTAGAAAGAAGATTAAACCCCTCGGTGTAAATATTAAGTCTGTACACAGCGTGGGCTACAAGATTGTAGTACCAACTTCGTCAGGAAAAGCGGCCTAGGCCAAGGGCAGCTGGGTTCATTCTATACGAAAAAAGCCCTCTTTCGACGAGGGCTTTTTAGTCTCAACTGGTGCAATGAGTGTTACTTAGACTTAATCTCTTTGTGTACAGTGTGCTTGCGAAGAAAAGGGTTGTACTTCTTCTTCTCAAGGCGCTCTGGATGAGTTTGGAAGTTCTTCTTTGTTGTGTAACGCGACGGCGGAACACCAAGCTTACGAGCTTCAGTGCACTCTAGTGTGATGATACGGACTTTACCTTTTTTCTTAGCCATGACTCATGCCTCCAAGACTCAGCAAGCTATCAAACAACAGTGGTCGGGGCCAAGTGTTTTTTCCGCTAGATAGCCATATTTTTTAGGTTTTTTTGGCCTCAAGCACATGAAGAATGTTCATTATATGGCTGCGAGCTCAAAAATAAGGCTAACTGGCAAGTGTTTGGGTAAAGCCAGCGCTTTACTGGATGTTAGGTAAAGCTAGCGCTTTACCTTGGTCAGCATGAAGTCTGGGATGGGGACTTTTACTTTTGGTGAGAGCTGGATTTGGCCGAGCCAAGATTTCTTCACTTTGCTTGCTATCTGAGGGGGCAGGCGGTCCAGGCCTTTTTTCTTGGCCTCTTCAGCAACAGCTAACCACTCTCTTACCAACTCATCTTGAAGTTGTTTGCGCCGAAGTCTCCTGGTCTCAGAGCTTGCAGGCTCCTTTTGGCTAAAACCTATGCCAGTTGTGACTTCGCGAACTTGAGAATCACTATCAGCGAGTGCACTTTCATTGAAGGCATCTGCAGCTGATTTAACAGCATCAGCAGGTGCTGTTGGCAGTACACCTGCCTTTTCAGCAGCGCTCACAGCAGTGATCTCAGGAGATTGCCACGGTCTGGTTTTCTTGCTGGAAGACTTCTTGTTTTTAGCCGATTTAGCCGTAGTGCTTCGAGTCGACTTTGCTTTTTTTGTTTCGCCTGACTTAGTGGTCTTTTTTGCGGTCTTCTTCTTTTTAGCAACTTTTTTGGTTTTGCTGACCTGATTAAGTGAAATCGCCATCTATGCCTCCGCTTCTGTTTGAGGGGATTGTTCTGCCGTCTTGCTGGCCTCGGGGGCAACTCTCTTCCATACCCAGTGTAGTGCTTCGTTCATTTCGATCGCAGCAGTTGAGCCGGGGTCGTATTCAGAAACTGAAAGATGCATAGCCGTAGCTTCTTCACCTACGACACTATCCCGAATGGCAACGGGCACACAATCTTCAACTTGCTCGAGGTACCACTCTTTAATCTCAGTCGAGAGTTTACGGCTCTGGGTCCAGCGAGTTGGTATATACAAGTGCTGCAAATCTAAATTCATCTCTTCGATGAATTCAGAGACGAAGGCACGAAACATTTGAAAGTTGCGATAGTTGTTGATCTTGCACTCGAGCGGCGACAGCAAAATATCAGATGCCGAAAGAGCGTTTGTGATGAGCTGGTTCCAGTTTGGTGAGCAATCGATGACAAAGAGATCATACTGAGATTGCAGTGGAGCAATGATTTGCTCTTTTAGCCACAGCTCACGTCGGGCTCGGTGAATTAAACCTTGCTCTAGAGCCACCAGCTCAGGGGTTTCAGGTATGAGATCAAGAGTTGGCAAGTCTGTCTTCACAATCGTGTCAGACACCTGACACCGCTTGAAGAACACGTCAGCAAGCCCCTTTGTTTGATCGATTCTTTCGATAGCAGACTCAAAGGCCTCGTCGTCGAGCTCTTGGTTGTAGCCGATTGCATTTGAAATATCGCCTTGCAGGTCCAGGCCGACCACCAAAGTGCGAATGCCATGTAGGGCTGCCATTCTCGCTACATTGAGAGTGAGAGAGGTTTTGAGCACGCCACCTTTGGTGACAAACATCGAAAGAACTTTAGGTCGATTTGGTTTTGCTAAAAAACCAATTTGCTCGCCGAGATAGACCAAATCGGCATTGGTGTAGCCTCTGCGTGAGCTCTGGCTGCTACTATCAAGGTGCGGGGCAATCAGATTGTTTTGCGAGATGAACTCTTTGAGCTCGCTAGGATTCCACTTTTCTTTGGATTCAGTCTGATAAACCTTTGTGACTTTGTTCAGAGTGTAGAACATGCTGAGATTCCCCCCGAAATCGTCTTGATTAGGCACCCCCACTTCACCGCGTTTGCCGGCAAGAGTCAAACTCTGTTCTGTTAAGATCTTATTGGCAGCGCATTCTAGTCGGTCTCCACTCGTTAAATTTGGCAAACTGTTGTAAGACTGCCTTATGAGCCATGAAAGCCGAGATGATAGACAGAGTATCGAAATGATCAAACAGTTTTGCAGTGAGAGAGACTGGGATCAGTTTCATGGGCCGAAAGAATTGGCAATTGGGCTGGTAACAGAATCTTCGGAGTTGTTGGAGTTGTTTCGGTTTCAATCTGAGGCTCAAATAGAGGGGCTGCTTTCTCAATCAGAATCACGAACCAAAGTCGCAGACGAGCTAGCTGACATCTACTTTTTCTTGCTTCGTTTTGCTGATCTGAACGGCTTCGACCTAGCCGCTTCACTTGAGAGCAAGATGCAGAAGAACCGTGAGAAGTATCCTGTCGAGAAGTCCAAAGGCAAGAATCAAAAGTACACAGAACTGTAGATTGCAAGAGCTTGGTTTCTAACCTAGGCTCTCAGTCATGACGTTAAAACCGAGATCTTTGATGCATAAACTGCCACAGGCTTTATTGATTTTCGTGTTTTTGTCGACAACTGCCTGTGCAACTTTGGGGCTAAAACCTATGACTGAGCCAGAACAGATATTTCAGGCAATTAAGCAGAAAGTAGATTTAGCAGTCTAGAGAGGGGACAGGGAGGCACTGTCCGAGATCAAGGCTGAGCTTCAGCAGCAGCACCAATACTGTCAGGTAGAGACTCCTGCTCCGGGCTCTGAAGAATCTTACTTCGCCAACTGTTATGCTTGCGCCGACGCACTGCAAAAGTTAATTCCTCACGCCGAGGCAAAACTAAAAAACAAGTAGCGGGCTCAAGCTTTGGTGGGCCTCAATCACTTCATCAAACAATCAGAAGTGGTCTTTTCGTCGTCTCACCTCGGCAAAGACATCCACCAAGTCACCATCAGGCAGGTTAACAGCCTTCTTAACTTCAGCTTCGTGCACCCTTAAAAAAGGGTTCAGTTTTTTCTCAAGCCCGATAGTTGTTGGAACTGTGTACTTGCCGAGCTCTCTTCGTTTTTTACAGAGCTCCCCAAATTCTTTCAGAGCCTCATTCTCTGGCTCCAGGTCTCGGGCAAACTCAAGGTTGGCAAGGGTGTACTCGTGAGTGCAATACACCACTGTATCTTCAGGTAGCCGGGCTAGCCGGTTGAGGGTGTCCATCATCATTTTAGGGGAGCCCTCAAAGAGGCGTCCGCAGCCTATCGAGAACAGTGTGTCGCCACTAAACAAACAATTGTGATCAGCAAAATGATAGGCATTGTGGCCCAAGGTGTGACCAGGGGTTTCAAGAACCACGGCACGGTTTGTTTTAAAGAAAACCTCGTCGCCCTCTTCAACCCAGTGGTCGACATTTTGGATTCTATGGTTTTCTTGTTTAGCGGCTACGACCCGACAGTTGTACTTTGCCTTAAGCTCGGCGATGCCGCCCACATGGTCCGGGTGGTGGTGGGTGACAAGAATTGTGTTGACCACTTTGCCTCGACTTACGAGATAGCTTTCAACCGGTGCAAAGTCTGAGGGGTCTACTATGGCAACTTCGGGAGAGCCTTCTTCAGAGAGAACAAAAACATAATTGTCATTTCGAGTCGGAATCAAATCGACATTCATTTGGTGAGCCCCCCAGAGCAAAAGACTATGAAGGCTATTTTTTAATGATCCGAGAGAATCTTCAAATAGTTTGCAGTGGTCTTTTGCAAACCGTCATAAAGCGACTCGGCAATAAACGCGTGGCCAATAGAGACCTCTAAAATCTGCGGTATGCTTGTTACCAAATGGGCCAGATTGTCTTGGTTGAGATCGTGGCCAGCGTTCAAACCAATGCCAAGCTTCGAGATCTGGTCAGATGCCTTTTTGTACACAGCCGTGACTTGATCTTGCTCAGAGGTAGCGAAGGCCTGGGCATACATTTCAGTGTAAAGCTCAACCCGATCGGGCTTGAG
The DNA here is from genome assembly GCA_013216195.1 of Bdellovibrionales bacterium. Taxonomy (GTDB): domain Bacteria; phylum Bdellovibrionota; class Bdellovibrionia; order Bdellovibrionales; family UBA1609; genus JABSOQ01. Next base: position 10,597 of record JABSOQ010000009.1, read on the forward strand.
GGTCTCGAGTTTGCTGATAAAGACCTCGTCAACATCGTAGGGGTCTACAAATATAGAGCTTCTTACTGAAGCAGACCTCAAGGTTTCAAGCGTACTCTGAAGAGTCTCAACTTGATCATCATTGAGCTTCCAGCCCGCGTTGCTGGTCAGCACTTCTGGGGGGTCTGGTACGAGTGTGCACTGGTCGGGAAGAGTCTTCTTCACCAACTGCAAAAAATCGTCTGAAGGGTAGCCTTCAACATTGAACTCTAGAGATGGCTTCGCAGACTTTTGTTTGCCGATCTCTTCGCTCAAGTCGTACACATCTTGCCTGCGAATGTGCCTCTCATCTGGCCTCGGGTGAACCGTAATGCCGAACACGCCAAATTCGATAAGGTCACAACTCACACTCAATACATTTGGTACGTCTCCACCCCTCGCATTTCTCAAAGTCGCGATCTTATTGACGTTCACACTTAGCTGAGCCATGCTTCTCCTTAGAGTTCGAGTGCTAATACAGAGCTTGAACTGCAAGATTGAGTGAGGCTGGGGGAATGTCAATGAACAAAACCATTGTTTTTATTAGGCACGGGCATAGAGACACAGAAGACCGCCGCCTAGACAATGGCTTAACCGAAAAAGGCCAGAAGCAGGCAAAGCGTCTCGCTCAATTCTACAGTAAGCGTTTTCAAAAAATGAACTTCGAAGAGTCAGACCTGATGTTGTTGACTAGCCCGAAAAAGAGATGCATTGAGACTCTAAAACCAATCGAGCAGGCTTGCGGGTTTTCGCTGAGTCAAAGCGAAGAACTGATTGAGGCACAGGGTGGAGAGACGTTCGAAGATTTGTCTGACCGAGTTTCTCGGTTCGTAGAGTGGTGGAAGGTTGAAGGTCCTCCATTGACGATTGTTTGCTCTCATGGTGACTGGCTTCCGATTGCCGTTCATAAGCTCTTAGGAAGCGTCGTATATTTCAAAAAAGGTGGCTGGTTAGAGCTCGATTGGGTTGAGGATCAGGCTCATTTGCGCTGGTATCTTCCTACTTTCAAGCATTTTCCTAACTCTTAGAGCTACTGAGGCTGAAGTCTTCGGGGTCAAGAGTTTCAATTTGTGACAGGATAATTCCATCACGGAGTGAGCAAAATGAGGTTTGCAAGGTCTTGGTGTGTAGGATGGCGGCAATCTCTTCGAGTAGAATTGTGCCCGGTATGATCATGTCTCGTCGTTTTGCCTCGAGTCCCTCAAGAAAACTCAAGGTGGCTCTTGAGGCTGTTTCCAATTGTTTTGAGAGTTCCCGCAATTCACTAAATGTGAACTCCATTGAATCTGATGAGACCGTCAACTCTTTAATGTAGTCAGAGGAGCTATTCATTCGAGCTTCCCTCAAATTCAAAATACGCCCAATGGCTTTGATTGTTCCAGCTGTTCCGATCAAGTGTGGGTAGGCTTCACCATCAACGTGCTTAGATAGACCGGTGAGCTTTGCTCGAATCTTAGCTCTTAAGTTTTTGATCTCGCTCTCACGGTCTTCAGGCTCACTAGGAGGGTTCACCTTCGGAAACATCTGCTTCAGTCGTTGACTGCCAAGGGGAAAACTATGGCTCCAGAGAATCTCTCGGTCAGCAACAAGGCTGATTTCAGTGCTTCCACCCCCGATGTCGACAAATGCGGAGCGCGCTGGAAGAGTTTTGGTGTTTTGTAAGATGCCCTTGGCGATTAGGCGGGCCTCTTCGGCTCCTGAAATGACCTGAATCTTATAGTCGGTTTCTCGATAAATCTGCTCGACCACGTCTTCAGAATTTCTTGCTGTTCTGAGAGCGCTCGTCGCGATTGTAATAGTTTTATCTACCGAGTACTTTTCAGACACCTTTTTCCATTTTGAAAAAGACTTCACTAGCCCAGCAAGAGACTCTTTGTCGATCACACCAGTGCTAAATACGCCTCTTCCAGGCCTAATCATATCTTTGTGTTTGTAGACGAGTTCGTGCGATCTGGGGCTCAGCACCTCATAGATTGAGTATCGGATCGAATTGGTGCCCATATCTATAACGGCTAATCGCATCCTTTGGGATTATTTCATATTTCGCGTCCAGACAAGGAGTGTTTATCGATGATAAAAATTCAGGCACTTTTTGCCCTGACACAATCCTGACAAATCACCCCTATGCATGAGCCGACTTCTGATTGATAAACGAAGTTCAAGCAAAGTGGAGATGAAAATCATGCGTATTTTAGCGGTCGTTCTAGTGTGTGTTTTCACACAGTTCGCGAGTGCCGAATTGTTGATAAACGGTGCCGGAGCCTCGTTTCCGTACCCGCTTTATTCGAAGTGGTTTGCAGAGTATGCAAAAATCGACAAATCCGTGAAGATCAACTATCAGTCGATTGGTAGCGGTGGTGGTATCAGGCAGTTCTTAAAAGGAACCACAGACTTTGGTGCTTCAGACGCACCAATGAAAGACACTGAGCTAAAAAAAGCCAAAACTCCAATTCTACACATACCAACTGTACTTGGTGCTGTCTGCGTGTCTTACAACTTACAGGGCTTGGGTGGAGAGCTGAAACTCACGCCTCAGGTTCTCGTCGAAATCTTTTCTGGCAAAATCCAGAAGTGGGATAACAAAAAGATTAAAAAGCTGAACCCGGCTCTAAATCTGCCGAAAGATACCTACATCATCGTAGCTCATCGCTCAGATGGAAGTGGCACAACGGCTGTGTTTACTGATTACCTAGCTAAGGTCAGCCCTGCCTGGAAAAAGAACTATGGTTACGGCAAGGGTATCAAATGGCCTGTGGGGCTTGGTGGCAAGGGCAATGAGGGTGTAACGGGTTTGATTAAGAACAACCCTGGCTCAATTGGCTACATAGAGATGACCTATGCTGTGGCAAACAAGATGCCTGTTGCTGCACTCAAGAACCGTGAGGGTGAGTTCGTAGGGCCCACTGAGGAGTCAGTGGCCAAAGCTGCTGCCGGAGCTGAGATACCGCAAGATTATCGAACCTCAATAACTGATGCCGCAGGTAAGGGCTCTTATCCTCTTGCTGCATTCACGTACCTGTTGGTGTCATCAGAAATGGATGGGCCAAAGGGCGAGAAGATAGTCGAGTTTCTCAAATGGGCTATGGGGCCAGGTCAAAAGTTGGCTGGGCCTCTTCATTACTCTCCGCTACCAAAGACTCTGACTGAGCGAGTGAAGCAAACAGTTGCTCAGATAAAGGTGAAGTAATCAGCATGCAGTTAGAAGTCGCCGAAAAATTAACTGTCAAACAAGCAAAGCCAAAAGCGAGTTCCGCCCCTCGGCGAAAGCTAGATATTCATTTCGGAGACCGAGTCTTTTATTACATTCTGAAGGCCAGCGCTTGGGGAGTGGTGGGTTTGCTGCTGCTAATGGTTGGCTTGTTGTTAGATATGTCTTGGCCGGCTTTTGTGGAGTTTGGCCCCAAGTTTCTTATCAACCCTGAGTGGAACCCATGGACAGGTGAGTTTGGAGCTTTGTCATTCGTCTACGGAACAGTCGTCTCTTCACTTATAGCCGTGGCTCTAGCTCTGCCGGTGAGTGTAGGTGTTGCTTTGTTTCTGAATGAGTTAGCTCCCACTTGGTTAGCTAGGCCTGTTGGTTTTTTTGTTGAGATGCTGGCTGCGATCCCAAGCATAGTCTACGGCATGTGGGGGCTGTTTGTATTAGCTCCTTTCTTGCGAAATTACCTTCAGCCTTTCTTGCATGAAACCTTAGGTTTCTTGCCTCTTTTTCAAGGGCCTATGTTGGGCTACGGGATGTTGGCTGCCGGAATCATCTTGGCCGTAATGATCACGCCGACCATTGCGAGTATATCGAGAGAAGTCTTTAAAGCTATACCATTAGGTTACCGAGAGGCTGCTCTTGGCTTAGGTGCCACTCGCTGGGAGATGCTTAAAATTGCAGTTCTGAAAACTGGCGCCTCGGGTATTATCGGTGCTACGATTTTGGGGCTGGGCAGGGCTCTTGGTGAGACTATGGCTGTGACTTTGGTAATCGGAAACAAAGCGCACATCTCAGCCTCACTTTTTGACACAGCTCAAACCATGGCATCAGTTTTGGCCAATGAGTATGCAGAAGCCGACTCTGACCTACAGCTCGCTGCGCTTACCGCAGTTGGCTTAACACTCTTCATTGTGTCGCTTTTTATCAACTCTATAGCCCGTTATGTGGTCTGGCAGGTCGATAAGAAGTATGCAGGGATGGGTCGTTAATGGGTTTGCAAGCCACTTCTTTTCAGGATCGAAAACGAAAGGCCATTAACATTGCGGCATTGGGTGCTGTGCTAGGCTTGGCATTTTTGGCAGCTGTGCCTTTTGTATTGGTGTCGGGCTACATTTTGGTCAAGGGTATCGGTTCGGTCGATTGGGCCTTTTTTACAGAGCTTCCAAAAGGGCCTGGGGAAACGGGTGGCGGAATGGCAAACGCTATGGCGGGCACGGGTGTGCTTGTCACTATGGCTTGTTTGCTAGGGATCCCCTGGGGTATGGCCACGGGGATCTATTTGAGCGAGTACGGCCACGGCAAGACGGCTAGCATACTCAGGTTCACAGTTGATCTTTTAACCAGCGTACCCTCGATCATCGTTGGTATCTTTGTTTATGGCCTCATTGTCGTTCACATCGGTTATTCGTCTTATGCCGGAGCTGCTGCGCTGGCGATCATCATGCTGCCCATCGTGGCGAGATCTACTGAAGAAATTATGAAACTGATACCCAACAGTGTCAGGGAGGCCGGGCTCGCTCTTGGCCTGCCTCGGTGGAAGGTGATTCTTCGTATTCTGGTGCCAGGCTGCATGGGCGGTTTGGTGACAGGTTTTATGTTGGCCATTGCAAGGGTGGCCGGAGAGACGGCTCCGCTTTTGTTTACCGCATTTGGAAATCAATTCTATTCGACCTCTCTCGATCAGCCGATCGCCTCATTACCTGTTCAAATCTATAATTTCGCTAAAAGCGGATTCCCCGATTTGGTGAGGCAGTCATGGGCTGGAGCACTTGTGCTTGTGGGGTTGGTTTTCTTTTTGAACTTTGGCACACGAAGCTTGCTGTATTTGAAAAACCGTAAGGAGATCAAATCATGACTTCATCGACGGGTCCGATTTTGACAGTTGAGAACTTGAATGCATACTTTGGAGACTTTCACGCGGTGAAGGGGGTAAACCTCGAGGTTCAGCGTAATGAAGTGGTGTCTTTGATTGGCCCTTCTGGCTGTGGAAAGTCGACTTTCATTCGTTGTCTAAACCGACTACACGAAGAGGTCCCGTCGGCAAATTGTGAAGGACGGGTTTTGATCGAGGGGCAAAACATTTACGCCGAAAATGCTGACCCCGTGGTAGTGCGAAGAAAAGTCGGTATGGTGTTTCAGAAGCCGAATCCGTTTCCTGGTTTGAGTATTTTTGAAAACGTCGCTCTTGGCCTTAAGTTAGCCGGCATTACCAAAAAGAGTGTTGTGACCGAAATCGTAGAATGGTCACTTAGAAAGTCAGCTCTGTGGGATGAGGTCAAAGACAGCCTGTCTTCGCCAGGCTTAAGCCTTTCAGGCGGTCAGCAGCAGAGACTTTGCCTTGCCAGAACCTTGGCTGTGAAGCCTCCAGTTATACTAATGGATGAGCCCACCTCAGCTCTTGACCCGATCTCGACAGCTAAAATTGAAGAGTTGGTGATGGAGCTCAAGCAAGAGGTCACCGTGGTGATTGTGACCCACAACATGCAGCAGGCCTCTAGAATCTCTGACAAAACGGCTTTCTTTCTAATGGGAGAGCTTATGGAGTTCGATGAGACGTCAGCTTTGTTTACGAACCCGAAAAATTTGAAAACTGAACAATATATAACTGGAAGGTTTGGGTAGGGTTTGGTAAGACCTCCGTATGATACGCCACGTCGACAGTGATTTAAATTCTTTAAAAGACCTTTTGTTGACCATGGGCGGCCAGGTTGAGAAGTCTCTGTCTCGTCTTGACGACAGTTTGGCTGATTCTGACATGAAATCTTTACAAGAAGTGCACGAGTTTGAGGCTGATATCAATCGGCTCCATCTCGAAGTCGACGAGTCTTGCTTGGTATTATTGGCTAAGCAAGCCCCCTTTGCCAGCGATCTCCGGCTGGTTCAGTCGGTCGTAAAAATCAACACCGACCTCGAGCGGATGGGAGACCTCATTGTCAATGTGGCCTCGAGTGCCGAACGTTATCTGCGATTCACGGTCAGAGTTCTGCCGCCACAATGGGGGCAGATGATGGAAGAGGTTCGCTGGATGGTGAGCAACTCATTGAATGCATTCGTGAAGCTAGATCCCGCTCTAAGTAAACAGGTTTTGAAGCACGATGACATAGTCGATTGTCACAATACTGATTTGACCGGCGTGTTCAAAGAGCGCATGAAGAGTCAGTCGATTGAGATAGATGCTGGGGTAGAAGCGCTCGCAATGGTGAAGTGCCTCGAGAGGCTCGCAGATCACTCGACGAATATTGCAGAGGAAGTGATTTTTATCGTCACGGGAGACGATATTCGACATGGGAGGAGACAAAGTGTTTGAGGTTCAAACGATTCAGAGAGCAGGGGGAAATCTAGCAATGAACAGCAACCGTATTTTGGTGGTCGAGGATGAAGCTGAAATTCGTCAGCTGATCGTGTTGCACCTCAAACGTCAGGGCTATGAGGTGCATGAAGTTGGTAACGGTGAAGAAGCTGTTAGAGCTCTGTCTGAGAGAGACTATCAATTAGTAGTGCTTGATTGGATGTTGCCGGGAATGAGTGGGCTCGAGATCACTCGTTGGATTCGTTCACGAGAAGATTTCAACGTGACTCCAATTCTAATGGTGACAGCCAAAGTTGAGCCTGAGCACATTGCCGCAGGTCTAGATGCAGGTGCCGATGATTACTTGCCAAAGCCTTTCGATACCTTAGTTCTGATGGCTAGAGTTAATGCCCTTATGAGAAGGCATCAATGGTTGGGGCAGCAAAATCAAGAAGTGATGCCATCTTCAGTGATCACAGTTGGTGCTCTTGAATTAAGACCTGATGAGTATGAGATCACTCTTGATGGCGTGAAAATGGATCTCACAAAATCTGAGTACAAGCTTATGGAATGCCTAATGGGCAATCAAGGTAAGGTTCTGTCTCGTGAGAGCCTGATCAAAGAGATACAAGGTGATGGAGTTAATGTGGTAGGTCGAACTGTCGACACCCATGTTTTCGGTTTACGCAAAAAACTGGGTGTTCACTCAGAGATGATCGAGACAATTCGTGGAATTGGTTACCGAGTTAAGTACCAATCTTGAAAAGCGCAAAATGCGTAAAAAGGGGGCTGTGTTGAGCCCCTCTGTGTTCCCTACGAGACTGTTTCGCTGGTTTCTCGGAAAGCAAATTCTGACAGCAGGTGCCCTGCTGATCGCTTTAGATATCTGCTTGATCATCTGGATCGAGGGCCGTGGAGACCTGTCTCAAGATGCACGAACCCTTGCAAGGGAAGTCGTCTTTTTGGCCCTGTTCTCCTCTTTTGTTCTTATGGTTTCAGTGTCGATTTTTATGGCTCGTCGGTTGGTGATTCCACTCGGCCGTCTTATTGAAAAGACAAGAAGATTGAGAAAGTTCCCTTTCGAGGAAGAGGACTACTCACACCGAGAGCTTGCTTTTGATGAGCCAGGTGAGTGGTATGATCTCGAAAGAGCCCTCAATAAGCTTGGCCGAGATTTAAGAATGAAGACCATTCGGCTTTCTAGAGAGAAGACAGAGCTCAGAACGATTATGTCGGCGATGAATGAGGCCATCTTGGCTGTAACTGTTGAAAGAAAGCCTCTGTTTTACAACCCTGAGTTCGCCTTATTGTTTGGTGTAGAGAACAAAGCTGCCGATGATCTCCTGATCAGTGAGATGATAAGAGACCCGGCCGTATTAGGGGCTTATGAGAAATGCCTTGAGCAGGGGCAGTCGACTCGAGTCGAAGGAGGGTTGGCTCTTGATATAGCGGGTGACAGTAAGTTCTTTGAGGTGAGTATTTCTCCTCTTAAGAAAAAACACAACCAAGAGGTTTATGGAGCTGTTGCGGTTTTCACAGATATCACAGACCTCAAGAAAGCTGATCGACTACGTATCGATTTCGTCGGAAACGTTTCTCATGAACTTCGAACACCATTGACCTCGATCAAAGGTTATTTGCAGACGGTTCGTATGGATATAGAAGAGAATCGGCTTGGTGAGTGCTCAGACTTTTTGAACATTGCTGAAGGAAACGTCGACAGGCTGAAGCTTCTGGTGGACGACCTTCTTGATCTCTCAAAGATCGAGTCGGGTGACCGTTTGAGAAAAACAGTGGTCAACACTCGCGAGCTTACCGAGGGCGTTTTGAGTATGATTGAATCAAAAGACCATGTGATTCAGATGAACTACTCAGTAGATGAATTCACAGCAGACTCTACGCGAGTCGAACAGGTCTTGCGAAACTTACTTCAGAACTCAGTTCGCTACGTGCCAAAGGGCAGAAACATTTGGGTCGACTGGCTTCAAGATCAGAGCAAAAATCAGGTGTGTTTGAGAGTTAAAGACAATGGTCCGGGTATACCTGCTAAGCATCATACCAGGTTGTTTGAGCGCTTCTACAGAATCGATGAATCTCGTGCTAGAGATGTCGGCGGCACTGGTATTGGCTTGTCGCTTGTTAAGCATATCATGCTGAGACATGGTGGGAATGTGATCTTAAATAGCCGAGAGGGTGAAGGCGCTGAGTTCATTTGCGAGTTCCCTCAAGAGCAATAAAAATACGGTCTTGTGATAAGCCCCAGCCTGGCCGATAATAAATCATGGCAAAATTTCGTTCTGAGTCTTTAGGTCGAGAGTGGTTGGAGTTAACTGAATCAGATGGTCAGTATGGTCTTGCTGGTCTGGGAGACCTGAGCTTTCTGAAGAGCTTGCAGCAGTCAAGAGAGTTGGTCGGCGGTTGGGCAAGTGTCGATGATCTTAAAGTTGCGGTTGCCAGCTTCGCCTCAAACTCTATATTTGACTTGATGATGCGAGAGGTGCTGCAAAAGGCTACAGGAGAGTGGCAAGAGCCCTTTACTGAGGATGAACTTTGTCACTGCCGTTTAGTGCCCACGGTGGTTGTAGACTCGGCTATTCTAGCTGGCGCTCACACGCCTGAAGAGGTGAGCCGGCAAACCAATGCCAGCACTCAATGTGGCACTTGTCGGCCTGATGTTGAGAAAATACTAGCTGCACGGCTTCGCTAGTCTGGCTATCTTGGCTTTTCTGGAAACGTCCCTGTCTCAAGATACTGATCGATCATCTTTTGTATGTAAGGTCTGCATGAGCCGCCACAGGCACCAACCCCAGCGTTGGTGACTTCAAAAATATCATAGATGTCAGTTTTACCATCTTTAATAGCTTTTTCTATAACGCTCTTTGCGACCATGTTGCACCAGCAAACGTTCGGATCTCTTTTTGGTTTAGCAGGTTTTTTGGTCATGAGGTCGGTACGACTCCCAGAGGCTCACTTAAAATTCTTGGGATCGAGACGATTCAGTAGCATGTCGACGAGCTTCTTTTTTAAATCTTGATACTGCCCTTTCACCGAGGCTCCAGCAGCGTAGAGGTGACCGCCGCCATCAAATGATTCAGCGATACTGAGCACTTCAATTTTGCCTTTAGATCTCAGGCTCACTTTATACTCGTTGGTGGCATCTTCTCTGAATAGAGCAGCTGACTCAAGGGTATTGACGTTCATGATCATGTCGATGACGTCTCGCGAATCGTCCATATCGAGGTTGTGATCGAGTAAATCTTTGGCGTGCAGCTTTAGAACAGCAATTTGACCGTCTCCGTAGTACTCGATCTCTCCCAGCACCTTTGAAAGGAATTGTACCTTTTCAATGGTGTGAGTGGCGAACAGGTTGCGGTGGATAATCTCGGAGTTGTTCAGGTGCTCCAGAAGCTCTGCCGCGATCAGGTGTGAACTCGAAGAGTTTCTGACGTAACGAAACAACTGAGTGTCAAAGGCGATAGAAGTGTAAAACGCTCGAGCGATCTGCTCATCCATTCGAATGCCCATCTCTTTGATGATGTAATAAGCAATTTCACCAGTGCTTGCAGCCCGAGTGTCAATGAATGAGCCTGCAGTAGGTACCGGGCCCTGCGCTAACACGGGGTGATGGTCGATAAACAGAATGTGTTTGATCTTGCGTTCGATCTCTGAGTAGAGAGGCTCAACCAGTCTTCGGTCATTTGTGTCGAAAATCAGGCAAAGATCCATTTCTTCAAGTTCTTGATTTTCGTTTCCCTCATAAATAGAAATAAATCGATCAGGTTCTAAGAATTTGTAACGAGTGGGAACCTCATCGACAGACATCACAGTTACCTTTTTGTCACGTTTCTTGAGTGAGTGATAAAGGCCCAGCATGGCTCCAAGTCCGTCGCCATCGCACTGTTTGTGTGTCGTTAGCATAATAGATTTTGCTTGATTAATTCGCTCTACCAAATGCTTAACGTTTGTGCGGATTGCCTGAGAAGGGTATGGCATGTGGGTTTGGTTCTCTTTCTTTTAGACGTCTTGTTCTAGGCTACACCAATCAAGATCTATCAGGAAGAGAAACGAGCCTTGTAGCTAGACTAGTGGCCACGTGAGGGTTTTGATTTGAGACTCGTTTTAGGAGTTGCCGATAAGATACAGACCAAAGGTCGCAATGCCCAAAAAAGAGCAGAAGCCAAAAATATCTGTAATCATTGTAACCAGAACACCACTGCCGACCGCTGGATCCCATTGAAATTTTCTAAGAATCACAGGAACAACTGCACCAGCCAATGAAGCCACTAATGAATTGAGAAACAATGAAATGACAATTACAAGACTGACTAGCATTGAGCCTTTCCAGAAGTAAGTCAAAAGGCCGGCACATATGCCGGTAGTGAGACCTATGCTCATGCCAACCAAACACTCTTTGATGATCACTTTTGAGGTCGACACAAAACGAAAGTCACCGGTGGCCAAACCCCTAGTGACCACAGTTAGGGTCTGAATAGCAGTGTTGCCACCCATGCCAGCCACAATGTTTTTTAGGCTCGCTAAAATAATCAATTGGCTCATCGTCTCTTCAAACAAGCTGATTACCGAAGAGGCAATAGCAGCCAGCCCCAGGTTTAATATCATCCAGGGTATGCGATTTCTGATACTCATAAGCGCAGGTGTGTAGACCCGGTCATCTTCTTGTAGGCCCGCTCGGGCATAGATATCGGCTGTGGCCTCTTGCTGAATGATATCAAGGACATCATCAACCGTGACGATACCTAATAACCGATTGTTTTCTCCAACAACTGGTACGGCAATGAAATCGTAGTGACTTACCAGTCTTGCTACATGATCAGCCGGCGTTTGTGGTGTCACTGACACAATGTCTCTTTTGATCAGCTCTGCGATGGGTTGTGTTGAGGGTGCCGTAGCGAGACCTCTCAAAGAGACCACTCCGACGAGTTGATCATCATCGTTTGTGCAATAAATGTAGTAGATAGATTCTTTTTGAGCAGCAGAGCGAAGCTCGTCTAGGCCCTGAGCTGCCGTCAGATTGACATTAAGAGAGAAAATCTGAGTCTCCATAATGCGCCCAGCAGAGTCCTCTGGGTAATCGAGGAAGAGCTGCACTCGAGCTCGCTTTGGAGCCTCAAGCTGGGCAAGCAGCTCATTTCGCTCACCGAGGTCAAGGAGGCTTAAAAAGTGAGCAGCATCTTCATCAGAAGAGTAAGCCACAATGGACTGCAAGTGGTTCATGCTTAGGCTGGTGAGTAGCTTTTCTAATCGCTGCTCGGGCAGCAAGATCAAGGTTTCGCTCACTTTGTCTATTGCCAGTAGGGCATCGATCAGCGCTTTTGACTCCCTTTGGTCAAGGGAGCTGAAGAGTGAGGCCAAATCGGCAGGCTCTAACCGGCTGAGCAGCGACAGGAGAGGGCGGCTTTTTCGGCCCACAAGCAGTCGCTTGATAATCGAGGTGTTGGAGGGGTTCAGCTTCACGGTTCACCTAATAATGTAAAATAATCAAGTATTTATAGACCTGACCTAGATCATCTCTTTTCCTATTGCAAGGGTCAAAGATTTAATTATAATAGGCCGCTTTAAAGTATAGCTGAGGAATTGATTATGAGTGATAAGCAGCCAATGACAGTTGCTGGCAAAGAAGCCCTTGAAGCTGAACTCAGCCATTTGATGAAGGTTGAGCGGCCCGAAAATATCAAAGCCATCGAAGAGGCTAGGGGCCACGGTGATTTGAGTGAAAATGCTGACTACGATGCGGCCAAAGAGCGCCAGGCATTTTTAGAGTCTCGTATCGGTGAGATTCAAGGCAAATTAGCGAATGCTGAGGTGGTAGAGCCATCCTCAATTGAATCTGACAAGATCGTCTTTGGTGCAACTGTTAAAATGACAGATCTCGATGCTGACAAAGAGGTGACTTACCAGATTGTTGGTGAAGATGAAGCTGATGTGAAAGCTGGCAAAATCTCGGTCTTCTCGCCGATCGCAAGAAGTATGATTGGTAAGAAAGAAGGAGATCTGGTTGAGTTTCATTCTCCCAAGGGTGAGAAAGAGTACGAAGTTCTCGAAATTCTCTACAAGTAGCTTTTCACTGAGCTAGACAGCCTCTATACTCATCCCCATGAGGCCGTCTCCTCCCATTCATGAAAACGAAAAATCAGCCATGGGCCCGCTCCTGTTGGGATTTGCCTTGGCAGTTTCGCTTTTTGTCGGCGGAGCCATCAAAACATTCTTGGGCCCAAAGCAGATCCGTCAATTCATTGAAACCAACCTTCGTCAACGGCCGTTAAAGTTCGATCTCATCTTTGATGAAGCCAGGCTGTCACTAGCCAGTGGTTGGCTTCCTCGGCTTGGTTTGGAGCTCGACAATGTCACCATACGAGCTAAAGACATCTGTGACACAGATTTGCAAGTGCGCATAAATTCTGTTTATGTGCCGATTTACCTTTTGAAATTAATAAATCAGCAGATGAAGTTTAAGCCCATTCAGTTTGGCACAGTTGAACTTTCGAAACGCTCAGGTGATGAGTGCATCAGACCCAGTGGCTTGGCGGCCAGCGGTGCCCAGCCTGTTTCACCAGGTGAGGGCGAGAAGTCAGAACAAAAAGATAAAAACGAGACGACTGATGCCGAGGTCTCTTCTGAACTGAAGCAAATTGCAGCTCAACCTATTGACGCCTTTATGGAGAAGTTCAACCGTTTTATTTTAACCCGCTGGAAAAAAGAGCTTAAAAATACCTCTGAGCAAATCGATGGCTTTTCGGTGGAGAGACTTCTGATCGTTGGCCTTTTACCTAAAGACGTTGAGGTTCACTTTGATGCTATCGAAGCCCTTGTAGATTCAGATGGCTCAGATGCTGAATTGCAATTTGATGTGAAGATAAAATCAGAACAGATGAAGATGATCCCTGTTGATGTTTTTCACTTCAATATTGAGGTCGATCCAAAGGTTCTCAATTTTGAAATGCAAACGGGCTTCAAAGAAGGTCGTTGGTCTCTAGAGGGGCGATTAGATCTTCGAAAGAGCCACCTCAATATGCAGAGCCAATTCGATCACTTTCCGCTGTCGGAGGTTTTGGCGAGGTTAGTTGAGGCGAAAATCATTCAAGACGTTGGTGATTACCCCAGAACAGTATGGGCCTCTTGCCAACAAAGCACCGACGGCAGCTTGATTCAGTGGAAAGACTTAACTATCGATTACTCCCGCTGTGCTGTGCACGGCGATCTTGGCAGTTTAGTAGTAAAAGACGGGCAGTACAGCCCTTTTGCAAGCCAAGCACTGCCTGGCGGTGTTGAGATGGAGATTCAAAACTTCTCACTGAGACGCTTTCTTGAGGGTTTGGGTGTTCGTGGCACGCGAGGTCTTGTTCAAAAGCACGGGCAGCTTTCAGGTCTGATGACCTTGAAGAGTTTTGAAGACATTGTGTTTGATGGCAATATCGAGGGCTTTGGCTTGATATTCTCTCGGCGTGGTCGTCGATTTGTGCAACCCTTTGAAAAAGCCGTCGGTGAAATTCGCTACAAAGATGGAAGGGTTTCCGCGGTTCTTAAAGATGCAGAGCTCAAATCAGGCCGATTCAAGGGCCAAGTCTCAGTGAACTTTGACAAGACCTTAAAGAATGGCTTGTTCCAAAGTAATGTCTCCTCTCTCGAGTTTCACCCGAAAGTTACGGCCTTGTTGTTAGATGGGGGAGAGGTTAGCAATATTGAAGTCTATGGCAAGGGCCAGGTTGAGAACGGCAAAATCGTTCAATGGTCAGGCAGTCTAGGGCTTGCAAAGTTGGTTTCTGAAGAAATGGTTCTAGATGTTGTCAAAACCAAAAGCCTTTGGGGTGAAGGCAGTCTGTCTGGCGAAATGTCGATTGCGGGCTTAGAGTTTGGTGCTCGGCAACCATTGTATGGGCTGTTTAAGCCTCTCTATCTGGGTGAGTTGCAAGATGGCGAAAAGATCAAATGGTCTGATGTTAAAACCAGCTTTGAAATCAAGCAGAAGAGAATTGAATGGAAGGGCACTAAAGCGATAGATACGCAAAAGCAGATTCAATTCTTCTCAGAAGGCAGGCGTCTAGAAGACGACACCCTTCAAGGGCAAATCTCCGTTGATTTTGAAAAATTTGACCTGCTTTCATGGAATTTAACTGGGGCTCAGTCTGAGCCACTCCTCACTCCAACGGAGAAAGTGATTCAACAGCTCGCAGTTGATCAGCCTAATTTTGCGAAACCCTTCTCTGTGAAAATTGAAAGGTCTTCGGGTCTGTTTGCCAAACTCAGGGAGTTTGGTCAGAACTTGTCGATGAGCCGGTTGCGCGATCAAGTTGTGAATTCAGCCAAAAGCTTGATCCCATCATCGCCCGAGCAACCATCTAAGGCCGAGGCTGCTCAAGATGAAAGTAGAGAGCAGCCTAACTGAAGTTCTGAGTCACTTCTGAGTCGTGGCCTTTTTGTAAAAAAGCTTGCGTAAATCGATCTAGAGTTAATGAAACAGCGTCAGCGATTTTCTCGCTCAGATTTCGTTTTGCTTCGATACTCACTTTGTAGATCTTATGGCTGTCGTGTCTCGAGAAAAGGTACTCATCACTGGTCACGATTTCATCAACCAACTGCAGGTCTCTAGCTTGGTAGCCGTACCAATATTCGCCAGTAGCAACCTTCGACATTTCGAGCTGACTTCTGTTTTTGCCAACAAAGTCTTTGAACAAACCATGTGTTTCATCGAGTTGCTTTAAAAACTTCTCTTTACCTTTTGGGGTAATTTCAGCAAGCATGCTGACTGTGCGTTTGTACTCTCCGGCTGTCATCTCTTCGTAGTCTATAGAGTTCTTTTTCAATAACTTGTGCAGGTTTGGAACTTGAGCAACTACGCCAATGCTACCAATAATCGCAAAGGGTGAGCAGTAGAGTTTATCAGCTGTACAGGCCATCATGTACCCACCACTGGCAGCCACCTTGTCGACGCAGATCGTGAGTGGGATGTGGGCATTCTTGATTCTCAATAGCTGTGCAGCCGCAAGACCATATGCGTGAACCATTCCACCCGTGCTTTCAAGAACTATACATATCTCGTCTTGCTCTTTGTCAGCAACAGAGAGAACGGCTGAGACTTCTTCTCTTAGGTTTTTAACGTGGGCTGCTTTAATGTCGCCCTCGAATTCGATGACGTAGATTTTTGGTTTTTTATTGGCCTCAGAGCTCTTCTTCTTCAAAGACTTTTTTTCTGCCTTTTGTTGTTTTTTGAGAGATTTAGCAAAAGCACCAGTTGGATCAGTGGCAGCACCGAGCTGTTCTTTGTAGCTAGAAAAACGCTTGCTCAGGTTCTCAATGCTTAGCTTTTTGCCAACGCCTTTTTGCTGCTTGGCAATCAACCCAAACAGAGCGATGAGCACAGTGATGATTGCCACCACGGTAAGAAGTGCCTTGCCTGCAAATACTCCGAGTTCCATCAAAAATTCCATGAGCTTTCTCCTAAAACCATTTAGCTGAGAGACCATAGCGGAGGTGGTTGCAAATGGCAATTTTGGTGGCAGGCTTTTTGGCCAAATAACTGCGATCTCAGTGTGTTCATAACCCACGGCTTGGGTCAGCCTCTAGGGTGTCGGGTCGATAACATGAAAGAGTTCTAACCAAAGACCAGGTATCTAGCCGGTCTGCTGGCGTTTAGAGCGAGCTTAGCCGTTTTGCACTGAGATTCTGGTGCATTGTCGAGTTTTTTGTAACAATGATCACATGGTGAGCTTCCGACCGTATTTCATTTGCTTAAGCCTTGTAGCTGCTTCAGTTTCTGCCGTCGCAGAAGATTACGACAAAAAAGACTTTCAGGACCGTCTCAACTATCTCAATAAGCGTTATGAGGGCTTCTTTATTCATCAAAGGGATCAGAAGCGCTGGGAAGTGCGGCGTAAATCAGGAATAGCTGATGTAAAAGCGGGCAGAAAGGCTTATGCCGACAAGCGTGAAAAAGTTCGCAAGGCTTTTGTTCGCCAGCCTCCGAAAGATATGGAACCACTGCGCCTTCGCTGGGAGGCTGAGCAAGAGAAGAAAGAAAAAAGGCACGCAAAAAATAGAAAGCAGTTTGCAACTCAGCGTGAGAGACTTTTACAAATTGAAGAGAGTGCTAAAAAGATCCCTGGTCTTGAAGAATTGGGAATCGACAAAGACCCTAGAGAAGAACAGGCTGAGCGCGAGAAGCAGCAAGCCGAAGAGCAAAACCAGCAGTTCTAAGTTGCCGAAGTTCAGTTTGTCTTGATGACTTGTTCGAGGTCTAGCCCTGTAAGCTTCTTTATGCCACTAAAAAGATGCCACATGATTCCCATTGAGAAAACCATAAGTGGTAGCATGATAACGAAGACGCTTTTGTATCTCATTTCAGCTATCTGTTCGTTTAATATGTCAGCTCTTTGAGCGTCGGCGAGACCAGCATCAATCGGTACAAAAATCACGATCGCAAGGGCAAAGTTCAGCACCGCGCTTAAGAAGAAGCTAGAAGATAGAAACAGGGTCGATGTGCGCAGTAGTTTCTTAAACTGGTCAAGATTACCTTTGGCTTTAAGTGCATCTTCGACCCGGTCGATATGCATAAATACATCGTTGTAGGTCATTTTGGCAATAAACGGGGTAGACGTGAAAGCTGAAATTAGAACTGCAATGCCAAAGATCATAGGCAGTCCCATTTCAACTAGGGCAAACCAAATGCCCTCAGCTTGCACAAGCGCCAATCCGCCAGTGAAGACCACAGAGACGATGCCTATTAAAGACATCAAGTTTTTCTCTCGGCGGGTGATGTAGTCGTAAGCTCCGTAGCCGATTGGGAGAGATAGACCAATTAAGAGAGCCCATAGAGGGCCATTTTCACCCAAGTGCTTTGAGAGGTTCTGCAGAGCTACTACGGGTAAGATAATGTTGAACATTAGGCTGAGGAGAGGGTTCTCCTTTTTTTTGGTCTGCTGGGCCTTAGTGCTGGCATTCTGAGAATCTGTCATAGCCTAAACTGGTAACAGTCTGATATTCTTTTGGCAACAATTTCAGAGAGTTATGCGGGAATGAACTGGAAAAAGCTGATACTTGTGAGCCTTCTGCTCAACTTTGTGATGCTGGCGTTGCTATGCTTCTGGGCAGACTCCGAAGCATGGCCTGTTAAGATTTCAGGCCTCGAGGGTGCGGAGCGAAGCTTTTATGATTATACGGTCAAGCCACTGTTCTTGCTTTTGCTGAAACCGATTTGGGGCCTGAGTCAAATCTTCGCTATCACTCATATGGATCTAGCCAGAGTGCTATTCGCTCTCAATGGTTTGCTTTGCATTTATCTGGGCCAAAGAGTTGTGAAGAGCCTTACTGCCTCTATGTTGGCCTCTCAGATCTACATCGTTTTGCTAATGACTTCGACTCTCTATCTTGAAAGAGGTTTTCGGGTGCGTTCTGATCATTTGGCGACAACCCTAATTCTTATTGGGCTCACTTTGGCTCTTTCTGAGGCTATTCGGTTGCGAACCAAATTGGCAGTTTTAGTCGCACTTGTTTTGATATCCGTGGGCATAACTCCTAAAAGTCTTCTCGTCTGGGCCTGTATGTTGCCAGTGTTTTGGGATCAGCTGAGAGTGCGCTCTTTGAATCGCTCGGAGCTAGGTTGGCTTGTGCCAGCCTGGGCAGTGCTGTTCGTTGTGGTCGTTTCAATCGCGGTATTGGGAGATCGAACAGTTGGACACTTGGCCGGCTATGCGCGTGATGTATTTTATGGGTCAGAGGGAGATTTATCGCCATGGAGCATCGCTCGCTTTCAGTACGTGTGGGCTGCAGCTGTGGAGAACCCGGTCTTTACTACCTTGGTGATTTTCAATTTGGTGCCGAGTTTACCAGGGGTAAGTAGTGGCCAGCAGGCTTCTGGCATTCGAGCTCTTCGTTTGTGTCTCTGGTTGCTCGTGGGGCTTGTGGCTGTGTACCCCAATCGCTTGCCGTTTTTCTTAGCCTCCTTGTTGCCGTTAGGGCTTTTAACAGTGGTTGTATCGACAGATTGGTCAGGTTTGAAGAGCCAGTATCTAAAACCGGGTTCAGTGGGGTATTGGGCGACCGCTTCAGTGGTAAGTCTGCATGTGGTTTTGTTTTTATGGACGAGCCAGAATATTTATTTCAACAACAATAATTTTGAACAACGGCAATTCTTGTCAGATTTCACTGGGTACTTGTCATCATCTCCCAACAAGAGGGCCTACGACCCTTCAGGCTTACTGCCGAATTCAAATGTTGATCATCTTTATCTTGGCCCGGGGCAAAATGCTGAAAATAAAAAAATCGCCGGTCTGCTTCAGAGCAAAGGCTATGACTTGTTTTTCTTAGGTCAGCGCTTCTCGTGGGTTTTGAAATCGTTTTCTGAAGACTTCATCGCCAACACTATGGTGTTTCATCCAGGGGTTATGGTTGTCGGTCACCCTTTTGAAGGGCGAATTGAAAAGGGTCGCATCGCTATTCGTGAGATCCAGGTTGAGTTAGGGTTGCATCACAATCTAGAGAACTTGCCGATGAACCGAGTGTTTCTAAGGCCTGAGGGAGGCAGCGCAGGGTCAAGAGGTAAGGTCTACTTGCTGACTAGAGCCGGGCTTTTAGCGCAGCCATCTAATGGTTATTCGTGGCCGCAAATGGCGAGGGCCTCTGAGGTCGTAGTACCAGATGATGCGACAGGTGTGACTGTGTTTGCGCAAGACTTTCCGTCTCGACCAGACAGCTCGAAGCTTAAGCGAATTTTGGCCTTTGATCGCTGGCTTTAGGCCCGCAGAGTCAGATTCCGCTGGACCAGTTAAGCCAGAGTGGCTACAAAGTGGTTATGCCTGAGTTGCCAGAAGTCGAAACCGTAATGAGAGGTTTGCAAAACCTGATTCCGACTCTTGACGTGATCGAAGAGGTCAAGTTGAGCCAAAAGCAGTTGCGTTTTCCTTACCCCAAAAAGTTTGCAAAGAGTCTCGAGGGTTTTGCGGTTGAGAAGCTCGAGCGCCGCTCAAAGTACCTCCAATTTGTGGGTCGTGATCGGGTGCTGCTCAATCACCTTGGAATGACTGGTAATTGGCGTGAGGCGCCTGAGCTTAGTCCTGAGGAGCACGACCATGTTTTGATTCGTTTTAAAAGCGGACTATCTCTCGTTTATAATGATGTGAGGCGGTTTGGATATTTTGATTTTCTCAAGAGATCGGAGTTAGCCGACAGCAGATGGTTTCAGCATTTAGGGCCAGAGCCTTTGCCAGCTGAAAATCTAGACGTTGGCGCTGTCGTTGAGACGATGAAGTCTAGAAAAGCTGCGATCAAAACTGTGATCATGGACGCCAAGGTGTTGGTGGGGGTCGGTAACATCTATGCGAGTGAAGCGCTTTTTCGAGCCGGTATTCGGCCGCAGAGACCAGCAAACAAGATCTCTCGAGAGCGACTGAGGGTGTTGGTGGAGTCAGCGCAACAGGTTCTTGGAGAGGCGATTGAGAGCGGTGGTAGCACAATAAAAAACTTCAAAGATTCGGGTGGCAGCAGTGGTTATTTTCAGACCCGGCTGCAAGTCTATGGCCGTTCGGGTGAGCCTTGTGTGACTTGTTCTTCTGAACTCAAGTCAGAGATGTTGATGGGCAGGAACACCTTCTGGTGTCCAAAGTGTCAGAGCTGAGTGGGTACGCCTTGCCAACCTGAGCCACCAAAGACTACACTTTGTGTATCTAGCCGTTTATTCTTCGGTTTGGGAGTGGTCAAATCTTGTGAAACTGTTAAAAAACCCATTGCCGATCTTTGTTTTTCTTTCTTGCTTACTGCTTGGCTTGCATCTTAGTTTCCGACAGAATCCGAATTATGATCTCTGGGGTTTTAAAGACACGCCTTCTAAGTTGTGTGTTTCTCCAAAGGCTGGTTGTTGGACAAGAACTGTGGTCGCTGAAGTTTGCTCTCTTCCAGCATCGGCACAAGACCAAATTGAATCAGCTGCAGTAAGCTTGGCTATGGTGCTCACCTTAGAGGGAGAGGCTTTTTCGCGAGAGAGAATTGTGAATCTCTATAGCTGCAGCCCCTTTTTAAACCTTGGCAAGCTGTTGATATATTACGAAGCCCTTGCGCAAGTGCAAAGTAACGACTGGCAGCAGCTGTTTTCTGAGTTGTATGGTAATTTTGAGGCCGAGTTGAAAAGGTTGCCTCCTGCCGCTGCTGTGAACGTGTTTCAGACCATGAGCTTAAACACCTTTCGTGTTATTAATGACCCTCCTGTGGATGCCGAATTGCTTAAGCTTTCAATTCAAATGAGCCTTTCAGCTCTCGTTCGCTCGCAGGCAGAAGCACCTCAGTCTAAAGTTCAGGAGTGGCTGAAACAGGTGTTGAGCACCGACCCGATTCATGGCCTTGCTCAAGAGGTGAGAGCCAAAGCTGGGCGGGCTGTCAGTGAATGAAAGGGGCTTCTCAGAAAAACTGTCTAAGAGCGAGGGCTTCGTGGGCTTTCCTGTTGCTTTCGTAGGCTATGGTGGCTAAATCATCCTCATGCTTCGTAGAGAATTAGAAAATCTGCTCTGGCCTTACTTAATTATGGGCTACAGCTCATTGCTTTGCCTTGGGTTCTTGGACAATTCAAGAGCTTCTGTTTTCGAGAATATGACGAAGTCTCTTGGGTTGAGCGATGAGATAGCCTCTTTGTTTTTTGTGATTCCATCTCTTTGTGCCTTTTTGAGCAGTTTGTTGATCGAACGTTATATTCTTTCTATGGGTTCCATATTGATCTTGCGGGTAGGGCTCATAGCAATGGGCTCGGCATTCATTTTGTTCGGCTTGACCAACTCCTTTAGCCTGATACTTGTTGAGGCGATCTTGTTTGGGTTTGGGTTTGGTCTAGTTTCGGTGGCGCAGAATGTAGCTGTCAGTGAGTCTTCTAATTCACCGGCTTTGCAAAGAAGTCTCTTCTCTGGTTTACATTCGATGTATGCCCTGGCGAGTCTCATGTCACCTTTATTGGCCGGTTACCTGTTTCGGATGCAATTCAATTGGTCGGAGATCTTTCTTTTCAGTGCAGTGATTCCTGGTAGCGTTTTGTTAGCGACAGCATTTTTGAAGTTCAACAAGGGGCCGGAGCTCGAGCTTCAGGAGCAGCAAAAGAGCGAGAGCTTGAATGTGTCGAGTGATCGGCAAACACCTGCCGCAGAGTTTCCTCTCAAACACGCTTTGTTCTTCTCTGTCGCGATGAGTGTGTATCTGATAGCAGAGATCTCTGTGTCGTCTCGATTGGTTGTTTATGTGAGGAGAGTGTTAGAGGTCTCCGATGCAGTTGCGACGAAGTACTTGGCAGCTTTCTTTTTGTTTTTGTTTCTCGGCAGATTGGCTTTTGTGTTTTTTAACTTTGCAAAGGTGCAGACTCACAAATTGATGTTTGGCTGCTTGATTGGAGCCGGTATTTTTTACTCAGCTGGACTGCTTTGGTCTCCCTGGTTGTTGTCTGTCTCGGGTCTATTCATGGCGCCTTTTTTTCCGTTAGTCATGGATTATGCTGTGAGAGTTTTTAAGGGTTTTAGTCCGAGAGTGATTGCATTTTGTATGGCCTTTGCGTCCTTGTCAGTTGTATTTATGCATTATGGCCTGGGTGCCATGTCGGACCGTGTTGGGTTGGCGACTGCACTTTGGCTAGGGCCGTTGTCGTTAGTAGTCTGTTTCGTTTTGTTTTTAGTTGAGCGGCGAGTTTTTCATGCAGGGGCGAAGGCCTCTGCCAGTTAGTGAGTGCTTAAGAATTTATCGAGCACCTTTTTTTGATGAGTGTCCAAGTTCGAGAATTGCACACCGTAGCCAAACTCATTTTGCTTTTCTCTTTGATTAGCCCCTTTTCTTACGACTTGGGCTTTAATCTGAAGTGGCTTTACCGACTGTGCTGAGAATCTGAGGTCGACCTCATCGCCTATATCGAGGTGGTCGCCATGAGTTTCGATGAAGGCTCCCGTGCTTGACATGTCGACAGTAAAACTATGAAACCTGCTCCCCACAGTGGGAGAAACTCTCACAGGTACTTCGATAGGTTTTCTCGTTGCTACCATCCACCAGCGACACTTTGGGTTTCGAAGCGATTTTAGATAACTAGGTAGAAAAGGAAACAGGCTGAAAGTAGCGAAAAGTGCAGATGCAGTTAAAGTTTGCTGCATACTGTAGTCATAAGCCCAGCTACCGACCAGGTAATTGTTGTAGAGGGTCAGAGCTAATGAGAAGGGCAGGAGAGCCACGATTGCTCTTGAGGCGTTGAGGCTAAAGTATGCCAAGCCCGAGTAAGCCAAAATAAGCGCCATGTTTGTCGTCGTAAGAAAGCTAAAGCTAAGATGGGCCTTCTGCAAAGGTATTTGATAATTCCACATCACCTGCAGCGGAAAGCTAATGGCAAGCACTGAAAATGCGATTGCAATGAAATAGAAAAGTAAGGGCCGCTTTTTCATCTGGATGCGACCTTTCGTTTAGGAGCATTTGCGAAGTGATAGCAATAGCTCTTCACACGATTGACGTACTTTTTGGCCTCGCCAAGGTTTTCGTGATCAAGGTAGCTTAGACCCTTTTCTTGGATAGCCTCGTAAACTCGAAGTGCTCCGCTGTGATAGCTCGCAAGAGTCAGATCGTTTACAGCAGGAGGCAGTTCACCATCAGACAGCAAGACGGGCACTTCTTTCTTGTACCAGTAGGAGTTCATCTCTTTCAGTAGAGTCAGCCCGCCCTGAATTGACAGCTTCGGCTGCAGCCTCCAGTCTTCACTGAGTTCTCCGCTTTGAATCAAGATTTTAAGAAGAGATGACGGGAGTTCGCTCACTTTTGGCGACCGAGGCCAATTAGGGTAGGTTTTTGCGATTTGGCGATCGCCGATTGGTGTGACCTGTGTTAGCCCAATTGCTTTTGCCCAGCTGATAGCGTTTGGATTGAAGGCAGATTCTTGAGCGATCAGTCCGAACAGAAGTGCAGGGTTGACCTTTTGCTGCTTAGCCTGGCTTTCAATTTCTGATCTCAACTCGTCTGAAATTTTGAAAGGTCCAAGTGATTGCACCGGCCAGTCTCCGGAGAAAGAGCAGTCTGGTTTGGCCAAGTCATACTCGACAGGTTTAGCTCGAGAATCTCTTTTGTAAGAGAATTTGATTTCGTTTTGGCGGTCAGGTCTGAGAAAAAGGCCACGATAGGCGACGTAAGCCATGCGCCCGTTGTCAGGTGGGATCAAAATCTGACTGTCCACTTTGATGGGGCGGCCATTGAATTCGACTTGTAGTTTTGCATTCTTAGAAAAGCCCTGACGGTCTTCGATGGCAACAGTGACATCCATGTGGTCATGTAGCACTTGTCGATCCGGGCTCACTTGCAAGCGTGGTAGAAAGTGTTCATTGCTCTTGCTGGCTTGATCAGACTTTGAGAAGTGTTCCGACTCTGAATTCTCTCCGACTTGAGATTCAAGAGCGCCAAATGGAGTGCTCGGGCCTGCACAGGCGACATTAAGTGCCGCTATAGCCAAGACTAAAACCACAGAAGAGAACCTTAAAAACATGAGATATTATCGGGTGTTCGACTGCTTTATTAAAGTTGTTGAGGGTAGAATTAGCCGCATGCCCAGAGTAAACTAGGCCAACCTCTATGAATTGACGAACAGTTATACAGTTTCAGAGCGAATCGAGGGCCAACTGTTACGGTAATCTTGAATCTTCTGTAACAATCTCGTCCATTACCCAGAGGCCTTAAGATTCTTCAGACTAAGCGATTTCAGTTTCTGAGAATTCTGGCAATTTACTGAGAGACCAGCTTTTTAGAAGGTCTTTTATCTTCAGGTAGGCGCCTTCTATCGATGCCTGAGGATCGCCGCTAGCGTAGTCGGCTTGAAAAGTTCCTGAGGAAGACACAATTTTGATTTCAGAACGATACTCGTCGCCGGCTTTTTCAATCTTGGCAACTTTCGCGGCTTGGCTTGGAGCCTTTTCTTCAACCAGCCAAAAAACCTCTTTTGAGAAGGTCTTCAAATCGTTAGCTGGGTCGAAGTTGATGAATTCAAAATTTTTAGGCATGACCCCCCCTGATTAGAAATCAAATATTCGGCATTGCGAAAGCGAAGTCAAGCTGATAGGCCTTGGCAGTAAGGCTATGATGCAAAAAACGGAAAAAATATCAGTCACTTGTGATGTGGAGTATGTACAGAGTTCCGGCGATAAGCCAGCCTGCACTCTGCTATTACATGGATTTATGCAAACGGCAAATCGCTTCGCCAAGCAAGTCGAACAGCCCCTCAAGTCGCGAAACAAGCAGTTTCTGTCATTGCAGGCTCCTTACCCCGTCTACAAACAACTGCCAGATCGCTACCAAGTGGGCTACTCATGGTACTTCTTTGATCCAATTTCTAAGCAACACATTGTCAGCAAAGAAACGGCAACTCGTTTTGTGAAAGAGTGTTTGAAGCATCTAGATCTTCGAGAGAGCATTGAGACAATAGTTTCGTTTTCGCAAGGCGCTCATTTGGCGCCCCACGTGGCGCGCGTGCTGCCAAATGTAAAGAAAGTGATCGGAATCGGCGGTAGGTACTATGCCCGTGATTTCGACACAGCACCTAACTTCTCGCTGATTCAAATACACGGCGAAAAAGACCAAGTTGTCGATGTCGAGGAGACCACTCGGCAGCATGAAGAGCTGTTGAGCCGCGGAATTCCGTCTCATATCAGCCTCTTGCCGGGCGTTGGGCACGAAATTAATGATGCTGTTCGCACAGAGTTAAACAATCAGCTTGGTTGAGGCTACCTGAGGTGCTTTCGAGCTCTTTGTTGGAGGTCTGACACAATCCTGACAAAATCACATTGTTACGAATTGTGCAGTGTAAACGTTTTTTCTCAAAGTGTTCGGAAACATTGAAAAAAATTAGAGCCTCTAGTACCTCTTTTGGCCAGGGAAGACAGGAAATTGGGGAGGGGCTTGGCTTCATCCCTATGGGGCTTCCAGCTGTCAGCGAACCGCAAGCGAAGAGGGATTACATTTTCATGTCACATCATTTTAAATTTGCACCTTTGACCCTAATCTTTCTCGTCACAGCCGTGATGTCTAACGTAGCTCTTGGGCAGAGCAAGCGAACTCGCGTCAGTGAACCTATCACTCCTGAAGTCGATCAGAAGAACATCTTTTTAAACGATTTGGGGCCGATTGATCCGAACGTGAAGAAGTACCTGATGGGTACGACCCCAACTGGTGTTTTCGTTGAGTACTTCGATTACGAAGAGTTCATTTACTCAAGATCAAGAAAAACAGAGATTGGTGATCAGCTCGAGTTAAATATGGCGCTGAGATATCAAATTACCGATTCGACCTTTGGGCGCTTTCGGTTTGATACTGACCCAAGCTTGAACCGATTTGACAACAAGACCTCCGAGTTCGAATTTCTGATCGGTCACGTGTACAACAACTTCTATTTTCAAGTCGACTCTTTGCTCAATGTCGATGACCAAGAGAGCTCGAGTGACGACACCAGCGGCTTATCAATCGGGCTGGATCTCGATTCAGAGGACACTCTGATATCTTACAAGATCAATAACAATCTGCTGTTCACTTTCTTTCCGTTCAATTTCGGTGGCGAAGTGGGTCGAACATTCAACACAGGTGACGTAAACCGTATCTACTTCGTTGATGGTTCGCCTAACGCCGTGAACGACGTGCCAACTGGCGATGAGAAGCTGGCAGAGAAAACCATTGGTGGTTTTCAGTTGACCTTTCTCGAAGATGCTCAATCAAGTGAGGGCTGGATGCTAGCTCTGGCAGGTGGAGCGGCTACTTATGAGTATCCGGGTAATGCGAGCTTTAACATCTTGAACTCAACACTTGCGACCACCACAAGGTGGGAGAGAAGAGAAGACATCGGCTACAAAGCCTTGCTTCGTTACACAGCTGAAGACTTTAGGTTTGAGGGTAGGTATGTTGGCCACACCCAGGCCAGCGAGACTGGTGCCCTTCTTGAAGCTGCTGGTTCGGCCTACATGATCCACCGTTTGGGACGATTTGTTTATGAGACTGAGTACACAGTCTCAAAGGCCGGTGGTAATCCGTATGAAGTATCTCGGGGTGATCAATGGTTTGCTAACCCAGCTCCTTGGTTTCCTGTTTTTACAGACGCAAACAATGAACTCGAAAATTGGATTGGCGAAGTCGGATCAGCCTTCGCCATCAAGGTAGGTATGGAGTCAGACGGCTTAACTCCGTACATTAGCTATCGCCATCATAGTGAACATTTCGTATACCGTGAGCGATTTTCTGCCCACCTCTTGCGAACTGCACTTGAAGAAAAGAGCCATGGTGGCTTGGATCGATTTGGTATCGGAGCTTACTTTCGGTCGGGCCAGTTCGTGTTGAACCCTGAGGTTGAGTACATGGTCGCA
The DNA here is from genome assembly GCA_013216195.1 of Bdellovibrionales bacterium. Classification (GTDB taxonomy): domain Bacteria; phylum Bdellovibrionota; class Bdellovibrionia; order Bdellovibrionales; family UBA1609; genus JABSOQ01. The sequence continues at coordinate 37,454 of JABSOQ010000009.1, forward strand.
CAGAATGATGTGTTTTCAAATGCCGGAGATCTAAGACGTGATCGGCAAAATGCGACCTTTCAGAACGATGACTTTTCGATATTTTTGAAGGTGCAATACAGGTTCGACAGACCGAGACCATTTGAGCCGTAAAGGTTTAGTGAAGCTTCTAACTTGAGGGGAATTCGATATGTCAAAACTGCAGGTTAAGTTCTTGAGACAGCTGCGTCGATCTCTAGCGCTGGTCATGGTTTCTATTGCTGTTTTGTGCAGCCTAGGTTGTGAAAACGAAGCCCCACCCAAAAGTAGCGGCAAGTATGATCAGCTCATTAAAGACGTCAATGAAACCCAAGTGCGCATTGAAAGACGTTACTTATTGAAGCAAGTTTCTAATCAAGAGCGGCTGTATTACGTCGAGGGGCTAGAGCTCATACAAAATGGGTTTTCTATCTTAAATGTAGAGCCCGACAGCAAGCCTGCGGTTGGTATGATTGACCGTGGTATTTCACTTTTGCGGCGCTATGAGAATCTCGAAAGAGACCAGTCTGTGATTCGATCTCTACTACAAAGAGTAGGTGGGGCTGTGGTGCCGGTTGCCGACCAGTTAAAAGTCGAGCTATCTGAGCGTTGGATTGTTTGGAACACAGAATTCTCTGAGGCTACCTTAACCAACTCTGGTTTTTTGATGTTTCCTGACGGCACTTGGAGCACTCGCATTGTGATTAACGGTTTAAGGCAAATTGCAATTTTTCGTAGCAATGCCTTTACCAATTATGTGCCAAACTCATGGTTGGTTTTGCCAGCTATGGACCTGACTAAAGTGAGAAACCCTGCAATTAGACTTGAGCATGGAATCAAAATCGGGCAAGCCGGGGCAGCCCCGTTTGATCAAAGGTTTTTTCAGCTGAAGACCTTTAAAATTAAGGTCTCGACCACATATGTGGGTGGCGTCGATAAGCCTTGGCGTATGAAAGATTGCGAGCTGATTCAAGATTCTGAAACGGGAGAGTGGCGTAGAGAAGTGCTCGGTGAAGAGTGCGACTGGATGACTTACGATACCAATGCCACTGAAATGCTGACCAATGATTTCTATGCCAGTTTTACTCCAGTTATCCCACTAGATGAGTACCGTGAAAAGAATGTCACTATCGCATTTGTGATCGATCAAACACCATTGAAATATGACCCCCTTTCTTGCGATGGGTATTATTCTCCAGCCACTTGTCGCAGTGAGCTTGAAGAGCCAATCGAACTTCAAAAGCACTTTGTAGACTGGGAGCTTCGCTCGTTTGAGCTATTAGGCATGGGGCAAGTTGAGTTTCCTGGTGATGTCAGGCAGAAGACTTTAATTAATCACTCATTTGCTGAGCCTAGAATTACTGATCATGAAGTTCTAGAGGGGCCGAATAATAAGGCTCGGACATTTAAGCCAGGTGGTCGTGGCGCGAATCGTCCTCCTGAGTGGATCATTGTTGACAGTCGACCTGGTCGGCCTGCGAGCTCAGGGGTGATAAGCCCAGTTTATGACATTTCATCGACCCAAGATCTAAAGTTTGGGATGCGTGAGACAATTCGGTTCAATTTTGATGAGTCTGTCGAACGAACCTTGGTTCCTTACCAAGTTTTGTACTCTTATGATTACGAGGGTGGCGATGTTCTGGCCGCCAATTGGAACCTAGTTGTGCGTGACAAAGCTGCTGACCGCTTTGATCGTCAAAGCTGGGAAGGCAACACGATTAGTGGGGTGCCACTTGATGCCTCTCAGACAGGTAGAGTGACCTTTTTGTTTTGGTACAAATCAGAGCTAGATATGTTGTGGCAAGTGATCAACTACAACGTTAAGGGTGTGGGAGATGAGGCTGGAGTGATTGACTACACATCTCCGCCATCAGTTTCAGGGCCGTGGGTTGATATTCTACCTCCATCGGATGGCGATTCTGAGGACGGGGGAGAGCTCTAATGAGTTTGCGTTGGCGATTGATCATTTTCGGTCTTGTTGCTGCAACCATCGCTGGTTGTGGCGATGATCCTGTCGGGCAAGATCGCCCAACGTATGTGATTTCTGCCAAGCACAAAGGTCAACGCTCAACCACGGCAGGTAACTTGATTACCACAGCCATGCGCCAGGTTCACAAGCTTGATGTCGTGTTGTACCCAGTTGACTTTCTCAATGAGCAGAAGGCAGCAGTGTTTAAGCCAGGTATGACGGCTGAAGAAAAGCAAAAGGTTCTCGATTACTACCCAGACCTATTCATGGACAATTTTCTGACAGGTACGATGAAGGGTAGAGACATCAAGGCCTTCGTTCGTGAACGTGCAGCCTACAAGTATCAACTCGATGTGGAGCCGGCAGGTATCGTCTACTCCGTAGGCTTTAACGCAGGTATTGAAACCACTGGCAATGGTAACTTCATGTTCGATTGGAACTCGGAGCTTGAAGACAATCGTTATTACCGTGTGGCCGTTAGTGAGATGATGTACCAAGATTTGGGCACTTGTTTTCCGTGTTATTTGTGGGGTGACAACATGAACTTTCGCCTCAACCTCACGGGTGACATTATTTCAGCTAAGAAGGCCTTGGCTGAATTTCTAGATGGAAGTTATGCCTGGCCGTGGTTGAATCAAATTCGAGCGAGGGTGTTTCGAGCCAAAAGAGTTAATGAGAATGCTAGACCCGCTGCCGTGTACGAAATTCAAGGCGAGAAGCACATTTCGCCACTACACAACCACCGTGTAATTACCAGGGGTGTCGTAACGGCTTTAGGCGTAAATCTTTGGTACCCCGGGGGTATGGATCTCTACATTCAAGATCAGCAAGGCGATGGGAACCCAGCCACATCAGATGGGGTTCACGTCTACCTAGAAAAAGAAACAGAGTTGCTCTCTATTGGAGATCTCATTGAGGTCACTGGTGTGGTTTATGAGCAAATGTCTGAGGGCAGTTACACCTCGAGAACTTCTATTCGTGAAGTTTCAGATGTCAATGTGCTTAAGAGAGGGGTGCAACTTCCGGAGCCAGTCAGGCTTGGTAAGGGTGGCCGTAAGATTCCTACAGAGAAGATATCAAGCTACATTGGCTCGATAAATGAAAAGTCATTTTTAAAACTGTCTGATGCTTTTGATTTTTACGAGAGCCTTGAGGGTATGAGAGTTTCGGTTCGTGATATCAAGGTTACTGGCTTTCGAGGTGGTAACGAGGACCACGAGTCTTCTAACGATAGAGCACGTGGCTATCTCAATATTCACTTTCTTGCCGATGCAGCCTTTGATGATCATCCACAGATGACAACTGATGGAAAAGGGATCTTCGCTGATATCTCGAAGCGAGATTGGAACCCTGAGATTATGCAAATTGCTACCAACCACTTGAGTTTGGGTATTGATCCGACCTACGTGTTTAACGTCGGTGACCGTATACCGGGCGAGTTCACAGGTGTTCTTGGTTTTGAACGAAATATTTTTGGCGATGGTCATTACTCTCTGGTTCTGACAAGCCCAGAGGCATTTGCACCGGTTTATAGATTTCTTGAGCAGAAGTGTGAGGGGATCAAGCAGAAGATGATTGCTGATGGCTTCCTAGACACTCTGACGCCTGAGGAGAAAAAGGCAATTGATGAAGATCAATGCAGTGAGCTCAGATCTCATGAGCAGACATTTTTGGGCTCAGCACGAAACCTCGCGAAGTTGCCTTACTATGCACAGCTGAAGAAAACTGTTCCGTTGAGATTGCGGCAGCCCAAGAATATGACCTTAAAAGCGACTGATGATCATCTAACAGTGGCATCATTCAATGTAGAGAATTTAGCAGGCAATGAACCAAGACGTATAGCCATTTTGGCGCGCTCAATTGTTGAGAACTTGAAGTGCCCTGACATAGTGAGCTTGGTTGAAATTCAAGATGATAACGGCACTGACTTTACACAAGGGTCGGCTGCACAAGGCACCTTAGATCAGTTGGTGTCTTTGATTGAAGTCGAAAAAGATGCCAAAGAAGAGCCGCTTGAAATGGCGATCGATGCTCGCGGCCTGAAGTTAGCAGATGTCGTGAGCACAACAGAGCTTGGGGCCTATTCAGCCAAGCCTGATGCGCTTGATGTTTTGGGCGTATCTGATCAGCATCACTCTGTGGAAGAGGTAGCACTCGATAGCTTTATTCATTGTGATTCGGCCTACGGCATCGTCAATATTGATCCTCTAGAAAATGCAGAAGGTGGAAAGCCAGGTGGTAACATTCGCGTCGCTTTCATCTACAAGAAAGATAAAATTAGCTTTCGCCGCAGAGAACTGCCATCGCCGAGAACTGACACTGTTGTGAATCGTAACGGTGACTTGAATTACAATCCTGGCCGTATCTACCCGAACCATCCAGCATTTGCCGGTTCAAGACGAAGTACGATTGCCCAGTTTAGCTATAAGGGCGAAAGCATCTATTTCATCGGCAATCACTTTAACTCGAAGCTGGGTGATCGTTCACCTTGGCACAATGAGCAGCCAGTTATTTTCAAATCAGAGCGACGACGAATCCCTATGGCAGAGGTAATTCGAGAGTACTCTCAGCGAATTTTGATGGCTGACCCAAAAGCCAATATTTTTGTTGTTGGTGATTTCAATGCTTTTATGGAAGAGGCCTCAATGCGGGTCTTAAAGGGTAAAATTCTGGTAAGTTTGACCCAAGAGATGTTGCCCATGTCAGACCGCTACACAACCAATCATAACGGTAATTCTCAGTCTCTCGATTACATTTTTGTGAATAAAGAGATGATGAACAAGTGCCCTGAGGTGCGGGTTATTCATATGAACTCTGACTTTATGGGTCGTATTGCTGACCATGACCCCGTGTTGGCGAGATTTTGCTTCTAGCTCGTTTTGCGAGTTGCTGAGTGCCGGTTGCATTTCGCCGGCAGATCTGATCTTTTAAAGCTATGACATCTCGAAGTACAAAATATTTAGTTCTCATCGCTTTGTTGTTCTTGCCAATTCAAATGCAGTTTTCAAGCCTTGCCGTCGCTCAGCCTGAGCCAACTCAAACTGCTTCAAAAACGTTAAGTGATCAAAGTCAGGCTGACATTGAAGATGAAGAAGTCAAAACAATAGCCATGCTTTCGACAGATTCAGAGCGAGTCATTATGGGCGGAACAGCGGTTGTCAAAGCTGATGAAAGGGTCGAAAAGCTGGTGCTCATTGGTGGCACAGCTGAAGTCTATGGTGAAGTCTCAGAGCTTGTGGTGGTTGGTGGATACCTGAAGCTTCAAGACACTGCAAAGATCACTGATGACTTGGTGTTGGTGGGTGGTTACATGGACCGGCACCCAGAGGCTCAGGTGCTGGGTAAGCAGGTCGACATCATGTTGCCGGTCTCAGAAGATGGTTGGAAGAAGCTGACCCGCGACCTGAAGCAACAGTACTTAGACGACTACATGGAAGAGAATCAGTGGATTGGGTACTTGAGTTCTGTGATCAAGATTTTTGTACTCATGTGCTTTGCTGGTCTTGGTTGGTTGTTCGCACCTGGTCTAATGAGGCGCACCTCGACCTACTTAAGACAGAACCTTCTTTGGAGTGGGGTAGTGGGCATCGGCACAACGGTTCTTATTCTGCCTCTCACGATGTTTCTGATTTTGTCACTGGTAGGCATACCTTTGCTGCCCTTGCAGTTCTCGCTCTTGATACTGTTCGTGATCTTTGGAGAGATTCACATTGCTGCATGGTTGACTCATCGGTTTTTCGATACCCGCTCTTTTTCTGTATTGGGCAATGGTCTCGGTTTGATCTTTCTTGAGTCGCTAAGCTTTTTGCCTTTTGGGGCCTTGCCGAAATGGATTCTTATTCTTGTAGGATTAGGAGCGACTTCACGAGTGTTTAATCAGAGGCTATTCGCAAAGTTAAACGACGAATCTTAAGCGGTGACGGGCTATTGACTGCTGCAATTCGGCAGACGTGAATTTGACGAGAGCGGCAGCCGTTTGACGCTTTTAGGGTCCAGCGACAATACTTTGTAGGCAATTTCTGAGTCAGTAGCAAGGGTGGGGAGAGTGAGTTCTGTACTTTGAGTTGGCAAAGCTGAGCTAACTACTAGTGCAGGCCGTGATCTTTCACTCTTGCGACGAGATCACAGGCTGGACATTTGGCCTGTTCCTTCAGCGTGAATTCGTTATCTCCAATATCGACTTCGATCACAAGCTCAGTGGCACAAAGGGGGCAGTTGTTTTGTGTATCAACAAAAGCCTCATGCAGTTCAGCTTGGTTGCTGTCTTGAGTTTTTGGTTGGCTCTTTGAATTCTCTGGCTTTCTCGATTTTTCTTGCACGTATCCCCCACAAATACTTCTTATTTTACGACCTGATGGCTCCATCAAATTGTCTAAAAATTCAGCCGCCTAAGTCTTAATTAAGGGTCGAGAGGTAAAACTTGTCTACGCAATCTCAACTCTTCGCTGTCTGTCATGTGCAAGATCGGTGCTCAACCTTAAGTCTGCTAGAGAAAGATCTAGTTACGAATGGTAAGACGTGATGGCGGCTTGGTAGGCATAGCCTTCAACTGTGGCCGCCCGAATGCCGAATAGTAGATATCCCCGTGAGAGAAATTGAATCCACTCTGGCGAGGTTTTCGGGAAGAGGAGCTTAGGTTTTGAGAGACTGGCGAATGATAATCAAAGTTAGCATTGTTATCAGTGTGACTGTTCTGTTAGTCGTTCAGTTCACAAGGTGGCAAGGCTTCGCCTTTCAAGCGACTTACCTTCAAACTAAGTCGCTGTTTATTGCACTCAACCCTGATGAACTTATGGTCTTGGGTTCAATGTGCAATACTCTCAAGAACTTCGAGTGTTCAGAGGTCTACTTTGAAAAACTGGTTCACCGTTTTTCTAACCATCGACTTGGTTTGGCAAATCTCGGTATTGTATTAGCGCGGAACCAAAAATACGCCAAATCAAGAGCCGCTTTAAATCGTTACTTTAAAAGGGGTGGTAGGGCCTACGATACCATGTTCTGGATGGGCAAGTCTCTCACTCACTTAGCCCAGAACGAAAGGGCTCTGCATTTTTACTACCAGGCGCTGAGTTATGCTCCTGAGAAGATGGAAATCGCCTCCGAGTTGATAGATCAGTTGATGTCTCTCGGTCGGTATGAAGAAGCTCTGAGTGTGCTCGCAAGTACAACTAAAGGGCGCCCTGCAGATGATCCATTTTGGAGGTCGAAGCTGACTGGAATTCAGGCCTTCATCGCATCGGCTGATCAGCCAGAGGGTGGAACCAGGTACAAGATGAGGCTGCCTGCTTTAGATGGTAAGCACCATTTCGTACCTGTGAAGTCAAATACTGAGGTGGACAGGTATGAGTTCTTTATTCTTGATCAAAGAGTGCGAGACATATCAGTAACAGAAGAGTTTGTTCTCGGTTTGCCTAGCCAGATTTCGGAGCAGCTCGGTCGATTGAAGAGTCAAGGTAGTTCGATAGATTCGATGAAAATCAGATTGCCGAAAATGAAAGTGGGGCCTTGGGAGTTGGAAGATGTTGAAGTTCGCATTTGCAGCAACTGTCAGCCAAGATTGGGGCAAGCTATTCTAGAGAAGCTAGATCTCGAGCGTACTGTCGACGAAAACGTGCAATTTGCGCTGTTAACGAAGAGGTAGCTGTAAAAAAACCGAGCCTTACAGCTCGGTTTTCAACAAACATTTTAATAATAAAACTTAGGCTTTTCTGGCAGCGTAGTACTCAGTGAAAAGACCCGCATCAAATGCGAATGGAATGTGCTCCACGCCGGGAACAGCTTGAACGATTCCGTTCGGCTTTCCGTCTTTGTCTTCTTTTCTGAGGTAGTCAGGCACTTCAAGTCTTGGTGACTGAGTGGCCTGAAGAACAATTTGGTTCTCTTTGGCTTTGTCAGAAATCGTAATTTCGTCTCCAGCTTTTGCAACGAATGAAGAAACGTTCACTTTCTTGCCATTAACGAGAACGTGGCCGTGGCTTACAAGTTGTCTGGCAGAACGAATGCTCGGAGCCATCCCTAAGCGAAACACCAAGTTGTCTAGTCTGCACTCGAGGCGACCGATTAGTTTGGCGACCCAGTTTGTACCTTGGCCCTTCTTAGAATCTCGGATAAATCTACGAAGTTGTTTTTCTTTGAGGCCGTAGTGAAGTCTCACTTTTTGCTTCTCTTCTAGACGAAGCGCATAGTCAGAGTACTTCTTTCTCTTGTTGCCATTTTCACCTGGAGGGTAAGGGCGTCTTTCAAGGGCGCCAGCCTTACCAAGGCCAGGAAGTTCTGTGTTAAATCGTCTCTGAATTTTAAAGCGGGCTGATTTGCCAGGCTTTTTTTGTCCCATATGTGATGACACCTTTCTTTATGTCTTCACGGAATTAAACACACTCCGGTTCTCCCTGTCCGTGACAGTGCTGCTATCTTGCAGCGGGATTGCGGATCTCAATTAAGCCCTAACTTTTACAATTTAGGACGTGCCGTGGCAAGCGAAAAGCTGAAAACTGTGAAGGGGCCGAGACAAGAGGTGAGACTAGCTTTAAGGTGCTGAAAACACTAAGGTAATTTGTCCTTAGGGTCGAGAAAACTGCTTGTTTTGAATCTGCCGGCTGTGTATGTTCTTTCGATGGAAATTACACCAGCCGAAACAAGCCGTAAAGCTGCAAATTTGAGCCAACCAGGCGATCTCGAGGGCAATGTAGCCCACTCTGCTGGCGACATCCTTCTAGAGCCGATAGTCGATGTGCTGTGGTCTGGGCTTAAGGAGGTCAAGCGAGTCAGTGACGAAGGCTTGATACTAGAGGCGAAAGCTAGATTTTTAGATGATTTGGTGGAGTACACTCAGACTTGCCGGTATCTGAGTGGTTTGAAGTCGGTTAGCAAAGAAGAGCTAAATGATTTCTTTGGCTTGTTCTTGCACCTTTGTTCGTTTCCAAGTTTTCCCAAGCATGAATTTTTAAAAACGACTCATAATCTCTACGAGGCTTACGGAGAAGAGCTTGATTGGGCGAGTGACTACTTTTCATTCGTAAGGATGTTGGCTGACAAAGAGATAAGTGAAGACCTGGTCACTGAGGCTTTCAAGACAATGCGCCAGATTGCCGAAGGTTGTGCTTGGCCAGCTGAGATATGGAAAGACTTTTTTGCTACATTTAGACTCTTGTTCACTACAAAGTTTGAAGAGAGCTTAGCGATCGAAGCCTTCAGGGCCATGCGCAGTCTGGGCTCCGAGTCGGAGGATGCATCTGCAGCCTTGCAAGAGTTTGAAAAGGAGCTAGTCGCGAGCACGCTTCACACTGTGCGTGTCATGAGAAGAGAAGCTTCATGGCCGATCTCTATATGGAGAGACTTCTTTAAGACACTCAGTTTTCTTTTTGTAAGCAAAATTATGCCGATATTTGAATTTCTAAAAGCAGGCCGACAGCTGGCTCAGGCAGTAAGAGGCGATGATTTCTGGAAAGAGTTTTTTCAGGCCACTCGTCATTTGGTGCAGTTTGACCTAGCTGAACAAATGGGCACTGAGTTTGTTCGTACTGTAAAAAGTTATCCAGATGAGATCAGTTTTGATTTTTTGAGCTATGGTCAAATCGAGAGTAAGCGAGTTTTACTAGAAGAGCTTTTGGTAATACTACCAGATCTGTCAAATAAGCTAGTTGTGTTGCTCGGTGGTTGGTACGGTTTGTTCGCTCAACTTCTATTTCAGGGTAAGCCTGAGGCAACTGGCCGGGTGCTCAGTGTTGACATTGATGAGAGAGCTAACCTGATTGCTGAAAAATTGAATAACCGGTTGGTTGCCGATGGCTGGAAGTTCAAAACAATTACAAGTGATGTGCATGACATCTACTACGATGAGTCTTTGTTCTTCTTGAAGAGATCTGACGGGGCTACTGAAGAGATTTGCGAGAGGCCAGAGGTTTATATCAATACTAGCTGTGAACACATTCGTAACTTTGGTGCGTGGAGAGATCAGATTCCAGAAGGTACCATTTTAGCTCTGCAGAGTAACAATGCCTTTCAGTTTGAAGGTCACGTCAACTGTGTCGAAAATATAGAGCAGTTTAAAAAGCAGGCCCGTTTGTCAGCGATATTTTGCGAGAGAGTGATCAAGTTCAAGGGCTATGAACGCTTCATTTTGATTGGCAAAACCTGAATACGAATCTCAAACCTTCGAGAGCTGTTCATTTTGAGACAAACAAAAATCAAATTTCACAAATTGCATTTAGTAGCAATCTCGGCTGCTTAGCTTTTGCCTAGACGACAAATCTCATTTCTGTACATCATAGGTTTTACAGTTCTTGCGGTTTTTAAGACCTAGGTCTTATTCTAGTTAAGAACCAATAAAGGATCGTGATATGCGGGACGTTTGCAGATGGATCTTGGTTCTCATGGCGTCCCTTTTTATCTTAGTAGGGTGTGAGGAGCAAGATTCAGGTACAATTGATGAGAATGGTGGCGAGGCGACTTGGCCTTACGAGGGTAGAGACCCTAACACTTATGCTTGTAATCCTATAGACCCAGACAACAGTGGCGGAGCAGAAGATGGTTTGGCAGATGATGCCGGTATCATTGCCAATCTGTACTACCTGCCGCCAGAACTTCCTAACTACACTTCTGTGCATGATTATGTCGAGTTTGGAACCAAAGTCGATTACGACATTTTTTTCAATCAATTGAATGTGCCGACGCGCCCATTTGACAGAGGCTTTACAACCGTAAATGGGGTGACAATCACAACTCCTGAAGGTGACACTCTTTATGAGTGGTTTGCTCTCGAGTTTTTCGGGCGGATCAAATTGAGGGACGATCAGTTTGCAGGTGATTATCAATTGGCAGTGCTGTCAGACGACGGAGCGGTTGTTGAGATTGATCTCGACAATGATGGAACATATGAAACTGTCATCGACAACGATGGTTGGACGCCGACTCGCATCGGGTGCGCTGTAGATTCGATTTTGTTTGAGCGTGAGACTGAGTACAACTACAGAATCAGGTACTTTCAAGGGCCAAAGTACCACATTGCGTTTATCTTAATGATGAGACCTCTGCCTGATGATCCCGCTGATGAGTATGATCCGAGCTGTGGCAAGAAAGGCAATTCACTGTTTTTCGATTCAAGGCAAGACCCACCAGAGCCTCAGCCCGAATACCTCGGACTGCTAGATCGGGGTTGGGCACCCTTGACGCCAGAAAACTTTTTGTTGCCAGCTTCGGAAGAAGAGAACCCTTGTAATGCGCCAGCTCCAGTAATTTCAGGTCTCCGTATTAACAACATCAGAATGAACGAAGTTTTCGTATCGTGGGCGACGGACATTCCTTCATTGTCGACAGTGCAAGTGCAGGAGGTGCTTACTGGTGAAGTCACGAATTTTGATCTCGGTCTGACCTTTGCGACTTCTCATTCACTCGATATAACCGGCCTGAAGTCGAACACTCTTTACAACCTGCGGGTGATATCGGCCTCAAGCTCAGGGCTTTCGTCTACCTCGCAGCCTGATATCTCGTTTCGAACTCGAAGATAGCAAACATAACATTTGGGCTTTCCAGCGGAAGGCCTAGACTTCAGGTAATCGTTATGAAGTGCCTGAAATTGTTAAAGAAAATTGCCGATAGAGACTAGGAGAAACAAGCCCAATGATTTAGGTGAAAAATGATGAAGAAGGTGTGCAAAAACACAATCTCAAGTTTTATCGATAGGGGAGACTCATGAAATCTCTGTCGATTCGCATGAAGTTCTTGTTAGTGACCTCATCATTGTTGGCATTTTGTATCGCAGTCTACTTGTTAGTTGCCGCAACCGCGATCAGGAAAGACAAAACAAACCTCGTTTTCGATTATAACCGTAGCCTGGTAGAGAACCTTGCGACCGAAATCGATCTTCTATTAAAGTCTTCGGCAGATAAAATGCAGCTTCTGGCCTATATACAAGGTAGCCGCCCAGAGAATCTGGACTCTTTGTTAAATCAATTAGTTGGCGAAAACTCAGAGATCTTCTGGATTTCGAAAAGCGACAATTTCGAAGTGGTCAGTCAACACCTCTATCAAGATGATGGCTACCTTGAAGTATATGAGCTCAATCAAAATATCATCGGAGAAACGCTGGCCAGCTCAGTGCCCTTCGAGAAAATTCAACAAAAGGGCGAAGCTGTGTGGTCTGTTAAGGTCGACAACGGCCCGCCTCTTCTTGGTTTTGGTAAAAATGTGGTGTTTGAAGATCAAGCCGGCAGAAAGTTTCAGCAATTTGCCCTGCTGACATTCTTGAAAACCGATCGCCTACTCAAGTCTATGGAGAGTGTTCGAAATCACGATCTTTTCGTGATGACAGAAGAGGGCCAGGTTTTGCTCGACTCCAACTCTGGCCGATTACAAATCGGGGCCGTATCTCAAATTTTCAGTCAAATCAAAGATCAACCCTTGAGAACTAATGTAATGGAAATTGAGCTTGAGGGGCAAAAGCTGTTGAGTGGCAGTTCGAAAGCCTTTCAGAAGAAAATCAGTGTGGTCTCTTTGGTCTCTGAATCTCAGGCTTTCGCAGTCGTCGACAAATTGGTGAGAAGGTCTCTGCATATTGCAGCTATTCTTGGTTTTTTAGCATTCTTTGCAGCCTACGGATTTTCAAAATCACTCACTAAACCTCTGGAGACTTTGGTAAACGGGATGAAGAGTGTAGCAATGGGAAAACTCGACACCCGAATTCATATTCATTCTGGGGATGAAATCAGCGTTCTCGCAACCTCATTCAATCACATGATCTCTGATCTTGAGCAAAGCAGATCGCAGCTAGAAGATATAAATCGAGATTTAGAGGGCAAGGTTAAAGAGAGAACACGTCAGCTCGAAAAACAGAATCAAGCTGTGAAGTCGGCGCAAGAGGCATTGCTAAGAACCACCAGACTTGCTGCGGTCGGTGAGATTGCTGGTAGAGCAGCTCACGAAGTGTTGAACCCATTGACCTCGATACTGTCACGAGTTCAAAAAGTAAAAAATCGTCTAGAGAAAAGAGAAAACGGTGAACTGAGACTGCTTGGCGACATTTCCGGAGCCTGGACTGAAGACTTTGAGAAAGGTGGCTTTGAGGAACTTGTTGAAAACTGGAAGCGGCCCTCTGAAGTCATGAAAGAACAAACTTTGTGGGACGAAGACATAAGCAATCTCAAACTCGTTCAACAGAGCTTGAGTCGCGAGTGGGCAGATTTGATTCAAGACACTCAGTTTTTGATCTCAGAGTCTGAACGTATCAACCGCATCGTACAGTCAATGAGAGGGCTCTCAATTGTCAAAAGTGAAAAAGCCGTGCACGACATCAATAGCTTGGTTGAAGAGGCTGTAAATGTCATGGCTGACTATGCCTCTAAAGATGATGTGGTGATCAGTTTGAAACCTTCAGGAGGCCGAGTGAGTGTGTCTGCAGATAAAGACGAATTCTTGCAGAGTCTCACTAACCTGATACGGAATTCAGTTCAAGCCATCGTTGCAAGGCGCAGTTCATTGTCTGAGGGCACTGATTTTCAAGGGGAGATAGAGCTTGAAATCAAAGAACGAGCTGAAGCAGTGGTGGTGAAAATATCAGACAACGGTTGCGGTATAACGGAAGAGAATCAAGCTCGTCTGTTTGACTCTCATTTTACGACGAAGACTAGACAAGAGGGCACAGGATTGGGCCTCAATATCAGCAGACGGTTTATTAGGGCTGTCGGCGGTGATATCGAGCTTCTTCATTCAGCGCCAGGTGTGGGCTCGTCTTTTCTGGTAAATCTGCCAAAAGTTGCGAATAACAAACAAGGAAAGGTTTCAGCATGAGTGAATCGGCTGCAAAGAAAATAGAATCGAAGTTTTCTGATGGTATTTCAGAGTCGCCTCAATCAGCTTACCAACCCAATTTGCGAATTTTGGTTGTCGACGATGAACCTGAGATATTGAAGTCTTACTCAGATATTTTGAACCCTGATGCCCAGGATAGCAATGTTGTGGCTCTTAGGTCTACAAGATCTAAAGCAGCGACGAAGGTCTCTGAAGCAGTGCCGGTGACCGAATTTGAAGTGATAGCTGTTGATAGCTTTGATAAGGCTATTACAGCCGTAGAAGAGGGCGTGAAAGCTGGCAGACCTTTTTCACTTGGCTTTTTTGATGTCATGCTTGGTGAAGGGCCAGACGGCTATGATCTGGTCAAGCAAATTGGGGCTGTCGATCCTAAAATGTATGCTGTTTTTGTAACCGCCTATAACGACAGAAGCATTGATTCGATTCAAGACTTTCTTGGTAGCGACAAGACCCAAAAATGGGATTATCTCAACAAGCCTTTTAGTCACGGCGAGATTCTTCAGAAAGCAAGAAGTTTCACGAGGCTCTATAACCTGACAGAAGAGAAGCTGCTAAAAGACAAGCAACTTGAAGAGGTGCGACGGCAGTTGCTCGAAAGTGAAAAGTTGAGTTCAGTTGCTGCAGTGGCGAGAGGTGTTTCTCATGAGTTTGGTAACTTGCTCATGCAGATTATGGGCAAAGCCGATCTTTGCTTGGTCACAGACAATCAAGAGAAAATGAAAGAGGGCTTTGAGGTGATCTTGAATGCCACCCAAAGAGCGAACTCCATTCTTGAAAGATTCAAAGACCTGTCTAACCCTCATGCCAAGTATGAGCCCAGGCAGAACTTCTATGTGCACGAGGTAATCGATGAAGCCCTGCTACTGATGGAGCACAAGATTCGGACTTCAGAGCTGAAGGTCTCTCGGATTCGTACAGATCATGTTCAGATTGAAGGCTATAAAACGGCAATGTTGCAAGTCATCGTCAATCTGACTCTTAATGCGATTCACGCGATGGGAGATAGAGGACAAATCGACTTCACCGTCAGTGATTTGGGGTTAGAGGCAGAGATTCGAGTTAGAGACTACGGCCCTGGTATCAAAGAAGAGTCTTTGAAGAAGGTTCTCGAGCCTTTTTACACAACCAAGGGTTCTGAGGGCACAGGTTTGGGCCTGCCAATTTGCCAGGAGATTATCGAAGTTGATCATAGGGGCATATTTAGAGTCCAGAATCATGGAGTCAAAGGCCTAGAGGTTGTCATGCAGATTCCGAAAGTGACGGAGGTGTAACATGATTGGTGCAGTTTTAGAGCCCAATTTTGACTTGCCTGTGCTTCTCATTGATGACGATGCAATGGTGAGAGATGTGGTGGCTCAGTATCTCGAGAGTTTTGGTTTTACGAAGGTCCACCAACTTGGTGATCCTCAAAAGGCACTCAAATACTTGAACGATCCCCTGAACCCGATTGGTTTGATCATTTCTGATTGGGAGATGCCAGGAGTGAATGGGTTGACTCTGCTAAAGGCAGTGAGAAATCACCCTGTTCGCAAAAGGGTTCCATTCGTTATGATTACCTCTCAAAGATCAATGGAGAGATTTAAAATCACTCAGGCCGCTCAAATGCGAGTGAGCTCTTATCTGGTAAAGCCCTTTCGAGCTGAAACCTTAAAAACAAAAATATGGGAGATCTTAGGCTGGGATGCTATCGAGAAGAATAAGCCTGCATAGCACTCGGTTGCGTTCGGTCTGCTTTGCTTTGTTGATCTTGCTGATCCCACATAGCTTATTCGCCTATGAGGTCAGCAACGATTTTGACACTTATGACTCGAGTGTCGAAACCACTTTGGTTTGGCGCTACAATCTAGGCGAGCTCTCGACGCCTCTGCAAATCAAAGACTACGTAACCAATACAAGCAGCACATTGTCTGTGAACTTTTCTGTCGGCAACGGGGAAGATGGCATATTTGACTCTTCGACGTACGCCGACTTCTCAGAGGGTGGCGATGTCTCTGGCAACACGATAACGATCAACACCGACACCTTCTCGACCCTTCAGTTCACTTCATTTCACCTCGATAGCGGTTGGACAATTCGGCCAACTGGTGAAAACCCACGCAGCATTTATGCTCTAGGAAGTGTCACGATCGAGGGAGTCATCGCCTGCTCGGGGGGCGAGGGGGAAGGAGTGGTTGATGGTGGGGGTTCGTACTCCACTGGTGGAGTTGGCGTTTGCGGCGGAGGCGATGGAGGCTCAGGGGCCTCGACCATTTCTGGTGAAGTTGCAGCTGACGGAGAGTTTTTGGGTGAAACCGTTCCGGGCGGTGGTGCAGGAGGGGTAGATGGCCCCACTGCAGGAGTGGCAGCTACGGGTCAGCCCTCTGGTTCTGCCGGTGGCGGAGGGGGAGCCTACACTCAAACCGGTGCCTCTCGCGA
>JABSOQ010000089.1 GCA_013216195.1 Bdellovibrionales bacterium
GTCTACACTCACCTTGAAGCAAGTGAGCAAATGGCTAGGTTGCTTCAAACTCTAAATGACTACCTGGGCCTTGTTGCCATCGTGGCCCTTTTGCTTGCAGCCGTAGGAACAGGTTTTCTTTATCGATCTTTCTTTAGCTCTAAAGTTATGCAAGTGGCTGTTTTGATGACTCTGGGTCTTTCACAGTCGAAAGCGGCATTTCTTTATATGGTGCAACTGATGATCTTAGGCTTGATAAGCTCTATCGTGGCCGTGGCATTGGGCTTCTTGTTTTTGCCCGTTATTCAAGACTTAACTCAAGAGCTATTGGCGATTCCTTTTGTGTTTGTAATACCGGAACAAACTCTATTGCTAGCCGCATGCCTCGGAGTGTTCGGTAGTTTTCTGGTTGGTTTGCCTTTTTTGGCGCAGATTCGCCAGTTGTCACCTGCCCTGTTGCTGAAAGGCGATTACGCGCAATTGAGATTCACATTGGGAGCCTTCGCACTGTATTCTCTGCCTGCCTTTTTTGCCGTTTGGGGCTTATCGGTATGGCAAGCCCACTCATGGATAGTGGGGAGCTCATTTTTAGGTGCCTTGATTTTGACCGCATTGTTGCTTGTTTTGATTGCTGGCTTATTGCTGAGAGTGCTCAAGACTCTATCTGGGGTTGTGAGGTCTGTAGCCATGAAGTTTGCAATTAAAGATATGGCTGCTCACAGCTGGACTTCGATCAGTTGCTTTCTTGCCATTGGCTTGGGTGCTGTGTTGATCAATTTGGTTCCACAGGTTCGGGCAAGCCTGCAGCA
Organism: Bdellovibrionales bacterium; assembly: GCA_013216195.1. Taxonomy (GTDB): domain Bacteria; phylum Bdellovibrionota; class Bdellovibrionia; order Bdellovibrionales; family UBA1609; genus JABSOQ01. Next base: position 789 of record JABSOQ010000089.1, read on the forward strand.
AGAGCTGACAGCACCTGAAACAACAAATCTACCAAGCTTGTTTCTGTTCGATATTCAAGAGCCACAAGTCGAGCAGATTAAAAGAGTCACGAAAGAGCAAAGTGTCGGACTCAAGCAAATCTCTCCAATGATTCGTGCTCGTTTGATGACCGTCAATGGAGAAGACTTTGACAAAGGCAAAGGAGCTGGTGAGGGGCTTTCAAGAGAAGAACAGCGCGAGATGAGGTTTCGAAACAGAGGTTTCAATTTGTCTTACAGAGATGGTTTGAGTTCATCTGAGTCGCTCTACGCGGGGGAGGCTTTCTCTGGCGAGTACGTTGAAGGTGGAGATCAAGAGTATCCCTATATCTCAGTGGAGAAGCGCTTTGCTGACAGGTTAGGGCTCAAGATCGGTGATATCATGGAGTTTGATGTTGAAAGTATCCCCGTTAAGGGTCAGGTTAAGAACTTGCGATCGGTGCGCTGGACAACATTTCAGCCTAACTTCTTTATTCAGTTTCAGCTTGGTGTGCTTGAGATGGCCCCTAAAACCTTTATTGCGGTTACAGAGAGTTTACCTGAAGACAGAAAAGCTCAATTGCAGAAACAGATTGTCGATGTGACCCCGAATGTTTCAATGATTGATGTGAGTAGATTGGTAGAGCGCATCTCTGAAATTATATCTCAAATGAGTGTGGCACTGTTAGCAATGGCCTTGCTGTGTTTCTTTGCCGGGTTTGTTGTTATCTACTCGATTGCCCAGCATCAGGCCGAAAAGCAGCGTTGGCAGATGGGCTTGTTGAAGGTGCTTGGCTCGTCGTTTACGATGATTTGGTTTCAGTTCATTGTGCAGTTTGCAATTTTGAGCGGATTTGCAGCTCTACTTGGCGTGCTCGTCAGCGTACTCATGTCTTACATTATATCGTCTTTTCTGTTCGAGAGTCTTTGGGTTTTTGATATGCAAACACCCATTATAAGTTTCGTGCTTATCGTTGTGACAACTTTGGCGGTTGTGAGCTTTGCAAGCTTTAGAGCCTTACAGGTGAAGCCAAATAGCCTTTTGAAATGAGGAAAGAATGTCTAGAACAATAGGTTTGTCATTTTTGATGTTGGTACTGTGTGCGGTTTCGAGCTCTTGGGGAGCAGATTTCGCATCTCGCGAATCTTGGCGCTATGGGCTGGGGCTTGGTGTGAACCGTTCGGGAGATATTGCTGCCCTCGAGGTGGCCTCGCCAAGATTAACAAAATACGAGCTGGCCGATATGCAGCAGGCAACAGGTTTGGTGGCGGCCGTCGGTTTTCACAATGTTTACAACATTAAAGTCAGAGACAGTCGATTTGAAGAGACTCAGTTGGCGATGGCAAGTTTTGGCATTGAGAACAGAACCTTAATCAACGAGGGCAATCAGCAGGCTTTTTCGAGACTGCAAGCTGTCTACTACGGCCTTAATGACCAAATCTTTGATGATGAGTCAGCACTGGGTTTTAAGCTGAGTGTCGGGATGGATTTCTTGCTGGCTGAGAACAGAGATCATTGGTTTGGCGGAGACTCTTCAGCTGCCTTTTTTGTGATGAGTGAGCTGCAGCTTGGCTTGCCTACGACCAGTCGAGGTACCAATGAGGCTGAAGTGCTCAATGGCCTGTACCTAGCCGTGGGCATCAGAAACCACTTTTAATTTTTACAAAGATTGCCATTCAGCTAGCTTAGCGTTAGCTGTTAAGTACCAAGTACCAAGTACCAAGTACCAAGTACCAAGTACCAAGTACCAAGTACCAAGTACCAAGTACCAATGGGTTTTTCTTAGCTAAGTAGGAGCGTAGGCGATGAGCTTAAATCAAGATGAAAAGTTAGATACGACATGCAGTAATCAAGATGCTGGGGCGAAGTCGCAACGTACGATTTTTGCTCCAAGTGAGAAAGATCTCGGGGATGGTTTCAAAGTGAATCGAATGCTTCCTCGCAATCGCGAAGGCAGAAAGATGGTAGGCCCCTTTATTTTTTGGGATCACATGGGGCCAGTCGAGGTGAAAAAGCCTGAGCAAATGGCTGTTCGCCCTCACCCGCATATCGGTTTGGCGACACTGACTTATCTGTTTTCAGGCGGGATCATGCACAAAGACTCTCTTGGCTATGAGCAACCAATTCGACCTGGAGAGGTAAACTGGATGGTCGCTGGTAAGGGCATTGTGCATTCAGAAAGAACGGCACCCTTAGAAGGCATTGTCGGGCAACACATTCATGGCATTCAATCTTGGATCGCTTTGCCCAAAGAGTATGAAGAGATAGACCCCGCTTTTTATCACTACCCCAAAGAAGAAATGCCGGTTTTACAAGTCGGTGGCAGTGAGATGACTCTAGTAGCTGGTACGGCCCAGGGCCAGGCATCACCTGTGAAGATTTACTCAGACACACTTTATCTCGTGGGCGACCTAAAAGCTGGCGATGAGTTTGAGCTTCAGCTCGACTCAAACCGAGAAGCAGCAGTTTATGCTCCTCAAAGCAAAATTGAAGTTGATGGCGAACCAGTAGATGCAAAGTCTTTGGTAATTTATGAAGTTGGTGAGTGCTTGAAGTTCAAGGTATTAGAAGATGGTCCAATCACAATATTTGGTGGAGAGCCCTTTCCTGAAGACCGGCACATTTTCTGGAACTTTGTTTCAACTTCGAAAGAGCGAATTCAAAAGGCAAAAGAAGACTGGAAAGGAAAAAGATTTGATATGGTCGAAGGGGATGACGAGTTCATCCCACTGCCTTAGCTTTTTAAAACTTACGAACGTAGTGGCAGGTGTAGCCACCGGGATGTTTCTTTAAGTAGTCTTGGTGAAAGTCTTCGGCTGAGAAAAAGGTTCTCGCCTCAGAGACTTTGGTCACGATGGGTTTCTGCCATTTGCCAGACTGCTCCCATTTCTGAATGATCTCTTGGGCCACGCTTAGCTGCTGCTGACTGTGGAAAAAGATCTCAGACCTGTACTGACTTCCAACATCGTTTCCTTGTCTATTCTCAGTAGTGGGATCATGTATAGAAAAGAAAAAGTCCAATATTTCGGCGTAGCTTACCTTGTTTGGGTCGAACTCAATTTGAATCGATTCAGCGTGCCCAGTGGTGCCTGTTTTCACTGTCTCATAGACAGGGTTGTCAGTTTCACCACCGGTGTAACCGACTTCAGTATCGATCACTCCATCAATTTGGCGAAAGAGCTCTTCTACACCCCAAAAACATCCACCAGCTAGTGTGGCCAATTCAGTTGTCGTGCTCATGATCTCTCCTTAGTCAGCTTCATTCTTTTGGTCAAAAAGTTCGAGGTACTGGGCGTAGCCTTCTTGCTCCATTTCATCTTTCGGTATGAAGCGGAGCGCAGCTGAGTTGATGCAGTATCTCAAGCCGGTTGGGTTAGGGCCGTCAGGAAACACGTGGCCTAGATGGCTATCACCATGCTTTGAGCGAACCTCAGTTCGCCGACTGAAGAGTTTCCAGTCGCTTCGCTCAACGATAAAAGACTTGTCTATCGTTTCGTAAAAACTCGGCCAGCCCGTTCCAGAATCGTACTTGTGTGAGGACGAAAACAGTGGTTCTCCAGAAACGACGTCTACATAGATGCCTTGAGCTTTGTTATCCCAATACTCGTTTTTAAATGGCGGCTCGGTGCCATCTTTTTGGGTGACCTTCTTTTGCATGTCATTCAACTGCTGTATTTTGTCAGGATCTTTTTTGTATTCCATAGCTCAACCTCCACCAGTTTTTGATAATACCTCATTCGAACTGGAGGCTCTACTTGTGACAGAAACCTGTAACAAAGCAAGAAGTTTGGCTCTTTAGGGTGCCTCTAGCTTGGCCTCATCACGGGCTGAGAAATGCTCCACGTGCGCGAAACCCCGCGATTGCAAGTCACAGAGAGGGTTTGACCCGGCGTCACCGGCCCAACTCCAGATGGGGTACCTGTTAAGAGTAAATCACCTGGGCAAACTGGAAAGTGCTTTTCAACGTAGTCGACAAGAGTTTGGAGGCCGAAAATCATGTCAGTCAGGTGACCCTTTTGCTTGAGTTCGTCATCTAGCAGCAGCTCCATTTCAAAGCCCGAGAGGTCTTCGGTGCCCTTGATATCAAAAAAATTAGTTACAGCGGTGGCTCCCGAAAAACTCTTAGCTAGGGTCCAGGGCTTGCCTCCCTCTTTGAGCTCGGTTTGTAGTGTGCGCTCTGTAAAATCAAGCGCAAGACAAGCTCTACGAATCTCTAGGTTTTCGTTCCACTGAAGGGCGAGCTCGAGCTCATGGTGAATATCAGAGGCCCAATCTGGAAACACGATTTCAGTGTCAGAGCCTTGAATGGTCGATCCGGCCTTAAGAAAAACCAAAGGAGTTTCTGGCACGGCGTTGCCGAGCTCCTTTGCATGGTCTGCGTAGTTGCGGCCGATGCACCAGAGGTTGCGAGTTTTATGTACGGAAAATTCAGCGCTCATTTGGAGACCTTTTTCATAAACTGAAGTGTGAGTTGTGCAGCTTCTTCTAGATGTTCTTCAAGGCTGTGACCCGATGATTTTCTTGGTTTCAAACTGTGATCGCCATCAGCCAAAAATTCAATTATATGACTTTTTGGCCACTTGATTTTCTTCAAGCCCTTTTTGTCACCTAGAGCATCTCTCTCACCCTGAATGATCAGTGTTGGCACTTTGTTCTTTAGCATCACATCATGTCGATCACTTAGACTCTTGCCTGGAGCATAAAAAGGAAAACCATATGCGATCAGGCCAGAGGCCGCCGTTTGAGACGCCACATGGCTAGCCATGCGGCTACCGAGGCTCTTTCCGCCAATGAAATAGCTTTTAAGTTTGAGTTGTTTTACCGCCTCTAGCCAACACTCTTCTAACACTCGGGCTGGGTTCGGAGGGCGCTTCTTGCCGTTCTCTCTTCGTTCTTGCATGTAGGGAAACTCAAACCGATATGTCTTAATCTTGAGTTTACTCAACTCATCACAAAGGTCGTTCATCCAGTCTGAGTCCATTGGGGCACCGGCTCCATGGGCCAAAATCAAATGAAACTCAGGTTTCGTTGTTTTAGATCTTATAATTTCCATGGCTGAAGTGTACTGCCGCAAAAGCTCAGCAACAAGTGCAGAGTTTGCCCCTTGATTAGCATTAGGTTTGCTGCCCGGTTAAGGGAGCTGGAGCCAAACTTGCCTGTTTGGCTCTGAGCTCGGCGAACTAGCGAAGCCAGAAGCCTGAGTTAGCACAAAGCCATACGTATTGAATCAGCGGTTGTCTCTAACCTTGTAAAATTGCACGGGGTTGCGCATTGATGGGGTTGTGCTGACCAGCATCTGCTTGTCGACGACTCTGAAGTAGATGCGTAATTCTTCGTTTAAGCTCATTCTGCAGTTCAGCCTGCCGTTGCCACCATCGGGCAGAGCCGTGTAAGTGGCATCTTCTTGAACCTCCATATAGTTGGCTTTGAGGTCGACGTCCACTTCTACATAAGTGAACAGGCTTCTGCCACTAGCGAATCGGCACCGCCTTGCATAGATCAGCACCTCTTCTTGCTCATGAATTTCGAGGGCATCTACAATATCGCCAAACTGATCTTCCATGACCCAAAGCCCGTCTAAACCGACTCGAGCGCTTGGTTCGTAGTCAGCAGTAAAGTATCTTGCTCCTCGAGAGGGGCCTTGCTTAAACAGTGCATCGTCGTCAACGGCATCGGTGTTACCCGTTCCACCACAACCTAATAGGCCAAAGGTTAAAACTAGTGTGATCAAGTTGAGAGAAAGCTTCATTGTTAAGCTCCTTTGTCTGAGTCGAAAATTTCAAATCACAATGCCTAGAGGTGACAAACTGTTCCCCTGCTATTAGTAGAAAAGCAATGCCAGTCTCAGTCAATGCCTCGGAGGATATTTGAAGCCTATCAAAGCCGTAATTTTTGATATCGGAAGAGTGATATTACCCGTCGACTGGGAGTCGGTTACCAATGGCCTGGGGTTAAGTGAGTCGGAGGCCGAGCAACTTAAGGAGCGGGTTGTCAATGGTGAACACTACGACCGCTACGAGAGAGGCGAGATAGAAACAAAAGAGTTTTTTGAACAGTTCCCCTCTCAATACGACATCCATCATCCACCAGAGCGTCTTGTTGAGGCTTGGAACTCGATGATCCTTGAACCGTTCGAGGGTATCGAAAGCGTTCTCGAATCACTCAAGCAGCAGGTCGAGATCTTTACCCTCAGTAACACCAGCCAAGTTCACCATGATCATTTCATAGAAGAATACGATTTGTTTGATCATTTTCACGAAATACACACGAGTTTCTCACTAGGGGCTCGCAAGCCTGAAGATAAAATTTATCAGTCTTTGCTCGAGGCGATCAATCACAACGCAGAAGAGACTCTGTTTATTGATGATCTAGACGAGAACCTATCAGCAGCTAAGTCACAGGGTATGAACGCAGAAAAATCTGTGAACTCCGTTGAGACAACAAAGTTGATTCTCAAAAAATATGGGTTGCTATAAAGCTATGTTCAAAATCATCAGAAAGCCAGTTCAGTTGGTAGGCGCAAAGGTAGAATCTCTGTTGCGAATTTTTGTCATTGTAGATGGGGTCAGAGCAAAGCGGGCTGCGTAAGTGGGCTAGCTGCGCTCGGATTTGATGAGTTCTTCCGGTTTCGAGAAGAATCTTGGCTATAAATGCATCTTTGTCAGGTTTGCAATCGAGTATCTCTAGCCGGCAAGGCTTGCTGTTTTCTGTCGGCACCTCTGAAATCAGCATTCGCCCTTCTCCCTTGGTTATGTGATGCTCATAAAGACCTGTCGCAACGGCTTGCTCAATTTTGGCTAAGTAGCGTTTTTCAATTCTTTTCTTTTTCTGATCAATCTGAAATCTGCGAGCGATTTGAGGGCTCTTTGCAAATACCAGTACCCCTTGAGTCAATTCATCAAGCCTGTGAACCGGCCAAAGGCTACTATTCGTAATTTGCTCTAGCAGGTGCTTGCAATTTTCTTTTGAGTTGCTGGCGACCGGCAAGCTTGGCAGGCCTTGGGGCTTGTCGATGGCGATACAGCTTGAGTCCTCATACAACACTGAGTGTGCAGTTAATTTAATGTCACCGAATCTCTTTGGTTTAGGAAACACCTTAACGAGATCACCAAGAGACAGAAAACGCTCCATAGACAGATCTGCAAACGAGACGCGTTCGCTATTGAGATACACAGACTCGAATTTGATGATGTCATCTAGGTCAAAATTATGCTCTTTCGAGAGTTTCGATAAAATATCAGAAAGGCGAACCACTCCCTCTGCTCTAAAAAAGATGGGTTTCCAAATTTTAGTTTCGCTGGCACTCAAAGCTAGTTCTTCAGTGAAAGGTTCTTCAATCGAACTTTTTCCAAAGAGTTTGGTTGAAAACCTCCTACTCGTTTTGACACCAGATAGGTCGCTGTGCCGGTGTAAACCGTCATCATGGGAGACTCAGTGACGAGATGCTCTTGTGCTTCAAGGTACATTGCTCTTCGTTTTTCAACGTCGCCCTCAGTGGCAGCTTTACTAACTAACTCATCATACTTCTCAGACTTCCAGCCAGTGTAATTAAACTTAGAATCACTGCGAAACAAGCTCATTATCAGATGGGGGTCTGAGTAGAGGCTGATCCAGCCAAGCCTAAACATTGCTGGAGGATCAAGTTTGATTTTGTTCAAGTAGGTCTTCCACTCCTCCATTTGAATTTCGATCTCGACCCCTAGGTTTCTTTTGATTTGGGCCTGCATGTTTTCCAATATCAGTTTGTGGGTTTCATTGTTGTTTCCAGACAGCACAACCTTTTGCAATGCGTGTCTCTGTTTTTTGGTGAGTTCGGTAAAGATCTTTAAGGCCTTCTCAGGGCTAAATTCTACGGGACCGGTTTCGTATTCAGCCAGCAGCCCCTTCGGTAAGAAACCAGTGTTGAGTCTTCGGGTGCCGCCAATGAGATCTAAAATTTCTTGCCGATCAATGGAGTGGGCGATCATGCGCCTGACTTTTGCATTTTTAAAAGGTTCTTTATTGCAATTGAACATGATGAAAAACAGAGCAAACAAAGGATGATTCACAAACTCGGGAGTATCTTTGAAACGTTTTTCATCGGTAGTGGCTATGCCATCTTGTATGTCGAGCTTGCCGGTTAAAAACAGGTCACGAGCTGTCGACATATCGGGAATCATTCTGCCAAACACAAACTTGATGGCAGGGGCTTTGTCGTGGTAGTTCGGGTTTCTCTGCAGAATCACGTGCTGATCATGTTTCCACTCTTTGAGGAGGTAGGGTCCTAGCGTAACCAGGTTCTGAGGCTCAGTCCATTTGTTGCCGTGTTTTTCAATCAGGTCTTTTCGAATTGGCAAGACGTTGTGAATGGTCATCACTTTATCAAAGAACACCAGTGACTCCCGTAGTTTAAATTCAAGCTGAAAGTCTGATAGAGCCTTAACGCCAACTTTTGAGAAGTCTTTTAGTTCACCTGAAAAGAACTCTTTAGAGCCCACTATACTGTCAACAAACTGGGTGGCGCTGGCGCCAGTCTTCGGGCTTAACAGCCTTTCGAAACTGTCTACAATGTGTTGGCTGGTAAGAGGGGTACCGTCGCTCCATTTCACATTTTTTTTGAGTTGGAATGTCCAGGTTTTGAAATCTTTTGAGTGCTCCCATTTTGTCAGAAGGCCAGGCTTCACAGGAAGTGTTGGATCAGAGAGGTCTGTTTCAAGCAGGGGGTCCATCACACTCAAAATCACCATTACCGAGACATTGTCACCTGCAAGGTTCCAGTCAAGAGTAGGTGGTTCTGAACCTAAGTTGATGTAGAGTGTTTTTTCTTTTGGAAACTCTGAGTTTTCAGTCTGCTTTTTTGTGCAGCCCATCATCAATGTTATCAGAGCCGCAGCAGCAGCCACCAAGCTGATGCGTGCGAGTTTACCGAGAATCTTTGTTGCCTTAGCAGTTCTCATTGACTGTCCCTCCTGAGAGCACTAGCGTCTGCGCTTTATAATATAGATCCGGCAGGATCCCAATTGAATTCCAACGCAAGGAGAATGCTCAATGCGACACGCATGGCTGTTGATTGCTATTTTTGTTTTAGCCGCCTCGGTGGGTTGTCAATCCTCATCGAAGAAGCCAGGTGAGAGCTCTGAGCCATCATCTGCTAGTTCGCAAAGTGATTACACGAAAGTACTCCTGACAAATACACGTCAATTTACCTTTAGTGGCCGCAGATCGGGTGAGGGGTATTTTGGCCCTGAGGGCAAGTTAATGGTCTTTCAGTCAGAACGTGAGGCCGACAACCCGTTTTACCAAATCTATTTGAAAAACCTTGAGACAGGAGACACCACTCGAGTTTCGCCAGGCTACGGAAAAACCACTGGCGCATGGGTTCATCCGTCGAAAACAAGAGTTCTTTATGCGTCGACTCATCTAGACCCTGAGGCAAAAGCCAAACAAGAACAAAAGCTTGAGCAGCGCCGCTCAGGTAAGCGATCTCGCTACAGTTGGGACTACGACGAGAACTATGATCTGTTCGAAGCGAGCTCAACAGGTAAGATTCTTAAGCGGCTGACCAAAGAAAAAGGTTACGACGCCGAAGGTTCGTATTCGCCCGATGGCAAGTACGTAGCGTTTTCTTCAAACCGGCATGCTTATGAGCCTGGTGTAGATGAGGCCATGGCGAAGCGCATGAAGTTGGACCCGTCTTATGGTCTGGAAATCTACATTATGAATGCTGATGGTAGCGGAGTGAAAAGGCTTACTAACACCGACGGCTATGACGGTGGCCCATTCTTTAGCCCCGATGGCAAGCGCATCACTTGGAGAAGGTTCGCGAAAGATGGTCACACCGCTGAAGTTTACACGATGAACATTGATGGTAGTGACAAAAAGCAAATCACAAAAATGAAGGCCATGTCTTGGGCACCTTTTTACCACCCATCTGGCGATTATCTTATCTACACGACTAACATTCATGGCTACTCCAACTTTGAGCTCTACATTGTCGATGCTGAAGGCCAGAAACCACCTGTTAGAGTGACTGATCTCGTTGGTTTTGACGGTTTGCCAGTGTTTCTGCCGAATGGCCGTCAAATGGCATGGTCTAGAAAGAATGGACAAGGCGTGTCTCAGATTTTTATCGGGGACTGGAACGACAAATTGGCTCGCAAGGCCCTCGGCTTGTCTGCTCCGGCACCGAGGTTTGAGCAGATGCAGCCTGAAATTCGCGTTAGTGATACGAAAGACATGGTCGAGTATTTTGCTTCTGCCAAAATGAAAGGCCGCATGACTGGTTCGGCTGAAGAAGCAGCCTATCAGAAGACGCTCATCGAGTTGGCTAAAGGAATGGGGCTGCAGCCAGTATTAGGCAAAGACAAGTGGACTCACGAGTTTGAATTTGTAAGCTCCGTTGAGGCACCTGAGGGGCAAAACCGGTTTGTTGCAGGCTCAGAGGGTTTGAAACTCTCAACTGAGTGGACTCCAGTAATGCTTAGCAAAGCGGGAGCCTTTCAGGGAGAAGACATGGTGTTTGTAGGCTATGGCCTTGAAACGCCTGCAGATGGCGGGCTCGAAGCTTATTCTTCGTACACCGGCAAAGAGGCTATAGCAGGTCAATGGGTGGTGATGCTGCGAGATATTCCGTCTGATGTGAGTGAGCAGCAGCGAGCCGCGTTTTTTACATACTCGAGGCCCGATCATAAAGTTCGACTTGCCGAGCAGCAACAGGCTGCCGGGGTTATTTTTATAACTGGCCCACGCACGGACCTGAAGTCAGAGTTGATGAGCCTCAGCTATGACAGAGCCTCTGGTAAGAGCTCTATTCCTGTGGTTTCGATGAGCCGACAGGTGTTTATGAGCATGTTGGCAGATAGCGATTTTGATTTAAATGCTCTTCAAGCAAAGCTAGACAAGGGCGAATCGGTTGAGATGAAAAGGCTTCAAACAAAGCCCTTCAGTCTTAACATTGAACTCAAGACACAAAAAAGAAGTGGCCGGAGTTTTTTAGCGTTGCTGAAGACACCAGGGGCGAAATCGACTGTGGTGATTGGAGCGCATGGCGACCACCTTGGTGACCAAGAAGCCGCTGGTTCACTCAAATCAGCAGAGACTGAAGACACGATTCATTATGGTGCAGATGACAACGCCTCTGGTATGGCTGCAGTTATGGAGGTAGCACATGCATTAAGTAGTAAAGTTCAGAACAAAAAGATCAAGTTAAGGCAAAACGTAATGTTTGCCATTTGGTCTGGCGAAGAGCTTGGTAACTTAGGGTCATCTGCCTTTCTGAAGAGCAAGAAGGCGAAAAACATGAAAATGAGTGCCTATCTGAATTTAGATATGGTTGGTCGAATGCAAAAAACTGTTAGTCTGCAAGGGCTTGGTTCGAGCAAAGATTGGCAACGCTACATCGAGCAGATGGCGATCAAAAACTCGTTGGCTATTCAGACAACTCAAGATCCTTATTTGCCAACAGATGCGATATCTTTTTATCTTAACGAAGTTCCTGTATTGAGCTTTTTCACCGGAGCTCACGAAGACTACCACACACCCCTAGATACCGCCGATAAGTTGAATTATGAGGGTTTGGTGTCAATCGCATCCTATGCGAATGGGCTCATTGAGACTTTATCTTCACGCAGCCGAGGGCCCGTTTATCAAAAGGTAGAACGCAAGTCGAACAAAGGTATGGGAAGAGGTTTTAGAATCTTTCTGGGCACGATACCCGACTATTCTCAGGAGGGTGTCACTGGTGTTCGTCTTCAAGGTGTTGTGAAAGGTGGTCCGGCTGAGCAGGCCGGTTTAAAAAGTGGCGACATCATTGTGAAGTTCTCTTCTCATGATGTTAAAAGCCTTTACGATTATGTCTACACTTTGCAGGTCGTGAAGCCTGGCGAGAAGACGACAATCACTGTTCTGCGAGATGGTAAGTCGGTTGATCTGCCGATTACACCTTCACTCAAAAAGTAGAACTAAAGCGCTATAAAGACTTTGATCTGGGGCGAGTGGGCTGGACCATTCGCCTTTTTTCTGCGGCTAAGATCGAGTCTGCCCGAGATTGATAAGATTCTGTAAAGAGAATCAGATAAACTAAAAAAGTATGCGCTTCATCTACTTGATTGTGATTTTGGCAATATTTGAGGCTCCATTTGCCCATGCCAAAGAGACCTTAGATATCGATTTTTCAGCGAGCTTTGAGCAGTCTCGTCTTGCCCGCTCTTCAGATTCAGCGGCGAATTTCAGCCTCAACTCGAATGCTGGGTACAGGGCGAAACTCTATTTAGATAAATACTTTTCGAGATGGTGGATCTTGCACCTCGGTGGCGAATACGCTGCCTACAATTATGAGGCCTCTGCCGCTCGTATTATTGATAACCTTGAGCCTACCGAGGTTGTGGCAGAGGGCGGTTTCAAGTTTAAATTCGGTGACTTCCAACTGATGACTCACTATACGGCAAAGCCATTGCCGATTCTCATCGATGTGCAAGGCACGACAAACGAACATGAGTTCAACCAAGTCGATATCGGAATGGGTGTTGTTGGTTTCAGGTTTGAGGCAGTCAGTAGATACTGGGACCTAGGGCTCGAGGCGAGAGGTGGTTTCTCTACCGGTAGTGTTGAGTATGAAAATGAAACCCTCACTCACCTCTATAGTGTTGAGGGCAGTGCAGTGATTCAATTTGGTCGCACGAATAAGACCTTGTTCGAAACGATCTCGCTAACCAACGTCATTGGCAAAGAGTCTCTGTACGGGCTTGAGGTTACGTTAAGAGAAGATCGCTATAAGTATGGCGATCAAGATTACACTCTCACAAATGTGCATGCCGGCTTCTTTTTTAAATTCATTCTGTGAGCAAAAACAAATCGTCAGATAAAATCGACATCTCGAGGCCTCGTGTATTTCGGGCCAAATAGAATCTGCAAGTTGAATATGATGCCGGGGCGGTTGCCAAAGTTTAGGCTACGAGGCCAAGCAACGAACGGGCGAAATTCGAAAAACAAAGCATTGCGGTATATATTTCTTCGGTACCTGGCAGAAACAACATAAGACTGAAGGGTAGGTTGTTGATCTTCAGGTGCGTTCGAGCGAATGCCAGCAGAGTAAGCCCACCCCGCTTTTCTAGAAAGAGTGTGAAACAGATTGAGGCTGTGGCCGTAGTTGATTTCGCCCTCGGGGGCTCTCCAACTTGCTCTGTTAGCTTGTCTAAAAAGTAGGCCACGACTTAGCCGGCGATCAAAATCGGCATTGAGTCGAGCACCGAGACCTTCTGAATCAAACCAAAATACATTTTGAGTAAAGCGCCATTCCCACTCGCCAACAAAAACTGATTCGCGAGCTCGAATTCTTGCGAAAGGGTCTGGCGGCCAAACCAGTTTGATCCCATAATCAGTAGAAATGTTGAAATTCTTATTTTGCTTGAGAAACAAACGTAGACCGGCGAAGTAGTCTTGCTGCTCCACGCTGTTCTCTGGTGAATCAGCTCCTTCACCAGAGCCACCGCCCGCTCCATTTTCATCGTCTTCACTTTCGTCTAGGTCCTCCGAAAGCGACAAGAAAATGAGGTCCAATTTCTTTCTTGTGTTGGGTAAATCCAAGTTGAAGTTCAAATCAAAGGCGAATTCTTCTGAATTAGAGTCGACCAACACGAGTCTGTTGTTCATTCGTAGTCTCGTACCGTTGGATTCTACGTCCATTCGGGGCTCAGAGAAGAATGAGTCGATAGACTCAGAGAATGTGGTCAGTCCTTCAGAGACGCTCTGGTGACCCTTTTGGTAGAGGGGGTCTTTTTCAGTTTCGTAGAGCTCTGGGAGCAATTCATCCATCCAGAGTTCATCAGAGTCGTAATCTGCATGCGCCTGTGCGCTAAAGAGACTTGCCACGAGGCCTAGCGTTACGAATAAGACTTTTAAAGTTGAACGGAGCACACTTAAGGCTAGCAGCGAAATCAGCGACTAGCCAGTTCAAATTGATTTGCAATGTATACGGTTAAATTGTTTTGAGTTCTGTTTGCTCTTACTTGGCGGGAAGGGCCATGCGAGCTCTCTACAATAAGCGAATACTTAGGCGGCTTTCTTTTGGACGCTATTCTTTGAGATCAGTCGAGTAAGTAACCCCTTGTCCACGAGTTTCTTCAATAGTGGTTTCGACTCTCTGTAGGCCAATGCCCGTTGGGCACTTGAGGAGAAATTGCTTTGCCATGTAGCGAGCCAATTCTTCGCTCGAAATGTTGAGCACAGGCAATATCTGTACATCTTCTTTGGGCAGAGAATAGAATTTGTTGTTAAAGGTGAGGTGAATTTGTTTTTCGTCTTCGCCAATTTCGGTAAACGGGGAGTCTTTGGCTATCAGAATGTGCTCGTCTAGTTCATCGCAAAGCTGCTTCATTATGGGTTTAATAAGATTGAAGTCTACTGCTAGGCCATCGGTCTTGGAGATGTCTTCAAAATGAAGGTCAAACTGCACATGATAATTGTGACCATGCATTCTTTCGCCCTCGGTGGCTCCAAAGATAGTGAAGTGAGTGCATGAAAACTTGAAAGTCTCTTTTTTAAGCCTAAAAATAAAACTCATAACCTCATTCCTTTTAGCTCAAACTCTCGTCTGAGATAGGGTTTGTCAAACTAAATTGATTCGATTAGTCTTATGAGCATAATAGGATCAGATAGATT
>JABSOQ010000090.1 GCA_013216195.1 Bdellovibrionales bacterium
GTGGCATCCGGACATTGTCAGTCTCGTGAATACTAATTCTTCTTTTGATCACAGCCCTTAAACTAGCCGCACCCATGCGCGTCGGCCTATCTAGAGCCAACTTCAATTGATTCTCGTCATGAAAAGGCAGGTAAGGAACCTCTCTGTCTGCACCATCATGACACCTTTGGCAGCGCCTCATCAGGGGAGCCTCCCCTTGACTGAGCTTAACCGCCTTTTTCTCAAGAAGATCTCGGGCCAATTCAGAATGCCGAAAAGCAGAGAAGGCCAACGGCGAGCTCGACCTCAGATCATCACAACCTGGCAGGGCATTGAACCTTTTTGGTGTCATGTGCTCTCGAATTGCATTCTTGAAACCAGCTCTTGTGTTCGACGGTGTACCAAATCTTTCAACAGCAGCAAACCTACCTTGGGTTCGAAAGTCCATCGACCAATCGGAAGTCGAAATGCCAACAGTTTCAAACAAATCAAAAAGCCCCTCTGAAATATCTATCTTTTTGTAATCGTAATACTCTTGAAGCTGTCGTTCGTACTGACCACGCACAAAGGCATCGAACTCTTCGTCTGAAAGCTCAGTCACGGCAAACTGGTCTTGCATCAGTTGGGTGCGTACACCATCAAGGGTCGGCTTTGGCTCGTCTGACCGACGCCGGTCACGGTAGATCGGCTCTCTTCCGTTTGAATTCTGCCGAATCCAAGCCTGGTCTTCAGCCGAGATCATCATTCTTCCGCATTTCAACACACCGAGAAAGGTCGGCTCCAACTTTTGGTAGACATCAGCGTGATCCTCAGTGATCAGACGATGAATGCGTGAGAAGTTGAGGCTCGCCATGAGCTCAGTAAAATCCACGGTCAATCTACGTTCAAAATCACCTAGAAACTTGTAGCGACTGTGTGTGGGCTTCACCTCTTCAAAGAACTTTGCAAGATTTGCCTCTTCAGCTTCAATTCCAGCGACCAAAAGGTCGTCGTTTCGAACCTCTGGCTTTCTCAAGCGACTTCTCTTAACCCCCAAAAAACCGTCTACGCTGCCATAAAACCCGGGCCAGAAGTTGTAAGGCTCCCAGTTTGGCCGGGGGTCATCTACTTTTCTCTCTAGTGACTGATGGCAAACCATACACTTTTTCGGATTAGCTTCTGAGACTTGAGCTCCACCCTGCCCTGAAAACACCACCTCGCGAAATTCGAATCGACGTTGCTCTGGCAAAAATCTCATAATCTCAAACGCGTTACCTCCCCTTTGAGAAGTTTCGCCATTGAAACTCATGACGAACTGACCTGAAGGGTCAAACACGATCGCGCGAGGGCTCATAGGCGAAGAGCCTTGGAGGCTGCGCGAATGGTAAGAGAGAAGGTAGAGATCAAAAAGTTCTGGGTAAACTTCATGAATTCGGCCTAAGGCTGACTCAACGGTTTTTGACTCTTCAACAAGCTCCTGAAAATCGTAAAAACTAATTTCAGTGAGCTTTGTTCTTTGAAACTGATACTGAGCCAATGAGAATTCTGAATTCAAAAACACAAATAGTGCAATCAAGCAGCCTAAGGTCTTTTTCATTGTCCACCCCTGGATCTGACTTTAAATCAAGACCCAATTCGGAACCAGGGAGAGGAAAGAGAGCCCCTACAATTGAAAAAATGCACTTTTTTTACAATGGGAATTCTTCAGATTAGTGAAACGGCTTCACTGCCAATTTCAGAGGCAGAACTTGCCTGATGAGAAAGTTGTTCAGCATCAGCTTGGCTGGTACCCGCTGTCGTCGGAGTCGTCGTCGTCTCTGATTTCATACTCACAAAGGCACCTGAAACCGCCTCATGGCTCAGAGAGGCCAACAGCGTAACATCATCAATTTCTTTTGAATCAAGAGGTTTGTGAAATGTCAGGCGCACTCGAACTGAATCGCGACCACATAGCTCCCATAGATGAGGAACAAAATCCATATCACCATACCAGAACAAATAGTCTCGGTTTTTAGGGCTTACGGGCTCTCCGTCTACAGTTTCATAATTGATTGTAAAGGGCTGCACCTTCTTACCTGCGTACAATGCTGAACCGAAAAGTGGTCTTTTGAACCTGAGAACCTCGTCTCCGTTAGTGCTTGTGGCCTCTGGATAAACAACGACATTACAGCCATTTTCAAGACCTTCGCTGATCTGAGCGACCTCTTTGCGCAAATTCTCTCGGCTACGCCTTTCTACAAACAAGCAGCCAGCAACATCACAAAGATAACCAAGAACAGGAGTCTCTCGGATCTCTTGTGAGGTGACAAAGCAAGTTGGTAAAAAAGAGGAGTAAGCCAAGATATCTGTATAAGAAAGGTGATTGCCCACATAAAGACGAGCTTCGCTCTCATCGAGAACTTCGCCATCTTGAATGACTTCAAAGCCAAGTAACTTCATGCCGACTTTGCTGTATTTACGTAAAAGCAGCGCTGTTTTCTTCTTATTGCTCCAATTAGCACCTTGGATTTTGCGCATAGCTGTCGCTTGCAGCACATAACCACCAATCATGGAGTTCACGCCTAAGAATTTCAAAACTTGCTTTGCTTTGTTCATAACAGCCTTAGTGAGTCGTGCCCTCTTCTAGAATATCGAAGTAACGAGCTTTGAACTTTTTGTTCAAGTTAGACATATCCATGATGGTAAACATATCGATGCAGTCAAAGGCTCTATCATGCGCTGGAAGGCCGTACACTTTGGCTCCGGCATGCAGATAGCTTCGTAGCAAAGGAGGAATCTCACTTCTGAACTCTTTAGGTGACATCAGGGGTTGAGGCTTTTCAATATCAAAGCCTTTAAACTCATATTTAAGGTTAGGACGAATTCGAAAATCATCTCTCCAGTTTTCTGAATTGATCATCGTTCTGTAGATCTGACCAATGTGGTCAGGGTCACAAGGTGTAATCGATGTGCAACCGAAAAGATACTTCGTGCCAGAGAGCTTGATGTAGCGAGACAAGCCCTTCCAAAGTAAATCGATTGTGTTGCCGTTTCGATGATCGGCATGAATGCAGGCGCGTCCCATCTCGAGCTTTGTCCAAGGCCACATCAAAAAGTCATTCATTATGAATTCACTTTGCGAGTAGAACTTATCGGTGAATTTTGAGCACAGCAGCCGATAGGTCCCAATGACCTCATCTGACGACTTTTCAATAATCATCAAATGATCGGCTAGAAAATCGTAAGCGTCGACGTCGATACCGTTCGGATTCTCTTTGTCTAACCATTCTTTGATGAAGATATCATGCCTGAGTTGCAACAGCTTGAGCAGGTCTGCTCCGTTGTTGGCAGTTCGAATTATGAACTCTTCGGTCTCGTGGTGAAATTGAAGATGTGAGCTGTAGGCCCGTATCTTCTCAAAGGTGGTTCTATTTGATTTCGATTCTTTCAACTGACTCAAGCCAGATAACCATTTCTTTGCAGTGGCCGTAGCACCCATAGCACACCTCCCACAAGTTCGAGACTAGCAAAGCCTACGACAGATTGGTGTCAAGATTCCGTTTTTAAAGACAGGGGTCAACAACTTTAAAGCCCTGTAATTTCAACGCCTTAAGTTTCAATTGCGAGATTTCTCTACTCCTCCGGGCCGAACGGCCAGCTGATTTTGCACTAAACAGAGAGCTTTTCTGACAGAAAGGCTCTCTGCTGCTGGGAAAAATGGCTCTGCCTTTGATCTCTAGTCTCTAGTCTCAAGTCTCTAGTCTCAAGTCTCTAGTCTCAAGTCTCAAGTCTCAAGTCTCAAGAGAACGCTAATAGCCCCAATTGTAAAAGCAATAGTTATAAGCCACTGGTCTGCAATTCGCCCAGTACCGGCTTAGACTTCGGCATCTACCTCTAGCATCTAAGTCAGCTTGAATGCCGTTGAAGCCATTACCGGGGTAGTTAAACCAACCATCTGTATAAACGCAGGTCACTCCCTTAAATCGCTGCGGGCGGCGGTACCAAGGGTTGCCCCAACCAGCCTTGTGTAGCATCTCTTGCGGCTCTGATTGATTGTAAAAATCTTCGGCTACCTGATCGGCAATACCTAAGTGCTCCAATAAGAGATCAATCTCTTCGACTCCGTAGAGCTCTACCTCTGAAAGCTCGCCCTCAACCATGCCAGCATCGCTTAAGTCGAGGCTTAGGCTTGAACCAACTTGAAATGCACCGACTGCTCCGAATGCCGGAGCTGATGCCATCATCGCGAAACACAAAACCAAAATCGTTTTCATACACTCACCCTCCATTAATCGTGTGGGGGAATCTCTCATAACCTGATGCAGAGGCTCAACACATGGTTTTCAAAATTTTTTGACCTTATAGGCTAAGACGCTGTTTTTTGCGTTTTAAGATGCGTGCAACCTGCAGCTGCTTGTCTTCTTTAAACTTGTAAAGCCCCATCAACAAAGAGGAAATCAAAATGAAACTGCCAACCCCTGGGCCAAACAACCAAGGCAGTCTCTCAGTTGCGATGATGGGGTTTCCTGACGGGTCAACTCCCCCGTCTAAGACTAAACCAGTGATCCCAAAAGCGATTGCTCGTGCAAGTTTCGTGTTGAACTTCCAGATACCAAAATAGACCGCGGTTGTCGCTAAACCCAATGTCAACTCACCATAATCGGTAACATCGGTCAGTAACGACTGAAGCAACACAACACAGCCAACGAAGGCACCGAGTACAACACCCCCGAGGAGCAAAGGGTAGATGTATTCACCTACTGGCAATAACGGATAGATCACGCAGGTGCCTGCGCCCAATATAAAACTACCCAATTGTAAGGGCTTGAGCTTGCCGTAACGCTCTGAAGCCTTGACCCAACCAACCACTGAAACCGTAATTACCATAAAGAAAACAACCAAAATGATGCCAGTTTCAGACTCTGAGATTTGCAAATGGTCTTTATAAAAATAAAGTGCCATCGCGGAGCTCATACCCACACCAATTTGCACGAGAAGATAGCCAAACAAGACGGGTAAAAAGGCTTTGTTTTGAAAGGCCTTGATGATCGCTTGCAGCCCGGGTGGGCTCTCTTGTTGCTTTAAAGGCAACTCTGCCTCAATTCTCTTAGTGCCAATTCCTGAAACGAAACCTATGCACAAATTTACTGCGGCAAATATCAACACCAAAATTAAAAACTGATCAGCAAAAGGATCTAGGCCCTGCAGCACAGCCACTATAACCGAGGCGACAAGAGAGCCCATGTTTGCGAAGCCAAATCTCCAAGCAAAAACGTTGGTTCGCACTTCTGGAGAAAACAAGAAGTCACCGGGTAAGGTCATGAAAGGCACCGCGAAAACCGTTAACCCTGTGTTCAGAAGCATATAGAGAAGCAGGTAAAGCGCTGGGCTCTTGTAAGCCCAAAAATGGGCCGTGAACATCAAGCCCACAAGAACACCAGACAGAACGGCTCCAACAAGTACGAACTGGTGACGTCCACGAAGTTTCAAATAGTATTTGTCTGAGATCCAACCCATGATCGGGTCTGAAATGGCATCCCAAATGATACCACCAACCAGAACTGCACCAGCTACTGAGCTAGAGAAGCCAACCAGCTTCGTGAGGTACCAATACATAAAAAGAAGGATCAAGTTCTCCACACCAAACTGGCTGAACTCACCTGATGCATAGAGAACCTTATGTTGAAACTTGAGTTTGGGGGCCATTAGCTACAATTGTCATCGCAACCTGCAAACCAGGTCAACTGCTGGCCCCAAGATAGGTTTAACTAGACCTGCGGTATCTTCGAATCAAAATTCGCCCGAAGCTTGCCAAAATGGTCAAAGCCAGCAAGATCAAAACAGGCTTGATCGTTTTCTTGTTCTTTTTGAAAAAACGTTGAGCCTTCATAGGTAGCGAATTGACTTTCATGATGTACTGACTGAGAACGCCAATGTCTCTGTCGTTGATCGGCAACTTTGGCATTGAAGATGTCGGATTATCAAACTTCGGGTTTTTTATCTTTGCCTGGATCCACATCTCCATGCGCTTTGCATCTGATTGGCTTTCGTCAAGAATCAACTCTTTGCCGTCAAAGTCATGTGCTTTTTGGAGTGCAGCCAAATACTCTTTGTCACTGAGACGCTCTTTAAGCCTGCTTGCCAAAGTGTCGAGTTGAGGGCCTTGTTGGCCACCCTTACCATTTATCATGTGACAACCTTTGCAGGCTTGCCTATTGAACAAGACCTTGCCATCAATAGCAGCCTGTGTGCCGATTCTGTCGGAGTGCTTAAGGCTCAAGAGGTGACTCTGCATCAAACCATGTTTGTGACGGATTCTAATATGTGAGATCAATAGCCGGTCTGGAAACAAAGCTACACCGGAGAAATCATGCCGCCACTGCTGGCCAAAACGAGTCACCGGAAAGAAACCATCACCAGCTATCTCTCCAGACTCTTTGTCAAATGGCACAGCGTACACACCGGCCTTGTGACTACTCATAATAACCAAATGCTTACGTAGCTTCTTTATTGGGTGATCCTCTGGGACGTAAACGATACCAGAAGGCCCAATTGAAGGTGTGATGGTTTTCAAATTGCTGTGGGTCATGCTGTCGTCTTTACCTGTCCAGGGGTAGTCAGTGCCAGGCTCAAGTTTTAACAAGCGATCAATCGATGGGCCGTTATCGGCAACCAAAACATGCTCACCAACTTTTGTGATGGCAAAAGGGTTTCGAAGGCCTGAGGCGTACACCATACTCTCGGTGGCTGTCGGCTGATCTTTTTTATAGAATGGGTTGTCTGGCACGCCTTTAAAATCAAGTGTGGTGCGGAGAACCTTTCCATTTGTGACCGAGATATCATGGGTTGGTTGCCAGCGTAGTCCGTCGCCGACCCCTACATAGAAATGGTTTTTCTCATCTACAAAGCAGTTACCGATAATGTGTGAAACGTTGACGTAATCATCTTGAAAATTTTTGTTCCATTCTAAATCGGGCTCAATCTTGGTCCAAGGTCT
The DNA here is from genome assembly GCA_013216195.1 of Bdellovibrionales bacterium. Lineage (GTDB taxonomy): Bacteria > Bdellovibrionota > Bdellovibrionia > Bdellovibrionales > UBA1609 > JABSOQ01. Next base: position 6,935 of record JABSOQ010000090.1, read on the forward strand.
CTTGCCAACGCTCTTAAACCGAATGACAGCGTTGTGCATTTGGCCGTCTGTCTGCCTCACACCTGTGGCGAAAAGGTACTTTTCATCTGGAGAAAAGCAAATGCCTGTAAGACCTATTTCACCCTCCATGCCAGGGAGGTCTTTTTTCTTCTCTTTTGGGCCAACAACTTCAAGTTTGTAGAGTTCTTTGATCGTGCCATCGTTGCTGACAGACTTAATGGTTCCACGAAGCTCTGTGATCAAAAACTGAACGGCATCAGCACCCTCTTCTTTTAGAGGCCTTTGCGCGATAGTCACCGGGGCAGTGAATTCACCAAGATCGCGGCTGAGCTCAAAACCTTCTTCAGCGTTCCAAACCTCACTAACCTCAGGGATCACATCTTTTTCATTGCATCCCGCCTGAGCGAGAACTGCCACAAGCAGTACCACGAAAATCGTACTGAGAGATTTCATCTTGCCTAGGTGCGAAGAGAGCATATTCGGCCCTTTCTATATTATGTTCGCTTTATTGCTGAAAACTGACACGCAACGTCTGAAAACTCAAGTTTGAATTATTGCGACCTGGGTCATTCGGGTGAATTACCACTCTCTAAGGCTTGGAAACTAGGCATATTTAAGCTGTTCGAAGCTGTATCAGCCAGCCAAGGGGCCAGTAACGGCACGGCCTCTGCCAAGCTTTCACCTCGGTAAAGATCGGCACGACGAGACTCGATCAAGAACTCTTGCCATTGATCCTCTAGGTTCTCCTCAAACATAAACTGAATGACTTGATTGAGCCCTTCAGAGTTTACAGCTGGTTTATTCAAGCACTCCTCTAGTTTCTGCCTGGCCATAGCCTTAGCTGCCGCAGGCAAGCACTTAATGCTGTAGTGTAAAGGGTGATGAACCAAATTGAATCGAACTTCGACCTCCGGGTAGCTCGCAGCCCAATCAAAAACCTCATCAAGGTAAAGCACATTTAGCACGCCAATCGACACATCGAAGCGGAGTTTTATATGCTCTCCCCTGTTTTGGTAAAACTGATCGACAACCCGCTTGGCAGTCGACCACTTTGCAGGATGCCTTTGATAGGTAAATCTCTCGGCCACACCGTCTATACTGAAACCAAGGTTTATCAGCTCAAAACTCTGCCAGGTCTTCAGTAGCTGTTCTGAGAAAACTGTGGCGTTGGTGTTGTAGTTCAAAGTGAGCCTCGACGCATACCCAGACTCAATGGCCAGGTCTAAGATTTTGATATGCTCTTTCAACAAAAAGGGTTCTCCACCAAAGAACTCCAGATGCCTGACTGACTCGAACCAACCTTTGAGCACTTTTTGATTTTCAGCATTGAACTTTTCAGAGGAGTACCTTTTGTAGTCATGCATTTCAAAGCCCAGGGTCTCTTGTGCTTCTCGGTGCCATGAAGTTGAATTCTCAGCATTGCAGATTCGGCATTTTAAATTGCACAAATTGCTTGGTTTCAAGTCGAGATCGACCGGAGCATGAGGTGTAGCCTCACTGATGTAGCGCTCAACCCTCTCTTTCGAGGGGACCCGGTGCTGCCTCAGGCTCTTTATACCTGCGGCTTCTTCGCTCCAGCAATTCTTGCAAGTTTTTGGCTTCTCTCCCCGCTTGAAGGCCGCTCTCAAATTTTCTAAGTAAGGAGACATCCAGACCTTATCAAGATCATCTTCTGGCAGTTTGTAGAGGGAGCCGTCAGGCTTTGGAATAGCTTCGAGGGCTTTACAACACGGCCTAAACCCACCGCTAGTGTCGAGCTGCAAATTTTGAAATGGCAGTGAACAAAAACTCTCATGACTCTGCTTCATGATTATCAATACTGAGTGCGAGTTTTTTTCTTTAATCTTTCGATTTCATCTTCGCGATCTTCAACCTCTTCTTCTAGGTCTCCAACCTCTCGCTCAAGATAATTCACCCGGCTCGACAACGTCTGAATCTGCAGAGCCTTGTCGGCATTTTCTTGTCGCAGCTGATGCAACTCATTCGAAAGCTCACGAATGTCGTTTTGAGCCTTCTGCTGAGCCCCCATATTGTAACCAGCCAAAAAGTCATGCTCTGCTGGCTTTTTGCACACAAAGTTGTACTTCTTGCCGCTAAGGCCAACCTCATAGCCGATGTCTTTGGTGCAATATATCTTATTGCCTGTGTCATACATTCTGCGAAGCTTTGAATCTTGCTTCAATGTCGAACACAAACCGCCGACCTCAAACTTCTGACCTTTTCTTCCCATTTGAACGAACTGCTTCTGGCAGTTGACCATCAAACCCTGATTGTAAAAAGACAAGGCCTGCTTTTCTCCAGCCTTAGGGCACACTGCCGAGTAGCTGAATATCTCACCTCGCTCGCCATCACCACGAAACCTTGAGGGCATGCAGTAACTCTTTAAGCCCTTATCGTAGCCCGCCTTCATTACAGGAACCAGTTTCTGAGTGCATACAGAGGGTGGATTGAACCTTTGCCCCTGCTGACCCATGCGCTCACCTCGACTAAAAGAGCAGTACCTTTGAAGACCCAAACGATAACCATTCATAAACTCAGCCCGGTTGACCGCGATGCCATGCCGATCATCACAAGACTTTTTCATCTCAGCAATTTTCTGATCAAAAGCTCTTCCCTCAGACCCTTGTTTGGCACCCATTTTTTGCCAATTCATATCAAGGCACTCTTGCTTAGTTGGGCTCGCGCAAGAAACCAGAAAAGCAGCAATTGGCAACAATCGAGCAAAAAGTTTTGTAGATGTCACAGTCATCTCCTTAACCCCAAAAGTAGTGATCAAAAACTGTTCACAAGATAGAATTTGGTGCCCGAGAAGTCAAAAACTCAGCCGTTTTGATGCTGAAATACTCTCCTGAGACAGCACATGAAATCACCTAGATTACAGGTATTTGATGACGCTACGATGAATGAAAAAGTTTTGGACAAGGCATGTCTTTTTTCAGAAAACAGGCTGGAGGCATTTTTGGTTTTCATTTACTATCAAGAACCAAACTAAAGCTGATTCGACACAAAGGATTTCTCTTCATGCCCAAGCTGTTTGTCACGATCTCTGTGGTTATTTCTATGCTAATTGTTTTTGTTCCAATGGCTAGCTATCTGTTTTTCTGGAGCGTGCACGTCAAACCGAAACTGGCCGAAATTGTGAAGCCTTTAGATAGTAAAGTCAGAAGCCGAATGTTAACTGACTTAAAGCAACTTGAAAAACAGCCACTGTTTGAGAAGCCTTTCACGTACAGTAAAAACGCAGAGACCTTTCTAACTCAACACATCCCGGTTGAGTCTGGCGACGAGCCTAGCAAAACGAAAATCGACGCAAGCCATGTTAAGGTAAAAGCACTGTTCGAGAAGTACCAAAATCAGCCGATTAAAGACAGAGTCCTCGGGGTAAAAAAAGATCTTGCTAGCTCGTCAATTGAACTCGAGTGGATGAAGCAACTGTCTGAATTTGATCACTGGAACTTTGAATCTCACCCTCAATTCAAACAAGCGCAAAAAGACTTGGAAAACGCAAACAGTCTGAAGGTCATCGAGTTCACGGCATCTTATGGGCTACCCAATTACATGCTGCTTCTTCACTACGGCATAATTCGATTTCTTAGCACTGTAGAACAAGATGTCGAAATGGCTTATTCTGACTATCATAAGGTTTTGAGATTAGTCGCATCTGACAGTTCCTTGATCGGTCACATGGTCGCAGCCTCTGGTGTGAGCTATGGATCAGCCTTTAAATCACTCTACCCTGTCAAGGGCTTTGAGTTTTACAACATGAAGACTCGCAACGCATTTAAACGAGTTTCTTGGGCATGGACGAGTTTTCCCACCTTAGTTTTCGCCAGGCCACTTGATCCAGAGTTTGAGCCTTATCTCAAGCCTGAGTTTGGCATCTGTGGCCAAGCACGTGAGAGCTCTGGCTTCAGCTGGATGCCCGAGTTGTCAAAAGACTCAGCTTGGCCTTTTGAGCAAAATTTCACAGATGAGATGGCGAGAGAAGTAGCTTTCAAGAAAAAGCTGCTCAAGATTTGTGGGCAAACTTTCTTTGCAAGCTTACTGGACAGACCGATTGCTAGACTCTCAGCGAAAGAAGCCTTGACCACACGTAGTCTATTTTCAGTAGACGAACAGGCCGAAAGAGATCCGCAAAATATACCCGACATCGACATTGGTAGCATTCCTTACCTAAGAAGAGCTATCTGGGGCGTTCTCGTCACCATTGCTGTGCCTTCGTTCATGGGCCTTTACGATGACGATCGATATCTTGCAGACGAAAAGCAAGCGGCAGAAAGCAATCTGTAATTTCTGATTGCTTGAAGTCGGGAGATAGCCAAGCGGGTCAGCGATAAAGCTATACGGATCGCTAATAAAGCTTGAGACTAATCATAGTGCCATTGACTCAACTCTGCGTTACTCTTCTTTACTTCAAGTAAGATCGCTGAAGTGGTTGAGAGAATGTCAACGACGCTCGCCCAGAGTTGCTCTGCCAGCCTCGCTGATAGACTCCCTGTCTTGATATAACCAAACCGAGAGATCTTGCTAAAGGGGCTACGTTAACCATAGCTGATGGGTTAGGAAAATGCCAAAGACCTCGATTGTCCGCTTGATGTCTCGAGATACTAGTACCTCGAGGGTTATAAATGATATCGAATTCATAAGGTGCTTCATTGAAGCCAGAGCCAATCGGTTGTCGAGAAAAAAGATAGCGATCTGCCCGAAAATGATTGGGAATTGAGGGGCCGGCTAGAGCGAAGTTTGTTCCCTCCCAATGAAGCCCTAGATAGTTGCCTGACTCAGCATAGAGGTCTGCGTCTTCGAGATCATCTATGCGTTGATCAAGCTGCTCCGCCCTCAAAATTTGCACTTTGCCTCGAGGTAACTTCGATTTATATCCAACGGTGTATATGAGACGGTCAACAACCGCATAGCCCCCGTCTTCACTTGTCATTTTGAGCCTACCATCTTCAGTCATCGAAACAGCTGTCACTTTACCCGGTAGAATTGCGGCCTTACTGAAATTATCTATGACTCTAGAATATCTCAAATGATGAAACGGACCTCTTGAAATTGCAGAGCCCCCATCCCTGATTTTTTGTCTCAAGTGCTCAGGATCGTTGCTTTCCATGTTGGCAACGACAAGTTTCACAGGCTCACCCTCGATTGGCGGTACACCTGTCTCAAGGTTCATGAGGGCACCCGTAGTTACCAACCCACCATCAGCAGGTACTCCTATAACCCCAACAGTGAGGCCAGCATACTCATCAAGTTGCCCGTCATGTATACGTTGATAAAACTGGTCTGTTGTTTCAACTCTTTTAAGAACTTCCGCTTTTTCAGAGGCTGCGATTGAAAATGGGGCCTCAACCTTTCGCCTCAGTGAAGGCACCTGCCCAAGACCTCCCGCATGAAGAACAACTGAGTGTTCAGAAAGCGGAATTACAAAGCCCTGTGAAGTTTTGACTTCGGTGATCTTCTCATCAATTGTTGTAGGCAGCTGGACTTGCACACCTTCTACAACAGGTACTGCTAGGTCTTGGAATGTCAGATAGAGTGCATCCTGCACGGCTTGAAGCGGAAAGTAAACTACACCAGAGTTTCTAAAAGGGCTTTGGTATTCTCTTCTTTGGGGCGAGGTGGTCTGCTCGACCAGCCTTCCACCTATTGAGCCTATGTAGCTCGCCATAGCATCCCAGCTCTCTACCAACTCGGGTGGAGCATAGGCAGAGTAATTCTGTTTGAACACCGAAGCATCTGGCCTGTTGTCGACACCATGAGGTTTAAAGCCAGTGAACACCGTAAAAGGGTCGACACCGAAAGGGTTTGCTGAAAAACCTGTAACTACAAGCTCCCGAAGAATCTCATTGAGCTCGGGCCTCTCCGAACTGTATAAGCCACCAAACCCCATTGGCTGACCTGAGTTGATTAAGTAAGGGGCGTTGAATCGACTGCCAACCTCTGCTTGCTCTAAAACCAATATGCGCAGGCCTTGCTTCACCAAAGGGTATAGAAAATTGGCCGAAGTTGGGCCAGCTCCGATGACGACAACGTCAACCTCAGGAGCCCTGCCAGTTTCTTGAGCCTGGCGAATATAGGTGGCGGAATTTCTCTTAATCGAGGCTTTAACTGCCTCTACCTCTTTTGCGATTCTCTCTCTTGCCTGATCGAGCTGCTGCCTCGTCTCAACAGGCATCTTCCCGAAAATTCTCTCAAGCGAAGTCGCGGTGTGCATTTCAGCTCTGCAATTTTCGCCGAGCTCAGCGGCCCAAGTCATAGAACAACTGAACAGAAACGAGAATAGAACTGTAAGGCCAAGAGGTTTAGACATGATTAAAAATACAAGCAGTAAATGTGCCACCGGAGCCGCCTCAAAGGTCTGTGTAATATGACCAAAGGGCATGGGTGTGGCTGGCATAGTCCCTTCTGATTTGAGATGACATATGAGTCTGACGGAATCCTATAAACAGAGTTTTGATTGAAAGCCAAAATTGGTCCCTACGAAGCCTAAAGAGTACCCTTTGGTCTGCAGTTCGATCGAGCTCGTAAGGTCTTCAAAATTGTGAAATCAGCAATGGTCTCTTACCATTTCAAGGGTTATAAACAAGCTAACCAATATTGATCCAGGAGACTATATGGAAAGAATGGCCGACGACCTCGCTGTGATGCAAAGAACACCTTTGTCTGAGAAGCATGTGGAAATCTTGCGAAAACATGGCGAGATTGTCGAATTTCAATCAGGCCAGATGGTTGCTGAAATTGGCGAACGTATGACTCAGTTCTACTACATTCTCGAAGGTGAAATCGAGCTTCTGAACCCGATGACCCTTGAAAGGCAGATGCCCCAAACACTGGGCCCGACTCAGTTCACTGGTGAGATCGCCTTCCTTAACGGTGGAGCTCATTCGATGCCACTAAGGGCTTGTCAGCATTGCAAGGTCATCTCTTTACCCAGAGTGAAAATGCTTGAGCTAATGTCAACAAACCCCGAGATGAGTGACATTGTCATTTCAGTCTATTCGGCAAGACGAAGACGCTTATGGGAAGCCGGAGAATCTAGCCTCACGCTGATTGGCGCAGAGAAATCTAAAGAGCTTCGCTCTTTAGAAGCCTTTTTATCAAGCAACCGGATCCCTTATCATGGCTGCGAGCTTGAGAGTGAAGAGGCCAAGCAGATCTTTGCTAACTGCGAAAAACTGAAGGCTGAACCTATTGTGTTCATTGCAAACACAGAGTCGGTTCTAGAACCAACTCCTGAGTCGGTCGCCAAAGCACTGGGCTTGGACATGGCAATAACTAAAAATGAAGAGGTTGATTTGGCAATAGTTGGTGGTGGCCCTGCAGGTGTTGCCTCTGCCGTATATGCTGGTGCTGAGGGGCTACAAGCCATGGTCATCGAATCTCAGGCCATAGGTGGCCAAGCCGGCACCTCTTCTCGAATTGAGAATTACATGGGGTTTCCGACCGGCATATCGGGAGGTGATTTGGTTTGGCGAGGTGAAATTCAAGCTCTAAAATTTGGAACTCGATTTGTGTTTCCTAGAAAAGTGGTTTCACTAGAGCGAAGAGAAGACTCTCGCTACACCTTAACTTTGAACGATGGATGTGAAGTCACTTGCAAAGCTATTGTGATCGCAACAGGTGTGCAGTACCGAAAGCTTCCGATTGAGAACCTTGAAAAGTTCGAAGGCGACGGTATTTACTACTCAGCTACAGAGGGTGAGTTGAGATACTGCCGAAATCAAGAGGTGGCTATCTCTGGTGGTGGCAACTCAGCAGGGCAAGCGGCAATGTTTCTTAGCCGAGGTGTAAAACATGTTCACATTCTAGTAAGAGGAGACTCACTCGCTGACTCAATGTCAGATTATTTAAAGAGCCGAATTGAAGCTGAGCAGAACATTTCGATTCACTTCAACACGCAGGTGACAGAAATCTTAGGCGAAGACTCAATGACTGGCCTCAAACTGCATAACCGCAAGACCGATGAAACTCAGTTGGTCGACACAAAGGCCTGGTTTGTAATGATTGGTGCCGTTCCTAACACGTCTTGGCTGAATGGCTTTGTAAAGGTCGATGACAAAGGATTCATTCTAACTGGCGAAGCGGTCGGCTCAGACTCGCCATTTCAAACCTCTCTGCCTGGCAGCTTTGCCGTAGGTGACATACGATCAGGCTCTGTCACAAGAGTGGCTTCAGCAGTAGGTGAAGGCTCAGTTTGCATTTCGAAGGTTTGGCAATACGTTAAAGACTTTGAGAAATAGAGTAGCACCAGTCGCCTTATCTATCTGAAACCGTGGCCATTTTCGGCTATGAGGCTGGCCCAAG
>JABSOQ010000091.1 GCA_013216195.1 Bdellovibrionales bacterium
CTTTTGTAGCGCGAAAGAAAAACGCGAACGTGCATCTTGTACTTTTTAGTTTCTAAATACTCGAAAAGGCCGAGCACTCCGTAGAAGCTGTCATTGCCTTCCCAGATGGCTTTTCTCTGTTTCGGAGCAAGCTCCTCCCAGGGAGTGTGCATGTCGATCTTGGCTTTTTTGCAGTAAGCCTTGAGCTCCGCTCGGTCAGACTTTGCTGACGGCATAGCAAACGGAACAATAGCGCCCTCGCTTAAGCTTAGCTTAGGGTTGGGTATCACCTTGGCCTCATCGACAGTCAAAATGTTGCCGAAGCCGTTGCAGACCTGGCAAGCCCCAACCGGGCTGTTGAATGAAAACAACGCCGATGTGATCGGGGGAAAGTTAAAGCCGCAGACTGTGCAAGAGTGCTCTTCATTAAGTAGCAATCGCTGCTGGTTTGTGGTGAACACTTCGGCTTCGGCAGCAAGAGTGTTTTTGTTGAACTTGATGCTCGCTGAATAGGCCTGGGCCAAAGAGTCTACGATTCGGTCTTGGCTATCTTCGTTAAAAGAAAGTCGATCGATAATAATGTAAAAATCACCTTTAGGAGCCCCGCTCTTTCTGAGCTTAGGGTCATCGAGTGCGATGACTTCACCGATGTCTGCCTCAACCCATTCTTGAAGCGCTTGTTCAGAGCCCGAAAGCTTCGCTTGAATGACCTTTTTGGTTGTTGTCTTCTTTGCGGTCTTTTTCTTTGTCTTCTTTTTTGCCGCAGGCTTTGCTGCTGCAGCTGGCACTGCGATTCGGGCATAGCCGTCTTGAATCAACAGATTCAAAAGCTTCTTGCCCTTTTCGACTCGACCCTCTGCACTGACTTTTGTTGCCACGTAGCCGCGCTCTCCTGCGAAGTTCTTCAATACGACTTTCGCACCAGAGGAAGGTGAGTGCCGCTCAAGAGAAATATGGTGATCAGGGCAGTAGGCTTTACCAATCTTTTCGTAAATCAATCTTAAGTAGTCGATGACTTCTGTAGTGGTACCAACAGTTGATCTCGAAGACTTCACAGAGTTTTTTTGATCAATTGAGATTGCGGGTGGAATATTAGACACCGCTCCCACATCGGGTTTGGGTGCCTTATTTAGGAACTGCTTAGAGTAGTTCGAAAGACTTTCGATGTACCGTCTTTGGCCTTCGGCATACAAGGTTTCAAATGCAAGCGAGCTTTTACCAGAGCCACTTGGTCCACACACAACAGTGAAAGAGCCGATTGGTATTTCAATGTTCACGCCTTTCAAATTGTTTTGGTGAACATCACCAAGGCGAATGGTCTTTAAGTCTCGATTTTTCGCATCACTCATTCAGATAGATCCTGCTTGAAGAAGTCTTTGTCGTCTTCAAAGCTAGATCGTTCAGATGAGAGTTCTTGAGGCTCTGTTCCTTCAGCGAAAGCTTGTCTGACAACGGTACTCGATTGTGCAGAAGCTAGCTTGCCAGTTTCATTATCGATATTGGCAAAAACAATGCCCTCAGGGATTCGAAAGTTTCGTACGGGCAAACCTTCATGCACGTACTTCATAAACCCAAGCCAAGCAGGTAGAGCTGCGCGACCGCCCACTTCACCTACGCCTAACGAGCGCTCCTTTTCGAAGCCCATCCAGACTCCTGCAACGTAGTCTGGTGTATAGCCTACAAACCAGGCATCGTAGTAGGCATTTGTTGTGCCGGTCTTACCTGCGGTAGGGCGCCCCAAAGACTTGGCCGCACGACCTGTGCCCTCCTCAATGGCGCCCTGCAGCAGGCTGGTAATCAGGTAGGCTGTTTGAGGCTTAAGTAGCTGTTTTTGGTTCTTAAAATAGAGCGGCGGCCGTTTGGGGCGAGATTTGACCTTAGGCTCTTCGCTTTCGGTACCAGAAGCGATGCTCTGTGCTTCTGGTGGGGTGCCGCCATTTACATCTTCTTCAGATGCGGCTTCGGGCTCTTCATTATCGGCTTCAAGTTGGGGAATGGGCTCCCCGTTGTCGTCGAGTTGAGGCATGCCGAGTGCTTTTCGGCGTTTGTTCTCATTGGCCTTTCTTAGGGCCTCAAGCTCTTCTTTAAACCAATGGTCCAAAGACAGCTCAGCCATCAGCTCGGCACCTAAGCGGTCATTCACTTTGTGAATGATTTTTGGGGTAACATGTTTACCGAGATTACCAAGAATCGCGTAGGCCTTGGTCATCTCATACAAAGTCACACCGCTTGAGCCGAGAGCCAAGGTGTAGTCTTTATTGAGTGGACTAAAAATCTCAAGCCGCCGAGCATACTCTTCGACCCAGTTCACACCGATATCTTCGATGACTTTCAAAGTCGGGTTGTTCATTGAGTTGATAAGTGCAGTTCTAAACGGCACTTCACCTCGAAACTTCTTACCGTGGTTTGTGGGCTTCCATTTGGTGGTGACTGGCTCGTCTAGCTCTTCGCCGTCTTCAGCTTCTTTGGTTTCTTCATACACAAGTGGGGCATCGTGTAGCATAGTCGCCGGGTTGTAGCCTCGATCCATTGCTGATGCGTATACAAGTGGTTTAAAAGCCGAGCCAGTTTGTCTTACTGCTTGAATGGTTTTGTTGTATTGAGACTTCTCGTAATCAAAGCCACCTACCATTGAGACAATGTCATCGGTCTTTTGATCAAGGGCGATCAACGCACCCTCGGCTATTGGCTCTTGCTCGAGAAATAGTTCACAGTACTCTTCGAACTCTGGCAGCTCTTCTGGTTTTTCGTATTTGTCACCCTTTGATTTCTTCAGGTCTCTTAGGTCTTCATTGATTCGGGCTGATACAAAGCGCTTCGAGACGGGCCTTACCCAAATGACATCACCCTTTTGAAGGGCTTCGCTTGGTTTGGTGATCTTGTCCCACTTAAATGACTTTTTAGGGTCTGGGGTTCGCGCCCATTCCATGGTGTCGATGTCTATGAGGCCTTTACCTTCAGCAAACCGAACACTGACGAGCCCCCACTTGTCATCCACGTTGGTGACGATGCCTTTTACAATCTTGTCTATGCCAACATAATCGGGCAGGGGAGAGATTGGGTTGCCCTCTTCATCTTTGCCTGTCAGGTTCAGATCGCCTCGCGATTCAATTTCGCCATCAGCTTGAATCACCCGAATCGGGCTAAGGTCATCGAGCAAGTCTTCTCTTGTTTTCAGCAAAAACTCAGCGACTTTGTCGGCGTCAGTAATGTTCTCTAAAGAACCGCGGAACCCTTGGCGCTTGTCGAGGTCACGCAAAGCTTGTCTGACTTGCAAGCGAGCCTCTTTTTGCTTTTCTAAATCAAGGCTCGTGTGAATTTGAATGCCGTTGTCCCAAACTTGTTCTTTGCCCAGCTCTTTTTCAAGAATCAAACGAATGGTCTCAACAAAGTAAGGGGCTTCTTCAGTAAAGTTCTTTCGAACGTAGACCTGTAAGGGTTGCTCCATAAATTGTTTCGACTCTTCTTCTTTTATGTAGCCCTCTTCAGCCATTCTTCGTAACACATACTTCTGTCTCTTTTTGGCGAGCTCAGATCTGTAAATCGGCGAATAACGAGAAGGTGCCTGAGGCAGACCGGCAAGCAAGGCGCATTCAGGTACAGTCAGTTCACTAACGGGCTTTCGAAAGTAGATCTCAGCGGCAGCGCCAACACCATAGGCACCCTGACCTAGGTAGATCTGATTGAGGTAGAGATACATAATCTCTTGCTTTGAGAGATTGTCTTCCATTCTCATGGCAAGCACAGCCTCTTTGATTTTTCTCTCATAAGTCTTTTTAGATGTGAGTAGCAGTGATCTTGCCACCTGCTGAGTTATGGTTGATCCACCCTGCACTTTGCGGCCAGCCTTTATGTTTGCAATTACCGCCCGAAAAATGGCCACGAAGTTCAGGCCATCGTGTTCAAAAAAGGCAGAATCTTCTGCAGAGATAAACGCATGCACGAGCTGTTCGGGTATTTGCTCATAAGGTACAAGCAGCCTTTTCTCTCTTGAGAACTCACCGATCTTTTCACCCTTGCGGTCGTAAACCTCACTCACCAGAAGCGGTTTGTAGTCGGCAACCGTAATGATTTGTGGCAGATCTGAAGTTAGCACTATTACGACAGTGGCGACTGCAGCTAAGCCTAGAAAAGCTAAACCCAAAACAATGGCAATAATCTTTTTGATCGACATAGGTAATTTTCTCCTGAGATTCCATGGGGCTTCAGAAGTTTTATCGAGCTCGCCCTATAAGCGCTCTCGGTGCTTCCAGCACAGGCTCTTCTGAAAGTGGAATCCTAAGAGAAAATAATATCTTACCAGGGGCCGAGAAGACAACTTCGGCCCTGGCTTATGCGCCGCACATGTTCGTGTGCTGGCGCTTTAGGTTAGTTCGTTTCTGATCCTGGTAGCAGATCTCTACTGTCAGGGTCATTGGCAATCATTCGGCCCAGACCCAGTTCGTTGATGTGTCGAGACACGAATGGGGTCACAGTAGGGCAAGATGAGGCTGCTGAGCCGTAAGATGTGCCGTCGGGCGGGTTGCAGCAAGCGAGTTGGTAGTTCTGGGCGGCACTTCGGTAGCTTTGGTATCTGGCCACTGCTTGACCAAAAGCTTGTTGGTCGACTGAGCCAGCGCCTCCAGCGTATTGCTGTCTGATCGCAAGTGCGGCTTCTCGGGCTTGCATTGTCTGCTCGGCGCTCTGTACATGTTGCATGTAAAGCTGAATTTTTCTTTGAATTGAAGCGATCTTCGCATCAGCCCTTTGTGCAGCGAGACTGGCTTTTCTGTTGAGGCGATCAAGCTCAGATGAGTGTCTTTCGTTCAAGCGGTTCAAGGCTTTGATGTTGTTTCTAAGTAGCGAGCTCATGTCATCAGTTTGAAGCTCTAAAATGTCTTGGTTAATGTTTTCGATTCGAGCGTTGATGTTCGTCATTTGAGTGCTAAGTGCGTCGACAGTTCGAAAGTGGGTTCGTTGAAGTAGTTGGTATCTCTTTTTGTAGCGCTCATCGGCTTTGCAAATTTCGATTTCGCGATCGATACCTTGCTGCATTCTCTGCACGAGAGTTTGGCCTTGACCTGCGAAGATGTCTGACATCGACTTGCTACACCCTTGCGAGCGTTGCGCGCCTTGGGCGTTCACATTTGCTGCGGCTTGAATACATGCCTCACGGTCTCTTCTAATGATACCTTCGGCTCGTTCTAAACACTCGAGGTAGAGCTCGTCTTCTTTGGCTAGCTTCTCATTGTTTGCAGTGTCAACGGCTTCGTGAACCCTGGCTTTGTCTTCATTAGCAGTTTGAATCAAGTCTTGCATTCTCTTGATCTCGTCGGCGAGTCGATTTTGCTCATCTTCAAGATTGGCCTCAAGCTCATCAAGACGGTCTGCTGTTCTTAGCTTCTCTTCTTGCAGCTCATTTTTAACTTCATCAAGTTTTTCTTCTTTTTCGATCTGCGCAAGCTGCAGCTCTTCTTGCAGCTCGACGAGTTTTTCTTGTTTCTCTTCTAGTTTTTCTCTAGCAGCTTCGGCATCTTCTGTGGCTTGCTCAAGACCGCCACGTGCACGCGACGGGCAGTTCAAATACTGCTGTTCAAGTTGGGCATTTTGAAGTGCCGAATTGATAGCTGGTGCTGTTGAGGGGTCTGCATTGCTCAGTCTCTCTGTTCCGTCGCGAATCAAATCGTCGAGCACATTGCTTCTGTCTTGAGAGCCGGTTGGCAGAGAGGGTAGTGAGCCCGAGTCGCATGCGCTAGTTTGACTAGTTTGGCCAACACAACACACAACTTGATTTGAACATGCAAACTGACCTGAGCTAGTACCAGCCATGTTCATGCCCGCAGCGGCACAGGCGTCTTGAAACTCTCTAGCAGCTTGGTCGTAAGAGCTTTTTGCTGAATTACAAACCGCACCGTCGTTGTTTCCCTCTCCGATAAGGGCCATCTCACTGCGAACACAATCTTGGTAGTTGTCATAACCCATTTCAGATCGTCTTTCAGAATCTCGACAATCATTTCTAATTGAGGTCTCTCTTGGGGTTGTAGTGCTCTGGGCTGCCGCAGGATTGACGGCTGCGAACAAGATGATCACACCTAGTGTCGCTAAAACACTTGTCAAATGTTTGGGCATTGATTCCCCCTTTGTTTGCAGTTGGCTTTCATGCCTCTAAGTAACAGCAATCACAGTGCCAATTCTTGTCTCGCCGTCTATGATTTCGGCACGGCTGAGAACGAAAATTCAGTCTCTATTATCTCTAATTTTGAGCTGAAAATCCTCTGATTTGCCCTAGAACTAGGCTGAAAGGCTGCCTAAAATCGAGCCTGAGGGCTTCAAACTGGTGGAAGGTCTAAGGGGTACTGTCCTGCCCTAAGAGTGCCTTGTCGGGGCCCAGGGGAAGGCCTGTGCAGTCGGGCCGGGCCTAAGCTTTCTCTAAGGTGGGGCTCATGGCAGCCTGTGGCCCAGCCCTAGTTTGGAGTTGATTCGACAACGTATTTGCTAACTCAGCCGATACAAAAACAAAAAAGCCGATGGCAACTGCGCATCGGCTTTTTAAAAAATTCCTGTGGAGACTGAGATATCCAAGTAAACCCAAGTGTAATAGGTGGGTAGCCATTAATAACGACTTCAGGCTTCTCAATCGAGTTGAGCTTGCTCACCATCGTCAGGGACAGCTCCCTAAAAATGTACTTGTAGGGTTTACTTTGTATTCAGCACCACAAGAACTTCCCTAGTTATAACAAACTTTGAAACAGACTTTCAATAGAAACTGGGCCTAAGAAAAATCGTTCAAAACTGGCCCCTGTAGGGCTTTGAAAAGAATAGGGTTTTCAAACATTGGTAGAAGGTCCTGTTACAAATCAAGACGAAGTTCCCGATATAAAAACACCATGGAACTGCAATATTTGGATTTCATTTTTCCGTTTTTTGTGCTTGCCTACGGTGCTTTACTCACCTTCGTTTTGCACGTACCAGCGCTCGAAAGACTTGCCGAAACAAGGCTGCCTCAGCATGTGAACCAGCAGCTGCAAGCTCATCGAATTTTAGCAGTTATCTGTCTGATCGTTGGTGGCCTGTGGTCCCTTCAGAACATCTGGAGCCAGAGCAACCCCTTGTTCTAAGCCTTCTGCGCACAACTGTGCTCAGCTCGTTGCCTTGGTCCTGTCACGAAATTTGCTTAGTTCTAGTGTGACCTCAGTGGTAGCTGAAGTTTCTTTGATTTAAGGAGCCCTCAATGGAGCAAAGTACAGATCGTTTTCATTTTGATGAGAGCCTTGGCGAATTTGGTACGCGAATTGATGTTACCTCTGAGCTAGCGAGAGAGGAGTCTTACCAAAAGATTGTTAGCCCTAAAGTTTTGAGCGACAACCTTCAGGCCTACAATTTGGTCGACATTGCCAGACTGATTCCTTGGAGCGAAATGGGGTTAGAGGGTGACGTGCTCACGACTCTTTTTTCATTAAAGGAGAGAAAACTGTTCTTTCTTGATGGGGCAGCGCCTCTCAGTTTCGATAGCAAGGCTCAGTATTCTGGCTTGGGGGCACTTAACTCAGCATCAAAGGTCTATGCCTTTGATTTCTACTTGAAAAATGCAATTGAAATTGATGTTCAAGATCTGCTTAAGTGCACTTCAACCTTTCAGCAACCTGAAGCTCAATTTCTAGCCAATTGGCACAAATGTGTCGGCAATTTCACTTACGTTGGTTGGACCCGTGGGTCTCTCATTGATAGGCTAATAGGCTTGGTGGGGCCGAACTGATTCCTTTTGTGGGGCAGCCGAAGTTTTTTCCCCCAGGCTCACCTGCGCAATGCATAGTCTTTGACCCCGAGAAGCCCTGCAGAGTAGAGTTCGAGCCTTATGGCTCAGCAGACTTTTGATTTTCAGAACACCAGAAAGGCCGAGCAGGCAATGCCAAAGCCTTTTTCAGTGAGCGACCTGAACAAGCGCGTACGCGGTTGTCTCGAAAGCCAGTTCGATCTGATTTGGGTTCAGGGTGAGATTTCGAATTTTAAAGCTCATTCTTCGGGTCATTGGTACTTCAGTCTAAAAGACTCAAAAGCTCAAGTTGCGGCCGTCATGTTTCGTGGACACAATTCGCGCATGAAGTTCATGCCCGAAAACGGTACTGAAGTGTTGGTGCGAGGGCGCATCACTGTTTACGAACCTAGAGGTAACTACCAAGTTTTCTGCGAGTCTATTGAGCCAGTGGGCGCAGGGGCTTTGCAAAAGCAATTTGAGCAACTGAAGACAAAGTTAAAGTCTGAGGGCTTGTTCGATGCCAGCCAGAAAAAGCCTTTACCAAGGCTTCCAAAAAAAATAGCAGTTGTAACTTCGCCAACAGGCGCTGCGATTCGAGATATTCTAAATGTACTTGAGAGACGCTTTCGAGGTCTTGAAGTTCTTGTAGTGCCAACCATTGTTCAAGGAGCGAGTGCAGCTCCAAAGATCTGCCAAGCATTAGGTAAAGCCCTTAAGGTTCGCGATATTGATGCGGTCATTATTGGTCGCGGTGGTGGCTCAATGGAAGACCTCTGGTGTTTCAACGATGAAAAATTGGCGAGAATGATCGCGAGCAGCGAAGTGCCAATCATTTCAGCTGTCGGCCATGAAATTGATTTTACTATCGCCGACTTTGTCGCTGATTTTCGAGCGCCTACCCCCTCTGCTGCGGCCGAAGTGGTTTCGGCTAATGCGATTGAGCTCAGTGAAAACATCGGCCGCCTAGAGGAACGACTACACAGATCAGTGACTCATCAGATTGAAGAGCTGTGGCAAAAGGTCGACAATTTAAAAAGACTTTTAGTTGATCCTCAAAAGAGCCTTCAGCAGGCTCGGGTTAGATTGCGGGAGCTCACTCGAAGAAACCGTTTTGCGATCGACTCTACGTTACGTGGTCAACGAGCCGAAATTGAAAACAAAAGGCTACGCCTAAAGAGCCCGGCAGACAGAGTAGAAGTGCTGCGAGCCAAGGTTGAGAGCCTTTTGCAAAGAAACAAGCAGAGTCAGATGCAGTTGCTGACCGTGTTCAAGCAGAGGCTGCAGAGGCAGATGTCTGTGTTGGATGCGATCAGTCCACTAAAAGTTGTCGATCGTGGTTACGCGATTGCAGAAAAAGACAATAGAGTTGTAAAGAGCGTAAATGATGTGAAGTCTGGCGATGAGATGGTTGTTCGAGTGAGCGACGGTTTGATCACCTCAGAGGTTAAGGGTACTGGGCCTCTGCCACAATCAAATTGAGAATTTTGATTCACAGGAGAAGATTATGAAATTTGAAAAGAAGCTCGATCGGTTAGAAGAGATCGTAGACAAGATGGAGTCTGGTGATCTCAGCCTTGATCAGTCATTGAAGATGTTTGAAGAGGGCGTAAAGCTGTCTCGCGAATGCCATTCGCAACTGGATGAAGCTGAGCAAAAAGTTCAGCTTTTGTTAGAAGTAGATGAAGATGGCGTAGCTGACACTGAAGAGTTTGTTGAGGAAGAGGCCTAAATGGAATCAGCACTTAGCGGTAAGGTCGACCTACCTAGCCTTGAAAGCTTCTTATTGAATCATTTGCCGAAGTCAGACGTTCAGGGCCCTGAGCCTTTGGCTAAACTCGAAGAGTCTATGGCCTACACGATCAAGAGTGGCGGCAAAAGATTTCGACCAGCGCTTTCACTATTGACCGCGAAGACGCTTGGTGCTCCGGAGTCAAAAGTTTACGGGGTCGCTGCAGCAGTTGAGTGGGTGCACTCTTACTCTCTCATTCACGATGATCTTCCCTGCATGGACAATGACGACGAGAGGCGGGGTAAACCAACGAACCATAAGGTTTATGGCGAGGGCATGGCCCTGCTGGCCGGAGATGCGCTTTTAACTGACGCGTTCAGCTTGTTGGCTAATTGTTATGCTGATGAGCCTGAAAAGGCCGTGATGATCATTCAAGAGTTTGCCTACAGCTGCGGCCACAATGGAATGGTCGGCGGCCAGAGTGTTGACATTGACCCTTCAGAACAAGAAAAGGCCGATTGGATCTCTTACATTCATGAAAAGAAAACTGGGGCTTTGATTCAAGCAAGTGTTGTCTGCGCCGCCTTGGCCTGTGGTGCAAGTGAAGACCAGATAGTGGCTTTAAAAGCTTTTTCTGGTCAGCTCGGTGTTGCTTTTCAGCTGGCTGACGATCTTCTAGATTGGGATCCAGAAAACCCAGAGCCGACCTCATTTATTAACGTGGTAGGGCTCGAAGAGACCACAAGACTTCTTGAAGAGGCCTCTGTACAGTGTATTGATCACTTGAAAAAAGTCGGTCTGACAACAGAGTATTATGAACCTTTGATTACGTTCAACAAAGAGAGAGATGCTTAATTTGAAGCGCGACCCTTTGCACTCTTTTGTTGAGGCGGTCTCGCTAGTTTTGCTTATAACTTTGGTAGCAACACTGGTGCTGGCCTCGCTTGACGTTTCGGCTCAACAGCAAAGGCCCTCTGGCTCCAAGAGTTTTATCGGCTGGACGGCCATGGACTACTACGATGTCAGCTTGACGGCGGGTAGGTTTCTACCTTTCGGAGTGATCGGAGTAAGAGACAACTACCCTATGTGGGCAATCGCGGGAGGCATTCCCTCTGCCTTGGGCATTGTAGAACTTGAATACGGTAATATTCAGGGTGAGGGTGTGATTTGGCATCAAGGCTCTCTAGGTCTTCGTTGGGATTTCGATATTTTCTCTGCGCTCGAGGGCTATCTTGGTATTGGAGCCAACGCGATCTATTACAAAAGGCGCAGAACAATCTTACGTGAATTCGATTTTGTAAACGCCGGAGGCTACCACTTGAGATGGGGTGTGTTTCAGCCAGTGACCGACTCTTTTAGAATCAGAGCCGATTTCAAGTTCAATTCGAACCCGGGTAGAACTCTTTATGTGGGCTTGGGTTTTAACCTTAGGTTTTAGTTGCCGGCAGCGCCCAAGCAAGAAAAGTACAACTGACCTTCAAAATCGAGAGCTATGTCGAGATCTTCAGAGTGTTGAACGCCTTCTGGCGCATGCCCGTTGCCATACTTCTTCTTGTAAGCGACCAAGGCTCGAACGGCGGCGGCCGTGATAGTTTCATTGGCTTCAAATTTATCTTTGATGCAGCTGCAGATCTTCTCTGAGTCTTGCAAATTGTGATTTGTATCAGGGAGAGTTGAAACTCGTTGCTTACAGTTTTGCACGTACTCGGTTTCAAGTGCCGGAGGCAAGTCATCAGCAGCGGCTGCAAAAGGAGTAGTCGACAAGGTAGCAATCACAACAAGAAAGACTCTGAGTTTTAACATTTGTAGTACCTTCCGTTCGACTTTCTTGGGATCCATGGCAAGAAGTCTTCTGGGTCACACCATGGGCCTTGGCCTCCGATATCACCAGCATAAGTACATGCATCTTCACCGGGTGCTTCACATCTCATATCAAGGTGGGCCCCTGTAGTGGCGCCCATATCTCTACCAGAAGTAGCGACATAGCCTATTCTATCACCTGCGGCTACAGAGTCACCGTTGTCGTGGTCAAAACCGCTGTTTCTCAAGTGAGAGTACATACAGAACAAGTTTTGGCGTCTCACTGTATCAGATCCGTTGTTGATCTCCATTGAGAGAGCGGGTTGTCTAGAGGCCAAATAGTTTCTCAATCTTGTTTGTCTTGTTTTAAGGCTAATGCCTTCGTTGAGAACTCGGGCATCTCGAAGCTCTGCCGTGATTCTTTCGTGCATATGTTCTGGCACATGAAGCACTATGATTTGACCACCATAACCTCCGCGTCGACCATGGCCGATCACGATGCCTGGCAAGGGGCTGTCAACGGCTACGCCTCGGCCTCCAGTTCTGATGTCGATACCCTCATGATGCCTTGAGAACGAAAGAGATCTTGGGCCTTGACCACTCGAGATAGCGCAAGTCGGAGCACCATATTGTGAAGGGCGAACAGGTATGCGGCTATCTACGGCAGTATTGAGAGCTCCGTAGAGCTGAATGAGCCCGTTGGCAGAAACAAAGCTAGGCTCACGGTCGCATTCATGACAAGCCGTCATGTAGCCGCCTTCAGCGCTGAGTTGACTTTGAAAACTCGCAGTCAGGTATGAGGTTTCCCTTTCAGGTGGTGCCGACAAATCGACCTCACGACCTTCTTGAATGAAATTACCGCTTACCCAAGCTGGATCGTCTCTACCATCTACTCGAACCTCGTGCCAGAGAGTTTCGCCAACCATCTGGGTGTTACCAGTTAGCTCTACTTGCTGACCTTCTTCAAATGAGCCAAGAACAGTCGTGTTGTTGGTTCCGGGTGCATCTCTATAGTTTAGGCCATGGCTGGTGCCTGAAACCTGCGGCGGAATCACGATGGTACCAAATCTCAACTCTTGTGTTGAAACGGCTCTCGCTGCTTCAAAAGCGAAGTACTGTCTTTCAAATGGGCTCATGTCTTCTTCTGGAGGAAGTTCAGGTGCAGCCGCCGAATATGTTAATGGACCAGGGTCTATCACGGGCTGTGCGTTTCTCAGCATTTCAGCTCGTGCTTCATCTGCAGCAATCTCTTCTTCTGTGCGACCGATAGGGTAATCGCCAGGAGCCATGGCTGCAAAAAGACTCGCATCGACATCGCCGGTTCCAGAGAAGCCTAACTCGGTGTTTGTTGCGATCAAATTCGGATCAAGGTTCGTGGTCACAGGCACAACTTCGTCGACAGCAGCCGCTTCGGCAAATTCTGCGGCCGTAACTGCAAGTGTGGGATCGACTGTCATTGGCAGGTCTACAGGGGCTACTCTGTCTGGACCGTTGTCGGCCAATTCGCCACGAGTGCTAAAGATGACCATTGGCGCTTCACCTCTGTCTTCTGCACCTTCAGCAACAGCACCTTGAGCATCGCCCTCTGCCAAAACTGCTGCCTGCTGCAGTAGCTCGGGTGAAACAGCCTCTCCGTTTGTAGCTGCTGCGAAAGGGCTTAAGTGATCAAAGTTGTTTCGAGATACTACGGCTGTTTCAGCTGATGTTATCGAAGCTTCGTCGACACCTGCAGAGGCCGAAAACTCAGATGGCTCAACGGCTTCATAACTTCGACCTGAGTTCGTCAAGAAGCGTCTATCATCGTCATCGTTATGGTTCATCTGCCTCTCGGCCAAGTAGCAAGCATTGTTTACCAGGCTCTGTCGTTCTGCAATAGACGAAGGCGTGTTACAGGCAACATGAAGTTCCCAGCGCATGCTGTTCCATGGTTCAGCTTGATTTCTTTCGAACACGGGGTCAAGAGTCGTTGTCACACCAATTCGAGTGTTGTTGAAGCACCACGAAGTGCTAGCAGTAGAGTGACAAACGGGGTTACCAGTATCTGAACGAACACCGAACAGAATTGGGTTACAAATTTCCATTCGCGCTGGGCGACCTCTTGAGTCAACTTGTGGGCAGCTAAACCCAGCGTACTCGGTCACGCCACACTCAGGCTCACCGTAAGGAACGGGAACCCCGCCACCTATACATTTGTAGGCTGCGCTTGCTTGTGCATGTGAGCCGACAAAATTCTGGATAGCCTCAAGCAACGCTGAGTACTTCTTTTTGTTCTTCTTTGATTTTTTGATTTTGCTACTTAGCTTTGTGAAGACTTTCGAAAGGCCTCGAATGTATCTATATTGTTGCGAGCGGGAGAGAGCTTTAAACTGCTTGTAGCTATACATATAGTCTTTGCCGTATTTAACACTGCCAGGAGCCACTCTGGCGGCCTTTCTGGCTTTGCTGGTAGAAGACGGCGTAGCTTGGCTGGCACCCGCAGCAAGGGCGAATGAGGCTATGAGAGCCCCTAATGCTATTAATGAAATCACCCGTTTAAATCCAACCATACTAGTAGTAAGTGCACAGCCAGAACCTTCTCAGAGGTATTCTGATTCACCCTGAGACGATTAGACTCTGCAACTGTCTAAAAAGTTGACGACCAAAATTGTCACTTTTGGGGTTTTGGCGATCTGGCTATTGCTGTTTTTTAGGTATGAACTGCTCTAGCTGAGCGTTGTACTTTTGGTAGCAAGAAGGGTTGTCTGGAGCCGTTTCGATGAGTGATCCACACTCTTGCTCAACCTTCTTCATGAGTTCATCGCATTGAGCCAGAAAAGGCAGCTTGGCTTCTTTCATAAGCCCAACGGCTCTTTCTACAGCCTGGTTCACTTTGTCTGTATGAGAAGCTCCAAACCTTTGTTTGGCTTGAAACAATTCGGCTATTTGCATGAGCTCTGCATCGATGTCTTTTGAGAAAAAATGGGCTTGAGGTTGAGGCTTTTCAAGTAGAACGGTGTTTGTGTCTTGCGCCAGCTCTTGTAGCAAGCTGATTATCTCGCTTTCACTGTTGTGCAGGGTCACAGTGGGTATCACTGCAGCTAGGCAGCTTCTATGCCGAGCCTGTTCGGATTGCTGGCTGTTTTGCCAATTGAAGGCTATGTAGCCAGCAATAGCAGAGATAAGAATTGGTACCAGAATCAATGCAGCAGTTCGTTTCATATCCAAAACATTAGTGATAAGTTACGGCAATGGCAACCGTTCGCGCAGATCAAAGAATTTTCGAGCTAGGCTTGGCCCCAAGTCGCAATAAGGCAAAGCGTCTTATTGAAGAGGGAGCAGTCGAGTTCTTTTCTTCAGGTGATTGGCTACTAGTAAAGTCTGCCTCTCAAAAATTGAGTTTAAGTGATCAGATTCGCATCAAGGAGTCAGATCTCTTGAAGTATGTATCGCGCTCCGGGTTAAAGTTAGAGGGTGCGATCCAGCATTTGGAGCTCTCGTTGGCTAAATTGATCTGCCTTGATGTCGGTCAATCGACTGGCGGCTTTACCGACTGTTGTCTGAGGCATGGGGCCCAACATGTCTTGGGTGTTGATGTCGGCAGAGATCAGCTTCATCAGAGCCTTCGCGATGATGACCGAGTTGAATTTCTCGAAGGGGTAAACGCCAAAGAGTTAGCTAAACATCCTGTTTTTGAGCATAAGAAGCATCACTTTGATTTTCTAGTGTGCGATGTCTCGTTCATTTCGGTCAAAAAAGTGATTCCCAATGTTTTGTTCTGTATGAAGCCGGACTCTCAGTTTTTGATTTTAGTGAAACCGCAATTTGAGCTTGGAGCTAAAGCTTTGGGCAGTGACGGAGTGGTGAAAGATCTGAATGCCGAGTCTTTAGAAAAAGACTTTATTCAATGGGCTACAAACTTGGGCTTACAACACTTACAATTCTTTGCTACTACTCTTAAAGGCCA
>JABSOQ010000092.1 GCA_013216195.1 Bdellovibrionales bacterium
ACTGGGGTGAAGCTAACCCCTATCTCGTAAGTCGGGTTTACCGAAACGGCGCTGTGTTAAAGAGCATCAAAACTGCATATCAAGATGTATTTCCTAGCCAGCAGTCGCGACAACCGTCAAATATTCGACTGGCAATGCGTATTCAGCATCAGAAAATTCTAGACCTATTGCTCAGTGGTCGATTGGTGAATCAGTAGAGTACAATTAATGTATGATTCAGTTCCAGCACACTTACAAAACGTATGTGGGCGACGTCTGTGCGCTCAAAGATGTTAATCTCAATATCGACAAAGGCGAGTTCGTTTTTCTAACAGGCCCGAGTGGTGCTGGTAAAACAACTTTGTTCAAGTTGATTTCAGCTTTTGATAAAGCCACCTCTGGTTCAGTCAAAGTAGCTGGCTACGATCTCAATAGAGTAAAACCCACAGAGATACCCTACTTTAGAAGGCGAATCGGAGTTGTTTATCAAGACTTCAAGCTTCTTAAGAACCGAACTGTTTTTGAGAACGTTGCGATCCCTCTAGAGGTGCTTGGTTTCAAGCCTACCGTAATTGAGTCAAGGGTTGCTGAAATTCTGTCTCGGGTGAGTCTATCGAATAAGAAAATGAGTTTTCCCGAGCAGCTATCGGGTGGGGAGCAGCAGCGCGTGGCAATCGCTAGAGCTGTGGTTCATCAGCCGGGTGTGTTGATTGCGGATGAGCCTACGGGCAATCTTGATCCGACGCTAAGTGAAGAGATTATGGATTTACTCGAGAGTGTGAACGCCCAAGGAACAACTGTGTTCGTGGCAACACACGATCATTCGATGGTGCAGAGAAGAAATAAGAGGGTCATCGAAATAGATGGTGGCGAAGTTGGAGAGGCTTAGATCATGCTGAAGATCTGCTGGAAGAGTTTTTTGAGAAGCTGGAAGCACAATGCAACTGTGCAAGTCACAACTATCTCAGTGCTTTGTGGCACCTTCTTTGTGATCACTGCTTTTGCCCTTATTCATGAGAACTTGAATGGGCTACTCTCACGGTGGGGCCAAGAGGTGCAAATGACTGTATTTCTTGATGATGACATAAAGCTAGAAGAACTCGACAGTCTTAAGACAGGTCTTGAAAGCGACAGCAGTGTAAAAGAGGTTACCTACGTTTCCAAACAAGATGCTGCCAGGCAGTTTCTTAATCAGATGGGAACGATGGCACCAGAATTTTTGGGCGACGAGAAGTTCGGTAACCCTTTGCCGGCAAGCCTAGAGGTGAGCTTAGCATCTGGGCTATCTAAAGGTTCTGGGTTTGACAGGCTCGTTGGTCTTGCAGATGGGCTTTTAAAGAAGGCAGGGGTCGAAGATGTGTCTTACGGCCAAGGTTGGATTGAAAACTATGCCTCGGTGGTCAACCAGTTTGGCAGATCCTCTTGGTTTGTAATTTTCGTGCTATTGGCGGGAAGTTTTCTGATAGTCGGTAATTCTATTCGCAATAGCGTAAATCAGAAACGCGAAGAGATTGAGGTGTTAGAGCTGGTTGGCGCTACACCTTTTCGAGTTCAGGCGCCCTTCATATTTGAGGGCAGTGTGTTTGGTTTGTTATCAGCCTCTATTGCAATCGTTCTGGCCTTTGTTGTATTTCAAGGGCAGTCACTGGTAGCTGACAGCAGTTTGCAATTCTTGGGCTTGTCTACCGAATTGCAGTTTCTTTCGGTTACGAAGATGCTCTTGATTTTAAGCTTTGGGCTGTTATCTGGAGCTCTTGGTTCTTGGCTCTGTGTAAGATCGATCTCTACGGGTTGGTCTGCAGCAAGTAGGCAGGAGTCGCTAGGGTTATGAGAGCGCTTGTTCTGTTAATCATTATGACCTACATGCCTTCTGCCCTTGCAAACGCGTCTAGAGAGGTGTCAGGTCTCAATGAGATTGCTGATCAGGTTGCTGAGACAAAGAATCAACTCGTAGTTGATGCTCAGACCCAGAGACGCGTGCTGGGCTCGCTCTATGTGATCAACAAAAAAATGAAAGAGATGGCAGAAAAGCGGAGTAGTCTAACAAATAAAGTGCTCTCTATTGAAACCAAGGTGAAATCTCTCGCTCGTGAAATTGCCATAAAGCAAAACGATGTTGCAGACCAGAGAATCGATTTGAGTAAGAGGGTGCGATCGCTCTATATGTTGAATGGTCAAAGTATGATGAGAATTCTGTTCGGCTCCCAATCAGGTCATGAATTCGACAAGAATTTAAAATACCTCAAGATGCTAGCTGATCGAGACTATCAGGTCATCACAAGCTATCAAAAGAGTTTGCAGGAGCTGCAGCTTCAGAGAACCAATTTGAAAAAGAAGGTGGCGAAACTGCTGAACGCCCAAAAGAGCCTGAAGAAGCAAAAAAGACTGTTAAGCTCTCAACAAAAGTCAAAGTCAAAACTCTTGAAGCATATTCGGGCGGCAAAAAAGCAGTACATGTCCGAGTTGCGAAAGCTTCGCAAGAAATCTCAGAGTTTAATTGCTAAAAACAAGGCCCAAGAGCTTGAGTCGGCATTGCGCCCTTCGTTTTTTGAAGAGAAGGGGCAGCTGCCACCACCTGTTGTTGGCCGAATGGTAAGAGGGTTTGGAGTAATCGAGGACGCGACCTATGGTTATCATATTGCTCACAAGGGGCTCCTCATTGAGGCCAGTGCTGGATCCACAGTGCGAAGTGTGTTTGGTGGGCAGGTAGTTTATGAGGGACTGCTTGATGACTATGGTGCCTCTGTAATCGTTGATCATGGCGATCACTTCTATACTGTTTACACAAACGCTGAAAGCACATTTGTATCACAAGGCGATGAAGTAGAGCCCGGGCAAGAGATTGCGCTTGCTGCCTCTGCGAATTCAAATCAATCGAGAAAGATCTATTTTGAAATACGACACTTTTCAGAGGCAATTGACCCCGGGGAGTGGCTACAAACCACAACATTTAAGCAGTCGCGGCTATAGGAGAACCATCATGATAAAAAAAATGCTAAAGGCCTCATTTGGGGCAGCACTGCTGTCAGCACTTTTAATCGGTGCGCTCAATTACTCATCAGTCACTTCTTTTGCTAAGGAAAGATATCAGAAATTACAACTATTCGCCAAGGTGCTGAACTATGTGCAGCAATACTATGTCGAAGAGGTTGACGCGAAAAAGCTGATCTATGGCGGTATCAAAGGGATGCTGAAAGAGTTAGATCCACATACTAACTTTTTGCCACCAGAGATTTATAAAGAATTTGAATCTGAGACTAGTGGCGAGTTCGGTGGTTTAGGTATCGAGATCACTCTAAAGGACGGTGTGCTGACTGTGATTTCACCAATTGAAGACACGCCCGCCTGGGAGGCTGGTTTGAAAGCTGGGGATAAAATTGTTCGCATTAATGGCGAATCAACCAAGGGCCTTAGCCTAGTTGAAGCTGCACAAAAAATGAAAGGTAAGAAAGGTAGCGTTGTAAAGCTCGGTATTTTCAGAGAGGGCTTTGAAGAGCCAAAAGACTTTGCAATCAAAAGGGGTGTCGTTCGGATTCGCTCTGTAAAATACACTGACCTGGGAATGGGTTATGCATATTTAAGAATTACAAGTTTCATCGAGAACACAGATGAGGATATGCGAAAGTTTCTCAAGAAGCATAAGAAGGTGAACAAGAACGACGGTTTAAAGGGCCTTGTCATCGATCTTCGTAAGAACCCAGGGGGTCTACTTGATCAGGCTGTGAAAATCTCTGATGCCTTTTTAGAAAAAGGCACCATAGTGAGTACTATTGGCAGGAACAAAAAAGAAAAAGAAGTGCTGTATGCAAAGAGGTCTGGCACCTTTGAAGCGATTCCTGTTGTGGTTCTCATTGATGAGTACTCCGCGAGTGCAAGTGAGATTGTGGCTGGGGCTTTACAAGACAATAAGCGAGCTCTAATTATGGGCCAGCGAAGCTTCGGTAAAGGTTCGGTGCAATCGGTAGTCAAATTGGGCGATGGTTCAGGGCTGAAGTTAACGGTTGCCAGGTACTACACGCCTAGTGGTAGATCGATTCAGTCTGAGGGTATTGTTCCAGATGTTAAAATCGACAATCTCAGCAAAGACGTCTTGGCCAAAGCTCGAATTAAGAGAAAAGTGAAAAGAGAAAAAGACATTAAAGGTCATTTGTTAGGTGACAAAGAAAAGGCCAAGTCTAAAAAGAGTAAGCCAAAAAATGGAGCAATCGATTTCTGGTGGGCAAGTGATCAGACAAAAAACAAAAAGAAGCTGAGCCCGTCTGAGAAGCTACTTTCAGAAGACTTTCAGGTTCTTCAGGCATTTAACTACTTGTTAGCCTGGGACAAGATCACAGGCTTCACAACGAACTAACCGTTTGAGCTTGGGGTTTTGCCCTCAGACTTCAGCTGACCAGCAAACTCCTGGAGTGCATCCATTATTGGGTGCAATTCATCGTACTTTCGCAAGGTTCTCTTTGCTTCGAGGTTGCCTTTGCGAAGTTCTGAGATATAGGCCAAAATTGCGACTTGTGGGCCTGCGATACGGTGCGTGATGATGATTGAATAAGCCACGATAATTAAACAGAACACACCAAAAGCGACCAGAGATATCCATGTCACATCAAAAATCAAGTCGTTGAGCTTAGCTTGCGAGGCAAGGTCTAAGGCTCCAGATTTGGTAATCGTATCGCTAACTTCACGAAGTTTCAGAAAGATTAATGTAATCATAATACCCGTCAAAGCTAGGCCGCTGGCGACAAAGTAAAGGCTATAGCGTAATTGTTGCTTTGGGTTAATCAGGTAGTTTTTGAATTTTCGAGGGCTTCTTAGAAGCATAACCAACCTTCCTGTTGCGGCATGACTTAAGTATGTTAGCCTATTTCACAAAAGGCAATAGGGAGGTGGCTATCTATGGAATTCAATGGAAGAGTTCTGGCTAGACTTGGTGTTTTGATTGTTTCATTTTTCTCGGTGGCGGCGATAGCAAGCCCAAGCTTTGAGGGAAATACAGATTTTGTTTCAGTGCAGCTAGATGGACAACTCTTCGTGCGTTGCTCTGATCGTGGGCAAGTCGATTCAAGGTGGCAGCGCTGCCGGGGCAATCTGCTAAACCCAACTGGGGCTTTCGCTCGTTTTCAAGTTGATTCAGACATTCGAACAAACCGAGTTGAACTAAAGTCAACCTGGGAGAATGGTAAGCAGGTTAGCAGGCGGCCTCGATGGGATTCTGAAAATTCACAAACAAAAAGAACGGTGAACCTCTGGGTCGAGACGGTTTTTCAGACTCCTTTATTAGACTACGGTAAAAATTGGGTTGAGTACCGGCTTGTGGAAGATCGAACTGGCCGAACCCACGTAGGTGCCTTTGCAGTTAATGTTGATGTGGGTGAACCTCGAACCTGCCCTGATGATAGCGTATTTTCAAGCAACATGGATGATTGTCGCTTTGGCTCGACTTCGCTGTGTTCTCGCTACTTTCAACAGAACAATTACTGCCGATAGTTGCTGTCAGGCCCGAATAAAAAAGGAGCACGAAAGTGCTCCTTTTTTTGTAACCACGACTCAGATTAGAAGCTATTCAGCTAGCTTTTCTTCTACTGGAGCGTCGACTTCAGTTACCTTAGCTTTTTCAATCAAGGTCGCAACAACCTTTTCTTCAGTAATTTGGAAGGCAAGTCGAGACTGTTGGTCTCCTTCTTTATAAAACTCTTTGAGTTTTTCGAGCTCAATGCCCGATTGCATAGCGTACATTTTCATGCGCTCTTCAACTTCTTGAGCAGTGGCGCGCAGACTAAGCTGGTCTGCAAGGGCATCTACTAGAAAAGTCGACTGAACCATAAAGGTAGCTGAGTCTTCAAAGTCGTCTTTCCATTTCTCTTTGTACTCTTCGAAATCCTTTTCACCTAAACCTTGTTGGGCTAGTTTCTGTTTTACATCTTCAAGGATCATTTGCTTTTGCTGAGCCTTAAGAGACTCAGGTGCTTCAACAGGGTTCTCTTTTACAAGTTCTCTCAGAAGCTGATTTCGAACATCTTCGTTGACCCGACGCTCTTCATTGGCTTTCAGGTCATCTCGAATGGCATTTTTGAGAGCATCAAGAGTTTCAAACTCACCCGTCTTTTTAGCCAGTTCATCATCAATTTCAGGAAGTGATCGTTTTTTAAGGCCGTTTAACTTCACTTTAAATGTCACAGGCTTACCCGCGATATCAGAGTTGTGATACTCCTCGGGAAATTTCAAATTAATTTCAGCTTCAACACCAATCTTCATGCCCACAAGCTTTTCTTCGAAGCCTTCAATGAACTGACCAGAGCCAAGTTCAAGAACGTGACCTTTGGCGCTTCCGCCTTGAAGTGGTTGACCGTCTACAAAACCATCAAAATCAATGTCTGCAGAATCACCCATTGCAGCTGGGCGATCTTCTAAAACAGGCACGAGCTCAGCTTGAGAGTTTTGGATGTTGCCAAGAACTTCATCAATCTTGCTTTCGTTAACGGCAATTTTCTCTTTATTGACGGCCAAACCTTCAAACTTTTCTACCTTCACCTCTGGGCGAATTTCAAACTCTGCAGTGAATGTGAAGTCTTTGCTTTCATCAAGCTCCTCAAAGTCTATCTTAGGGTAGCCCAACGGAATCAATTCATGCTCTTGTAGAGCCTCTCGGTAAGTCTCAGAAACCAGGCGATCAATCACATCGGCACGCACTTTTTCAGAGTACATGGCTTTGATTGTGGCGATTGGTGCCTTTCCTTTTCGGAAGCCTTTAATTGCAGCCGTTTTCTGGATACCTCTAAAAGCTGTGTCGAACGCGGTTTGAATTCGATCTACGGGGATCGAAATCGAGAGCTTGCGGTTGAGTCCATCCAACTTATCGACGCTTGATTTCATTTTGACTCCTTTTCGGGCAGTTACAACGCAAAAGGGGATCCTGCTCAGATGCGAAATGACGGTGCGCTGCTTCTGTGATTAAAAGTCCACTTATATAGGAATAAGTTGCGGAATTTGCAAGAATATTCCCAGATTTGGCTGATTCAGAAATCTCTGATTTTGGTCAAACTTAAGTAAAAAGCAAGGGCGTGTAAGTGAGCGAAATTACTGCGAATCAAAAGCTTCACTTGGTGACTGGCAAAGGCGGGGTTGGAAAATCCACGGTGGCGGCGGGGCTTGCTCTAAATCTGTCGCAAAAAGGTGAGAAAACTTTGCTCGTCGAGCTGGGTGAGAGGAGCTTCTACTCTTCGGCTTGGGGGCAAGAGTTTGGCTTTGAGCCCACCTCTGTAGAGCCAAACCTGTGGGTAGCAAGATGGCAGGCCGAGGACTGCTTGAAAGAGTACCTAGGGCACTTGCTTAAGGTCTCAAAGATTGCAGAGTTGTTTTTTGAAAACCGAGTTATGAAGGCTTTGGTCAATTCTGCACCAGCTCTAAAAGAATTGGCAATCGCAGGTAAGCTCACGAGTCGTCCGCGTAAAGTTGGGCCACCGCTTGGCTTTGAGCACATTGTTCTAGATGCTTACTCTACTGGCCATTTTCGGGCTCTTCTAAACGCGCCCATTGGCATGGCAGAAGCTGTTGGCTTTGGCCCTATGGGAGAGCAAAGCCGTGGTATCACAGATACCTTGAAGAGAAGAGACATCACAAAAATCTATGTTGTGACTTTGCCTGAAGAACTACCAGTGAAAGAGACACTCGAATTAGATGACTACCTGACTAATCAATACGGGCAAGAGACTTGTGTGATCATGAACAAGTCTTTGCACGGAGATTTTCAACTCGATGAAGTAAAGATTCTGTCAGAAGAAGTAGTGAAAACCGAAGCGCCCGGCAGCTCAAGAAAGTATCTTGAGTATTTGGAGACCCGCCTTACTGATGAGCGAGACTTCCGAAATCAACTGCCTGAGGGCGTGCACACTCTTGAGCATCAGTACAAACCAACATCAAAAGACCTTTATTTGAAAGTAGCAGAAAGCTTAAGTGAGGTCGTTGATGCTTGATAGGCTGTTAGATTTAGATGTCATTGTTTGTGCTGGTAGTGGTGGTGTGGGTAAGACCACAATGTCTTCAACGTTGGGTGTCTGGGCTGCCCAGCAAGGCAAAAAGGTTTTGGTTTTGACAATCGACCCTGCCAAGCGTTTGGCCAATGCTCTTGGTTTGGATTCGTCAGAATTAAACAAACCCGGGCAAGTGCAGGGGCTGAAGGCATCTGGAGAGCTTCATGCAAGCATGATCGACTCTCAAGAGATTTTCGATTCGTTCATCCGAAAATGCGCGCCCAACGAACAGGCTGCAGAGCGATTGTTTGCGAATTCATTGTACAAGCAATTGTCTACGACTCTCAGTGGTTCACAAGAGTTCACCTCTCTAGAGGCCCTGTTACAGGCAAAGGAGTCTGGTAACTATGATCTCATTATACTAGACACTCCGCCTTCTCAGCACGCTATCGATTTTTTGAGAGCTCCTGAGAGAATCTTTGCATTGTTTCAGAAATCAATAACTCAGTGGTTTATAAAGGGTTCGGGTGATGTTGGCCTCTTTAGAAAGCTCGTCAATCAAGGAACGAAAACAGCCTTGAGCGCACTAGAGGCGGTGACGGGCTCTAAGTTTATTCAGGAATTGTCTGATTTTTTCGAGTCAATGGCTGAGTTACAGGATGAAGTAGGGCAGAGAAGCATACAAGTTCACAGATTACTCTCAAGTGAGCGAACTGGCTTTGTTTTGATAACCGGTTTCGACCGAGCCAAGCTCGTAGAGGCTGAAAAGTTTCAAAGAGACTTGAGAACCGCAGGAGCCTCACTGTCTTTGGTTTTAGTTAATCGAGCCAAGCCTGCTAGCTACGAGTCGCTCGATATGAAAACCCTTTCATCTGAGGCGCAAAATACGGCTCAAAAGATTGACCAGCTGAAGAAGAGAGAAAGTGAGTATTTTCAAATACAAACACAGTTTCTCGAGGAGCTCGAAGCCCGGTTGAGCTCATCCACTAATATGCTTTGCCTTCCTGAGGTAATTGATGACATTGTAGGTGCTGAGGGTCTTGAGCTTTTGGTAGAGATTCTTAAGGTGACTTCAAGTCAAGCGAACCAGCCACAGGAGGGTATTGGTGTTTAATGGCTCATGGAGAGTGTTGAGCAAGTTTTTGATTTTGCTAATCAGCGTTTCGATGCTGTCGGGTTGCAGTTTGTTTGGGTTGAAGAAGAAAGCCCCACAGGCAGATGGCGAGACACAACCTCAAATAGATCCCGATTTGATTGCAGAGTTTCACCTTGGTGTTAAGGCCCTTGATGATGAGAAGTACCCGGCTGCAGAAGCCATTTTTAAAACGATCCTAACCGAGAAGCCAACTAACCGCTTTCAGCTAGTAGTGGAGTACAACCTTGCTGCTGCTTACGAAGGGCAGAAACGCTGCAAAGAAGCTGGTCGAGGCTATAGAAAAGTGGCAAGAGCTTCTCTAGGCAAGTTCCCGAGAGTTGAGGCACAGGCCTTGTATCGACTTAGCTTTGCCTACACTTGTGTGGGAGCCGATGAAAAGGCTGTCGTTAGCCTACTAGATGCTTTAAGGCGAAAGAAGCACCTGCAAGAAGAAGTGGCTGTTGCTGAGATTCCGGCTCGGCTCGCTTCGGCGTATGCACGGCTTGGTAACAACGAAAAGGCGGAGGTTTATTACAGTGATGCCAGGCGAGGCATTCAGTATTTGCGTGCTCGGTTTAAGAACCGCAGGAGCTTAAACGATATCTTGGCCAAGACACTGTTTTTGATGGGCAGAATAGCGCCAATCGAGAACCGAGTGAAATCTGACTCCATCGAGTATCTGAGTGGTCTGGAGTATCTTCAAGCGTACCTCTTACAGGCCGTAGAGATGAACAGTGACAAGTGGTCGCCGAAGGCCGCAGATCAAATCTCAAAGGCTTATGATTTGGTATTTAAGGTTGTAAAAGACCCTGTGGGCAATCCTTCAAAACTTGAGAGCCAAAAGAAGCTGAGGCAAAATTACCAGATTGCCACCGAAGCACTGGCAAACCTTAAGTTGTTGAAAAAGAACATCTTGCCGAATATCACAAACAACAACACGTTGCTTGAGCTTAGGGCTGCAATAGTTCAGCGAGAGTCGAAGTTTCAAGAGTACTTGGCGTTAAATACCAATGAAAACCCTTTAACCGAAACGGCTGAGCAAAAAGAGGGTTTGAAGAGAGATTTGAAACTCAAAGATCCTTGATGGAGATAGGCATTGAAAGCTGTTGGAGAATTTAGCAGGGGGCTTTCCCATGCGCAGGTTGGGTTACTTTATTTGATGAAAAACAAAAGCCTCATCAAATGGGCAATTGCCCCTTTGTTAATAGGGTTTTTGCTCTTCATTTTTTTTATCGGGTCGGGCTTTGGCCTCATCTCGGGCTGGGTAGCTTCAGCATTGGCCGTTGTTGGCTCAGGCCTCGGGTGGCTAGGCTTGGGTGGCGTGACCTTCTTGCTGACAATTGTGAATTGGGTTCTAGGGGCATTTCTCTGGGTGGTTTATCTGGTTGTGGTGATTTACGGCACCTTTTTGGTTACCACAATTGTCGCAGCACCCTTTAATTCTTTTCTGGCAGAGCAAACCTTAATGGTGACCGGCGCATTGCAAGAACGCCCTTTTGAATTTAGCAGATGGCTGGGTGTCACAATGAAGATGCTTATGATTGGAGTGGTCAAGTCTCTGATTTTTTTGTTCTTTGGATTCATCATTTTTGTTTGTTCGTTTGTTCCGGTGCTGAATATTTTGAGCGCCTTTTGCGCCTTGCTGATCATGGCGTTTGACAGCATGGATTATTCTTTTGAAATGATGGAGATGTCTCTCGGTCAGCGGTTTCGATTCTTTCAGCAGCATTTCGTAAGGTTTAGTGGCATGGCGAGCTTTCTGGGTTTGACTTTGTTACTACCGGGGATCACTCTGCTGCTTCTGCCGTTTAGTGTAGTTGGCTCAGCTGTGGCTTTGACTGAGATAAAGAAGGGTTAAGCATGATTCAAGATCAAATACACAAAGCTATTAGCCATAAACACGATTCCCTTGTTGATTGGTTTGCTAGTAAGCGTAAAGGCCTGCACATTCCCTTCTACACCAGCTTCGATATTCGTGATTCTGGCTTTAAAGTCGTACCCGTTGATGCCAATCTATATCCGGCAGGCTTCAACAATATCTGTCAGGCCGACAAAGAGACATCTGCAGAACTTGTAGAGGCCTATTTTAAAGATCATTATCCAGAGGGCTTTGGTTCGGTGGTAATTTTGACCGAGGAGCACACCAATAACCCTTATTACTGGGACAACGTCCACACTTTAAAGACTTTGCTCGAGCAGTCAGACAAATCGGTAAAGGTGGCCATACCGTCTGCTCTTGATAAGCCACTCGAGATAGAGAGCGCATCGGGCTTTACTATGACAGTTCACTCAGCAGTCAGGTCTGGTGAAACATTTCTTGTCGACGGCGAGGCTCCAGATGTTGTCATATCAAACAATGACTTTTCTCAGAGCTATTCCGATTGGGCAGAAGGGCTAGAGGTTCCGATGAATCCCCCTCGAGAAATGGGCTGGTACCAAAGAAAGAAGCACAAATTTTTTGAAAAGTACAATGAGCTCGCCGCTGAGTTTTGTGAACAAATCGACTTTGACCCTTGGGCTCTGTCTGTGTCGACTGAATCCTTTGATAGTTTTGACATTGGTTCCGAGGAGAACCGTGATCAATTGGCTGGTCGTGTAGACTCGCTGATTGACCGGCTCATCGATGATTACAAGCAACGTGGTATCGAGGTCTCGCCGACTGTCTTTATCAAGAACAATTCTGGAACATATGGCTTGGGTGTTACAAAAGTGGTTTCCGGTGATGACGTTAGAACCTGGAACAACAAATCTAGAAAAAAGATGAAGGCCGCAAAGGGCGGTGGAGGTATCGCCTCTGTAATTGTTCAAGAGGGTGTACCGTCTCGTGTGATTTCAGAGGGGGCAACTGCTGAGCCTGCGATCTATATGATCGGCTGTAAGTTGGCAGGTGGATTCTTGCGAACACACAACAAAAAAGGCCCAGACGAAAGTCTCAATAGCCCTGGTGCTGTTTACAAGAGGCTTTGCGTATCTGACCTGAGAGTGAATGTTGAGGGACACCCAATGGAGAATGTTTATGGTTGGGTGGCGCGACTTGGACTCTTGGCCGTATCTCGAGAAATGCAGGCCGAGAAGGTCTCTATTCGTTCTTACGGCTTAGGCAGCGACTGCTAGCCAAGGCCAGTAAACAAGTTTGGGCTCGACCATTTGCGAGTCGAGCTCTAAATCTCAAAGAATACTCACATTTTGTCGCTTTTTTCCGATAATACAAACATGAGTAAACCTACGGTTGTGACATTTATTTTTGCTGTTTTTTTGGTGATGGGCTCTTTCATGACTTATCGCTCATGGAATGGCACGGTCTACGTTTTCGTTGACGATGGCGAGAACCGAAACCCGGCGGCTGTAAAACAGAACATGGATTTCTCGACCCTCAAGGGCAGTGACCTGTCTTTGGCTTCTCAAAAGAGAATTCTTGAAGAGGCAAGGGTGATTCAAAAAAGTTCGCAGATTGGCGTTCAGCTCGGCCACTTCATTACAAGAAGAGCCAACGGTAAGAAAGCCTTTGCCTGTCACATGTACAAGTCAGTGATTTTGAATTTTCAAGCGGCTGGTATGGCTGAAAATGGAGAGACTCCTGAGATGGAAGTCTCAGCAGCATGTAAAATTGGAGAATCTGTCGGCAGAATAGCTCCCATTTGGATCCCGGCCGAGCAGATCCTTCTTGAAAGACCTGGCAACGTCGAACTCAATTACAATGAGCCAGACAGAGTCAGTTTTAGGTTTGATAATATTGGCAGCAATTGGCCTATGACTTGGAATTTAGTTTCGGTGACGTTGCAATCAGACGGTGCATCTCAAAGACTGCACATCAGTGATCAGGAAATGTTGAAAATACTTGATGAGCCCCTAACCGTGAAATGGTCAGCACTTAGAGCAACTGCATCTGAAGAATGAGAACTCATTTGAAGGTGACCAGTTATGAATTGGACCTTAATTTACACTTTGGGCTTTCCCAGTGCCCTTGGCTTGATCCTACTAACGAATTTCTTTTACTGGCGTTATAAGTCTTCTGATAAGAGCATGCGAGCCTGCATTGACGGCTGGATCTGGTTTATGATCACTTCAGCTATAGGCGAAGGTCTAGCTCATCTTTTTTATCCGTCAGCCTATGCAGGCTTAAGCGAAAGTGCAGCACAGATATTTGGTTTCTTAGTAGCGCTCGTAGCTTCGCCTTTTGTGAGTTTTGCTGGTTGGGCCGTCACTAGAAAAGCAATCCGCTTGAAAGAAAAAGCTGCTCACAGGGCAAAGACCAGTGCAGAATCTAAGAATGAACAAAATCAAAACACCGACACTAGTGAAGGCCAGGCGGCTTAGATCCTATTTGTTGTTTTCAGCAGTCATTGGCTTAATGCTTTCAATTTCTATCGAGGGGGTAGCCTTGTCACCAGCACCACCGGTAACTGTAGAGCTAAAAGTCGACAGTTTCACCTTAGTTTCAGTTCCGAGCCGAGAAGCCAAAGATATAAAAGACCTCACAGAAGTTCGTCGCGGTGATGCAAAAGGTGAGGTGATCTGGTCTTTTAACGATTGGGTCGGTTATCGTAAGGCATTGTTGCCGGCATCGGGAAAGAAGGTTCTGATGTTTGGTACAAGCTACATCGGCTCTGCAACCTAAAGTCGATCGAGTTCTTGGGACGCCCTCGTTATGTACACAAAGGGCGGCGAAAAGAAGACTTGGGGTTACAAAGACATCACTGGGCAAGAGTTACCCGCAGATGCAGAAAAGAAAGGCATACCAGAGATTGGTGGCGGCTGGTTTCGAGTTGAATCACTTATTAGCCTTGAATCGGTAGACTGGGAGAAAAACCAGGCGATTTTTAAATACGCCTTCAAAGATGAGCTGCTTCGATTTGATCTGACAAAATAGCTGCAAGGCTCACATCAGAAATAAAAAAGGCCTCTATATAAGGGCCTTTTTTTGTTCTGTTCGAATCAGGTTAAAGGCTGTTCGTATAAGATGCCTAGGAATTTGCTTTGATAAATTCAACCCAAGTACGAACGAGTGCACCCGTTGCACCCTTTTTAGGGCAGTAAGGGTGACGGTTGCCTTGGTTCCAAGCCGTGCCGGCAATGTCAAAGTGAGCCCAAGGTACATCGTTTTCTACGAAGTGCTCAAGAAAAGCTGCGGCCGTAGAGCTGCCGGCGCCGCGAGTTGCTCCGATGTTGCTCAGATCGGCAAAAACACCTTTCATGTCGCTAGCGTGGTCATCAACGATAGGCATTGGCCAAACCAACTCTGCTGCTTTATCTGCGGCGGCTTGAATCTTTTTGACTAGGTTGTTATCTCGAGAGAACACGCCAGTGTGAATATTGCCAAGGGCGATCAGCATAGCGCCCGTAAGCGTAGCTGCATCCATCACAAGTTTAGGTTTTTTCTCTGTTGCGTAAACAAGAGCATCTGCAAGAATCAATCGACCTTCAGCATCGGTGTTGAGAACTTCGATAGTTTTGCCATTTCTTGCTGTGAGAATATCACCAGGCTTGTTTGCGCCCGGGCCAGGCATGTTCTCGGTAGACGGAATGTAAGCAACAACGTTGGCTTTCAGCTTGAGCTTTGCAACGGCTAGC
>JABSOQ010000093.1 GCA_013216195.1 Bdellovibrionales bacterium
GATAATGTCGAACTCTAAAAGGAACATTCTTCTGGTCGTGAGTGGCTCAGTCGCAGCCTACAAGGCAGCAGCCTTGGTTTCTAGACTTAGGCAGTCTGAGCATTATGATGTCCGCGTTGTGATGACCAAAGCCGCTGAAAAATTTGTGGGAGCATCGACATTTGAGGCCTTGTCTCAAACAAAAGTCTATAAAGATCTTTGGGCCGAGGGAGAGACGATGGAGCACATCGACCTTGGTAATTGGGCTGATCTTATGTTGGTTTACCCGGCTACAGCGAATCTCATCAACTCCTGGGCGAATGGGCTGGCCACTGATTTGGCTGGCAGTCTGCATTTAGCTTTTCCTGCAAACAAGCCACTTCTGCTGGCTCCGGCAATGAATACGAAGATGCTGAATCATCCAGCGACGCGGGAGTCATTGCAGTTGCTTAAGGCTAGAGGAGTTAAATTGCTAGAGCCTAGCGCTGGCCAGTTGGCTTGTGGTGAAGTTGGAGATGGGAGGCTCATGGGGCCAGATCTTGTGTTTCAAACGCTTGAGCAGCTTTTCCCTGAGCGGGGCCTTGAGGCTCTGCCTGTAGGCCGCGTCTTGCTCGTTTATGGTGGCACAAAAGTGCCAATTGATAGGGTCAGGTCGATCACCAACACCAGCACTGGCTCTACTGGAGCTTGCTTGGTATCTGATTTTTTAGATGTAGGATTAAGCGTCGATGTGCTGAGAGCAAAAGACTCTGTGCCGCCAATAAATCTCATTAACTCGGATCACCAATTCGTGACTTATGATGATTTGAAATCTCAATTGAAAAGACTCTTGAGTCAAAACCCTTATGATTATGTTGTGCAGCTTGCGGCGGTAAGTGATTACTCGGTTGTCAACGCAGATCAGGGCAAGGTCGGTTCTGAAGGCAGTGTGCAAATCACGCTTAAGCCGACTGAAAAGCTCATCAATCAGATCAAGAGATGGTCGAAGGTCTCGCATCCCATAGTGGTGGCATTTAAGCTGACTGTTGAAGCCTCTGCTGAAGAGGCCAAATCTAAGGTTGCAACTCTTGTGACTCGAGGCGGAGTTGACTTTGTCGTGCAGAATGATTTGGCGAGCATGTCTCAAAATAGCCATCCGTTCCGGGTTTTTGATAATGATTTAAAAGTACTTGGGTCTGGTGGCACTCGTGCTGAAATGGCTCAGGTTCTGCTTAGACTTTTTCTTAAAAATCAATTGAAAGGTGATTCATTTAAGGAGGTGTCTTTGTGATACTAGCTCTTGACGTTGGCAATACCCAAATTTTTGGTGGAGTGTTTGTTGACAATGAAATGCTGTTTCATTTCCGTATGAACACTTCAGCCGTAAATTCTTCGGATCAGTACGGTCTTTTCTTGAAGTCTGTGCTGAGAGAGAATGGGGTCGATCCCGATAAGATCGAGCGAATTGGTCTCTGCAGTGTTGTTCCTGAGAGTGTTCATTCGTTAGTGAATTGTTGCAGGAAGTACTTTGGCATCTCACCATTTGTTCTCAAAGTCGGTGTAAAGACGGGCTTGAAGATTCGCTACAAGAACCCCGCTGAAGTTGGGCCAGATCGAATTGCCGATGCCATTGCAGGCTCGTTTTTGTTTCCAGATAAAGATCTAATCATCATCGATTTTGGAACCGCCACAACCGTCGAAGTTGTTAATCGAGACAAAGAGTACCTTGGGGGAGCAATTCTTCCTGGGCTCAAAATATCAATGCTAGCTCTTGAGAGAAACACTTCTCGTCTGCCCAGTGTTGAAATTTTAAAACCAGACTCAGTTGTCGGTAAAACAACGACTGAGTCTATCCAAAGCGGGCTGTATTACGGCGTGATTGGTGGCCTCAAAGAAGTGATACATAACATTTCAAAGGAACAGTTCTGTGACGGAGATCCGGTAATTATCGGAACTGGTGGTTTTGCATCACTGTTTTCAAAGGAAGGGCTGTTTAGTGAGGAGCGCCCGAATTTGGTGCTTGAAGGCTTGTTGATAGCTATGAATTTGAATGATGAAAAAAGGAAGGTTTAAATGAGAGTTAGAATGTTAAAGGCAAAACTTCACAGGGCGACTGTGACTGATGCCAATCTCGAGTATGAAGGCTCAATTACTATTGACCGTGCTTTGTGCGACAAAGCAGGCTTGTTTGAAAACGAACAAGTCGACATTTACAATTGCAATAACGGAGCGCGCTTTACGACATACGTGATTTATGGAGACACGGGTCAGATTTGTCTCAATGGTGCGGCAGCAAGGCATGTTCATCACGGAGATTTAGTTATCATTGCCGCTTATGCCGATTTTGATCAAGATGAAGCTTCTCAGCACCAGCCCAAGGTGCTTTTGCTTGATGAAAAAAATGAACCAAAACCTGTTAACTAGAACAGGTTTTGGTTCCATGGGTGGTTGTAAAGACTAAATTTTGAGGTCGAATTGCCCTTTGAGTAGAGTTTCTCCTTCAAGTTGACCTGGTTTGAAGTCAACAACCAGTGCCTCTTTGTCGGCGTCAGTGAGGTCTGGGTTCTGCAAGAGAAAGTCTCTCGAGTTCAGCTCTTGATTGAAGTCATTGTCTAGAATTTCGGCTCCTCGAAAGTACATCTGGGTCACGTGTTGCTCTTTGCCAGTAGCTGCGATCATAAAGTGAATGTGTGGTGGTCGATACCATCCACTTTGCAAGTTTGCAGGGTAGAAGCCTGGCACGATAGTCTTAAAGGCGTAGTTGCCGTTTTTGTCTGTCACGGCTTTGCCCCAATACTGAAAATTGCCATCATGTTGCCTTTTCATAGTCTCGCCAGTTACTGGATGAGTGAAGCTCTCGTTTTGACTGTCGCTGATATGGTTGTACAAACCCGTTGATGAGGCTTGCCAGATAATGATTGTGGCACCTGCAATTGGTTCACAGCTGTTTTTGTCAGTTAGTTTGCCGGTAATTAGGCAAATCTGCCCAGACGCGACACCCTCTGAGCCTTCAATAAAGGTAAGGTCATTGTCATTCGCTAGATAAATTGGAGTCTCTGGGTTTCGGTCTTCTCTAATTGGCACCTTCGGCGTCTGCTCTCTCGGGAAAAACGGCCCCAAGGGCTGTGTCGGAGTGTTGGTTAGCTCTGGTCTGCATGTAGCAGCAAACGCTGGAGCCCCAGCGGCCGCAGTCACAGCAGCAGCAGTTCCAATTTTGAAAAGTTGACGGCGTTTAAGTTTAGTAGATTTCATAGTTCCCCCCGGATTTGAAATTGTTTACAAAACGCACAATAGGCTAGTTCTTCTATAAATCAAAATATATAACTGCGATCAGTGTAATAGGAGGTTTTTATGAATCCAAACCTGTCTGATATCTACTATTTTCGAGAGGTTGCAGAGAGTGCCAATCTTTCTCGAGCAGCCGAAAGGCTCGGGGTCACTCAACCCTCACTAAGTGTTGCGATGAAGCGCCTAGAGGCCGCTGTTGGCTGTGATCTCTTGGTGCGTAGCAAGACAGGTGTGGTGCTTACCAAAAATGGAGAAACCTTTTTGAAGCAAAGTCGCTCTTTAGTGAAAGAGTGGGAGAGTTTAAGAGACGGCATTCGGGCTGGGGAGTTTGAGCCACGTGGTGAGTACACGATCGGCTGTCACCCTAGCGTCGGTATGTACACTTTGCCAGTCTTTCTGCCCAGCCTATTGAATAAGTACCCTGACCTTAGCGTTAAATTGGAACATGATCACTCCCGTAAGATCGCAGAACGTGTTATTCGGTTTGATCTCGATTTTGGTATTGTAGTGAACCCGGTTAAACACCCCGATTTGGTGATCAAAGAGTTGTGTGTTGACCTAGTTAGATTTTGGGTCAAGCCAAGCATCAAAGCACAGGTTGTGAAATCAGGAGTTTTGATCTGTGACCCTGCACTCAATCAGTCTCAAAAGCTTATGGCTTCATTGAAGAAGACTAATTTTGAAGTCAAGAAAGTGATCACCTCGAAGAGCCTTGAGCTAGTCAGTCGACTTACTGAGGCAGGTCTAGGTGGTGGTATCATACCGACTCGTGTGGCTGATATGCAGAGCAATAAGAAGTTGAAGGCGATGCCGGGTTTTCCTGAGTTTAAAGATAAAATCTGTCTGGTCTACCGACATGAAATCAGGCAACATAAAGCTTCACAGAAGATTATCGAAGCAATCTCAGGGGGAGTCTTTTAGTGGTTGTTTTTAAGGTCTTGCTAGTCGCTTTTCTTGTGCTTGTTGTCAGCCTTATTGTAGTGGGTTTGTATTTTCAAGGTAGAGTGCAAAGAGTCTGCAAGCCTCAAGGTGATTTCGTT
Organism: Bdellovibrionales bacterium; assembly: GCA_013216195.1. Classification (GTDB taxonomy): domain Bacteria; phylum Bdellovibrionota; class Bdellovibrionia; order Bdellovibrionales; family UBA1609; genus JABSOQ01. The sequence goes on from JABSOQ010000093.1 coordinate 4,287, forward strand.
GAAGTGTCAGGGCACCGAGTGCACTACATTGAGCGTGCCGGGGGAGAGGTTCCTGTTGTTATGCTTCATGGGGCCTCCAGCAGTGCCGTTGATTACAAGTTGAGCCTGTTTGATAAATTGCCTGAGAAATACAAACTGATAGCCTTTGATCGGCCAGGTATGGCTCATAGCGAGCGAAAGTTCGGTAAAGAAGAGGCCTTAGGCGGCCAATTGAAGATCCTGCATGAAGCGGTTCAGAAGCTTGTTGGAAGACCGGCTTATGTGATGACTCATTCTTTGAGCGGTGTCATAGGGGCCAGGTTGCTGAGTGATTATCCAGAGCATTACCTAGGGATGGTGGGCATTGCGCCAGCGTTGTACCCGATAGGTGATGGAAAAAGTTGGTACACTATCTATGCTGATATTCCTATTGTTGGCTGGTTCTTCAGGAATGCCCTGGTGCCCTGGGCGGCCCATTTTGTTGCTCCCGTGTTGATTGATAGAAACTTTCACCCGAATAAAACTCCGGCTGGCTATAAGTCAGACTCTTGCCTCGAATTGATGTTTGAATCTAAACGGTTTCTCAACAACGCTCATGATCTCAATGAAATCAGGCCATTTCTTGATGAGTCTTATGTTCGATATCACAAAATCAAGCAGCCAGTGAGTCTACTGTATGGCAGAAGAGATCAAATCGTGGCGACCTTTTCGCATGCTTACGGCTTCAGGCATGTGGTACCTCATGTCGACATTCAGATCATTGAAGAGGCCGGGCACCTTCCGCATCATTTTCATCAAGACAAAATTGCGAGCCTATTGTCTAAGGTTGAGTCTGGCGCCGCTGCAAAGTAGCCAAAATCATCGAGGCCAGAGTCATCTTTACATGATGCGGTCTATGACCTTTCTTAAGAGACTTTTGCGATTCCACTCAGGGTCTTCAAAATCAAAACGCAAGACCTTCCTGTTGTGACCAGGAGAAACCAGGCCGGCTTTGTGTGGCGTGTTCGTGTCAAACAAGATCAGCGTGCCGGCCGCTCCAGGTATGGGTTGTAGGGTCTGGTTTTCATTAAGTCGGAAGTGATTTAACCCTCGCTCTTTGTGATTCTTTGGAAGCTTTCTTCGTCTTTGGTCAGTGCCCTGGATCTCTTGATCTAACAAATGTATTGGACCATCTTGAGTGTCAATTACGTCGGTGAGATAAATCATTGCTTTCAGGTAGCGTTCTTTATCAAAGTGTGGAATGTACGGCAGTTTGGTTTGGTCGGAGTCGGTGGGGTCAGTATTGACGAGCCAAAGTTTGCGAAATGAGACCCGGTAATCTGTCTCGGTTTTTATTGTCTGTTCAACCTTTTGCCTAAGCAGATCAAAGGCTTTGTAGTGGACTATACTTGTGGCGTCGAAGTGACGAACGTTTGCAAAAGGAGACTTCAGCTCTTGATCTTCAAAGCAACGATGGAACTCAGCCTGAAGTACCGACAATTTTTCTGATTCACTAAACCGAGATTGAACCTGGAACGTCATTTGATATCTCCCTCTCGTTTTTCGAGCAACGAAATGAGTCGCTTACCAAACCGCATTTCTCCAGCCGATGACCAATGAGACTCATTCGACCAATAGAGTTGCTTGCAGTCAGTTAAATCTTTTTGCCAATCAAAGTCTAGCAATCTCGAGATCTCTACCAGTTTAACGGGGTAGACTTTGCTCGAGTTTATCAAGGCCGAGTTTAATTCTTTAGACTTCGTGGCCTGTAATTCGATTTTCTTCAAGCCTTTAGATTTTAGACTCTCAGGCTGAAGACACTGCATGTAGTAGACCTGTCTTTTGGTTAAGCCTGGCTCAGACCTTGGCAACCAAAATCGAACTGGAACCCCTAGTTCAGTCAAGCTCCCGAGGTACTCAAAGGTTTTGTTAATAGCAGCAAGGTCAGGCCTTGAGTTGTCTTCAAGGTCAAAGAGCCATTCAGCGGTCTGCGTGTAGATAACTTGATCTGTTGAATCTACCAGTTCAGTGAGGAGCAATTTGATCCTTGAGTAGTGATCACCACAGTACGGTCTAGTTTTGGCTGGTCTGCAGCCACCTTTTACCAATGAGACGACAAAACGAAGTTGGGTTTGTGGAGCCAGGGCCTGATAAAGGTCTCTAGCGTGGGAGTCACCAATGAGAATGGTTGCAGGGCCATACTTTTTAGAGCAGGTACCAAATCTCTTTTGGTCAAAGCGGTCAATTGTGTCATGGTAAATACAGTCTTTGTTATCATAAAGATTGCCCGCACGCTCAAGTGCTTGATCGGAGGCTTTTTTAAAGTTGAGCTCGGCTGTCGATGAAAAGGTCTGAAACATAACACTTGCCACAGACCTCGATTCGCCTGCTGGAATCAGATGAATACCACCTATTGCGATCATGACAATAGAAGCTAGGGCGCCTACTGATACGACCCGAGAGGCTCTTGCACCTTTGTGCAATCTGTGCCGAATGGGGTTTTCGATAAACCTCCAGCTCAGGTACGACAAAACCAAAGTGAGAACAGTAAGAGCTGCAAAGGCTTCGCCTGTGGGTTCAAACACAGCGTAGTGTCTTGCGAATGCAAATAACGGCTGATGCCAAAGGTATATACTGTAGCTCATAAGGCCGAGGGTGACGAAGGGCTTAAGACTTAGAAGTCGGCCAACTGTCGTTGAAGACCCCCCATAGAGTACGATTGCCAATGCTCCCACCGTTGGTATCAAGCCTGTAAGACCTGGTACCCGAGAGTCTTTGTCGAGGTAGTAGGTACAGGCTGCAATTGCGCTCAAGCCGAGCCAGCAGAGCAGCTGTTTCAGCCAATAGGGGATGTTTTGTATTTTGCCACAATCGTACACGATTGCGCCAAGCGTACCAAGAAGCAGCTCCCAGGCTCTGAACGGTAACAGAAAGAAGGCAGAGTCAGGTTTTGATAGCACCTCGAAATGGGCTGCCCCAAGGCTTATTACGAAAAGACCAAGTAAGGCCGCGGTTTGTTGTTTAGGTAAGTACCTGTGCAGAAAAATGATGAGTAGCGGATAAACAACATAAAACTGTTCTTCTACGGAAAGGCTCCAGGTGTGAATCAAAGGTTCCATTTCAATTTGGGTGCCGAAATAACCGCTTTGGTTGTAGAAATAAATATTTGAGCCGAACATTGAGATGGCCATAATGGCCTTGGCGTAGCCCTCTATGTGAGATGGGGGTAAAAGGTGCCAGGCCAGAGGTGTGAAAACGAGAACAATAAAAAATAGAATCGGCAGGATCCTTCTAAAGCGCCTTTCGTAAAATTCGGTGATTCTAAAAGTTCCGGCTTCAACTTTGTTGTGGATGATAGATCCGATCAAAAAACCGCTGATCACAAAGAAAACGTCGACTCCAATGTAGCCTCCGCTAAATCCAGAAGCGCCGGCATGAAACAGTATTACGATTCCAACGGCAATTGATCGTAGGCCATCGATGTCTGGTCTGTATTTGAGTTGGTGATTTCCTGCTTGGCTCAAAGATCGAACTCCAGAGCGGGAAGGCGTGAAGTAAGAAAATGGTGCGCCCGCCCTGACTCGAACAGGGGACCCCCACCATGTCAAGGTGATACTCTAACCAACTGAGCTACGGGCGCACTGAATATGCCCTGGTTATCCGTCATTTGAACCGCCTGGTCAAGGCTGAAAGAAAGGTTGGACAGGGGCCTATATAGAGTCGTAAATCTAAACAATGTCAAAGACTTGGAAGACCCTTGTTGCCTATAACTTGTGCCTTTTCACAGCTGTAATTCTAACAGTTGGCCTTGGCAATTCTTTTAGCTCATTGCCAGCCCTAGGCCCTTTGCTGAGCCCGTTCACAGGATTTTGGCGAAATTCTCCAGTGCGAGGAAAAGACGTCGAGAAGTTTGACTGGAGCTCACTTTCTGCGCCAGTGACCGTGGTTTGGGATAAACATTCAGTTCCTCATGTTTTTGGTAAAACCCTACAAGATGTCTATCAAGTGCAGGGTTTCTTGCATGCGAGAGACCGTTTGTTTCAGATGGAGCTTTCGACGAGACCTGCTTTCGGGAGGCTCTCAGAAATGCTTGGGCCGAAGCTTGAAAAGTACGATCGATTTTTCATTAAGATGGGCATGCGAAGGTCGGTCGAGAAAACCTATGAGATGGTGATGGCCGACCCAGAAGTTAGGGCTGCTGTTGAATCTTACACTGAGGGGGCAAACCGCTACATTAGAAGCCTCTCTGCAAGTCGCTATCCGGTTGAATACAAATTGTTGGGGCAAAGCCCTGAGCTTTGGACGGCAAAGAAGTCAGTTGGTCTTCTTAAAGTGATGACTTTCAGGCTGGCAGGTAGATCTTATGATTTGATGGTGACCAAGCATCTGCAAAAGCTGGGTCGCAAAAAGGCGATGAGCCTGTTTCCTGGCAAGTTCCCGGCAAGGTGGTTTGCTGGATACGAAGCGGGGCGTGGTTATCAAAAACCAGAGTTTCGTGGAAGCTCAACTGATGAGTTTACCGCAAGTTTTCAGATGTTTCCTGAATACCTTCAACCCTTTGCTACAAATGGCAGTAACAACTGGGCGGTTTCGGGCAGAGTGACAAGAGATGGGCAAACATATATTGCTAACGATACCCATCTGAAATACTCGACCCCAAATGTTTGGTACGAACAACAGTTAGTGGCGACTGACGACAACGTCAATATTTACGGTGCTGCATTTGCAGGAGCGCCCGGTTTAGAGATCGGTATTCAGCCCGAATTTGGCTGGGCTGTTACCAATGGCAATACAGATGTGGCTGATTGGTTTGAGGTTGAGTTTGAAAGTGAAAGTAGCCTTCGATACCTCTGGAACGGCGATTGGAAAACAGCAGAAAAGGTTGATGAGGAGTTCTTGGTCAAAGGTGGTTCTTCAGAGTCAGTTGAATTGCTTTACACCGAAGCTGGGTTGGTCATGGCACGAGAAGGTAAACTCGGACTAGCGCTGAGGTGGATGCCCCACGAAGGCTCTAATGAGTTTCGGGCCTTTTTAGAGCTCGTCAGATCAAAAGACCGTAAAGACTGTGAAAAGGCGATCAAGCATCTCTGGAGCCCTTCGCAAAATGTGATCTGTGCCGATACAGAGAATGTGGCTATTTATCATGCCGGCAGGGTGCCCATACGCCCAAGTGGTGATGGGCAGTTTGTGAAAAACGGCAGGGTCTCAGATACCCAGTGGAAGGGCTTTGTGCCCTTTGAGAATATTCCGAAAAAGGTAGACCCGAAACAAGGCTATGTTTTCTCTGCCAATGCCCCGGTCGCGTCTGATAAATACCCGTACTTCGTGACATGGGATTATAATCCTCCTTATCGTGCGCTTAGAATTTCTGAAGTGCTTGATAAAAATGCAAAAGATGCTTCCATCGAATCTTTTAAGGCATTGCAAACCGATGACTTAGATCTCAGCGCTCGAGAAACCTTACCCTTGATGCTTGAATTGCTGGGGAAAGAGCCCCTGGCTGATCAAGTTGTAGCGTTGAAAGCATGGGATCACCGAACAGGCGCTAAGTCATCAGAAGCGTCTTTGTTTTTCGCATGGCGAAGTCTTTTTCGGCGGGCCCTGTTCGAGCCAGTGCTTGGGCCTAGAGAAGGCAATTTGTACCCGAAGAACATGATCGTCACACAAATCTTAGAGGCGATCTCAAAAGGTAGTAGGCACCCCGCTTTGTGGATTCTTGGAGAGAGCCCCAAAGACAAAGTGAAAGAGCTTTTGAGAGACTCTCTAGAGCAAGCTTTGGCTCAGTTAACTGATCAGTACGGTGATCCAAAGAATTGGGCCTGGGGAGAGGTGCAAGGCACCCAAATCGATCACCTTATCAAGCTAGGGCCTTTTGGTGGTGATTTGACCTCTATGGGAGGCTCGGTAGATTCTGTAAATGCAAATGGTGGCAATCACGGCCCATCATGGCGGCATATCGCTAGACTTGGCGAAGATTTTGAGGTTCACGTGAATTATCCTGGCGGCCAGCCTGGTAACCCTTTTGATCCTGATTACAGAGCCTTCGTAAAGGGTTGGGCTGAGGGGTCTTACCGAGAGGTCAACTTCTACAGAGGGTTAGAGCAAGCTTTAGAGTCTCTAGCCCCTACGGAGGAGGTGAAATGATTTACGCTATCGGGCTACTGGTGCTTAGCTTGAGTTGGATGCTCCCCTGGTGGGGTTTTGCTGCAATCTGCTTTTTGTTGGGTCACAAGATGAAGTCGGCATTTGGTGCTTTTGCAAAGGCCTTTGTGGCAGTGTTTTGTGTATGGGGCATCGTTGCCTACATCGAAAACATCCAGTCACAGGGATTTATGGCAATCAAAATGAGCTCCATGTTCTCGATTCCTCATCCTATGCTTATGATCTTGTTAACTGCTTTGGTTGGTGGTCTTCTGGGTGGTGTGTGGTGCGCCAGCGGTTTCTATCTTCATCAGCTTCTACTTATGAGAAAACAAAAAAGAGCCTAGGCTGAGAGCTCTGGTTCAGGGCTCTGGCCTTTGTCAGCGATAAGAAACACTAGCGCAAGCCAAAGCAAATGACCGAACAAAAGATGAGCAAGCTTCAAAACTGTTGGCGAGAGAAGGCCGAGAGTGAACATGCCGATGCCGACGTTGAGTGCGAACAGAGACTTAAATGCGAAACTAGCTTTACAGCCAAAAGATGATGTGGGCTTAAGATCAAGGCTAAGAATCCAGATGAACAAAGCTACGCCCAGAAACGGGTGAAGCCCTCTCAGTCGAAGTAGAAAGTGGCTATCAGCAGAAAAGTCTTTTGCCAAACCCTCCAGCAAAGATGTTGAAGGGAACAGAGTGGTAGATAGTGCTGCAAGGGCTCCGAGGGCTCCAATGATTACAATCAACATTGTTAAACTGCGCAAAGCGGGATTGAGGCCTTTCCTCCAGCTAAAATTTGGCTTTTCGAATTTGACCGAGTACCAGCAAAATCCAATCGAAGCCATAAGCAAGAATGTGTTTGCCAAATGAACTGAGATCATGATGGCTCTAAATAAGGAGTCATCATCAGTCACTAAGCCTCTGAGAACAATAACCGCTCCAATGAGGCCTTCCATCAAGGTGAAAAAGAAAACCCACAGAACCAGGCTCCTGGCAGCATGACCTTTTGGGAGTTTCCAGAAAATGGCTCCGATGAGGCCTATGACAAAAATACCGTATAGCTTTGTTGAGATTCGGTGAAAATTTTCAATCAGCAACTTGAGTTCAGCGGATTCAGGTATTAGTACACCGTAGCAAAAGGGCCAATGCTCACCACAACCATCTCCACTACCAGAAATTCTGACCCAGGCTCCCCATAGGAAAACGAGCAAAGAGTAGGCTATGAGCGCCTCTAGGGCGCGAGAAAGGGCGGAATTCTTCACCATAGAATATGTTGTAACCAATGGGCTCTGAATCGCAAGCCCAATCGGGTAGCATGGTGATAATCACAGGCTCAGAGTTGTAACGAAATAAGAATTATGGTCATTTGAGTCTTTATTCTACTAGCCAGCTGATCTGGCGCAGCTTACTCATCAACGAAAGGGGGCACAGTTGAGAGCAGGTTTGAAAGCGGCGATTCGCTTATTTCTATTGAGCATTGTGGTTTTGGGGTGGCAGGCCAACTCGGTCGAGCTCGGTGATCTCTTTAACGAGGTCGTGTACGTGTGCACAATCACTTCTTTTACCAATACTGGTGACGATATGGATGTCAGTTTTGAGTGGTCAAGCAACGAGCCGGGGGCTTCACATGGCGGGAGTGAAAAGTCATTCAAACAAGGTGATGATGAAATCGTAGCCATTGGCAATGACGCCTGGATGGGCGTGGCCTGGTGGAGGTCTGGTAAAAAGATCGCAGAGGCGGTAAGCTTGGTTTCTGATCGTAATCAAAACTCGAGAGTGTTGTTGGTTATGCATCCAGATAACGAGGAAGAACGCATCCATATGGATTGCACAAAACCTAACTAAACTGAGGCCGCAGGTTTGCCAAAGAAGAAACTCTTTCGCCCAGAGCTCGAAGATCGTGTGAGTCACGAACAGTACCAGGCTACAATCAAGGCTAGGGGCCGCGCTGATCGTGTCATGGGCTTATGGGTTTTGCTGAGTGGCTTGATAGCACTTGTTAGCTCAGTGCTTGCGATCTGCTTTACGCCGCTTGGTGTCTATACCGGCTCTGTAGGCACCGATTTTGTCGTGTTGCTGTTCGTGGGCTGTTGCGGCCTTTACTTTACGAATAAGGGCCTTTATTTCATGAGGGTCTTTCAGTGCCGGTTTTGTTTGGCCAAGATACCTGAAGGGTCAACCTACTGCCCAAGTTGTGGTGCCGACTTGTTGAGCAATGACAATCCGCAAGACTAAATGTTCTCTGGTGAGAACAGGTTTTGTTTTGAAAACCAGCTTGAAGTTGACCAAAAGCAAAAGCGTTTTTACTTTGTGCACAGATTTTTTTTGTTGGGGGGATTATGAAATCAACGCAAGTGTCAATTGTCGCTGCCATTCTTCTTTTTACTAGCTCGGCCTTCGCATGGCGCACGGTAAGGTTCACCGCTAAAGCGACTCAGCAACCGACTTATAACAATGCCATCACAGCAGGAAGAGCTCTTGCTCAAGAAATCGATGCAGGCCAAAACCGGAAGGCCAACTCTTTTATGAGGTTTCAGAATTGTGAGGTTCGAAGAGGCGGCAAGTACATAGTGATCAATGGCATGAATATCCAAGAAAAGTTTGTTTATAAAGATGGCGACTTTGTGAAGGTGTTCGAAGCTGTGATCTCATACAGCAACAAGCGTTGTGAGAAAGATGACGATTGAGATCGCAATTCAGTTTAGAATTTCGGAAACGGAGCTTTAAGAGCTCCGTTTTTTTGTGCTGTGAAGCTAATTTCTTTTTGAAGGTGTTCTCACAGAGGAACGCTAATCAAAGCGTCGAACAGGATTCGTTTTGCCATCTGGTTTCGGGTTTTCTACTTTGGTCTTGTCGAAACGACAAAGGAACAACAAGCAACAAACAACAAATTCTAACTTAGGGGGACATAATGAAAACAATCATGTACACAGCAATTGCAGCTCTTACTTTTGTCGGAAGCGTTTCATTTGCTGGCGGTTACCGCTCGTACAACTTCACTGCGAAAACTGCTGCTCAGCCGTCATACAACGCTGCTGTCACAGCAGGTCGCCAACTCGCTGCAGAGATCGATGCAGGCCAAAACCGCAAGGCCAACTCATTTATGAGATTTCAGAAGTGTGAAGTAAGAAGAGGCGGCAAATACATCGTGATCAACTCTATGACGATTCAAGAGGTGTTTCAGGGTGACCTTAATCAGCCTTCGTATCAGGCTAGAATCTCTTACAAAAACACTCGTTGTGAAAGAGACGACGACTAATTTCAAAGATTCTTTAGGGGATTTTGAAAGAGAGCCGAGGCGGCTCTCTTTTTTTATCTTCTTAACTCAATTGGGCACTGGCCCGAGTTGTAGTCGGCGTGAAACATACGGATCAAGCCCATCCAGCTCGTGTCACCTGTTAATGAGTCACCTCTGGGGTCGGCAACTTCGTAACCTTCTCCCCAGCGCTCAGGGCGGATGGTCATCTGCTCGAGCTCTTTCACAGCTGCAACTTGAAGGCTGGTCTTTTTATGTGTGTGCAAGTCGGTGTTTAGGTCTGCCTCTACAAATGCTGAACCCCCTAGATAGGCATAAGCCTCAGAGACAGCCAAATCAGGCCAGCCTGTTGTTTGCACAATGTGCAGAGCAGCTTGCGAGATTTCATAATTGTTGGGCAGATTAAGTCTCAAGTCGTATAGCGTCTCGGCAATTCTAATTTTTTCTGATTCGTCTATGCCGCCATAAGTGTCCATGACTCTGATTAAGTAAGAGAGCAATTTCGCTGACATTTCACGAATGACAGGGTGTGCACTATCTTTAGTGGCAGCCCAGCTAAAGCTTTCAAGAATCGCGAAGGGGTGCACAAAATCAGACAAAGAAATACCAGATGGGTCAAATGGCCCTTTTGGCTCTCTCGGTTGAAGATCTTCAGG
>JABSOQ010000094.1 GCA_013216195.1 Bdellovibrionales bacterium
GGCTGTTCCAATAACAGCGGTGATTAAGATTGTTTTGTCGCGAATTCCTCCAACGCGAGGTATAGCCGAGCTAATGGCAGGCCGCCTTCCAGAACACGCCCCCGTGGCTTAGTATAGGAGTCATCTCATGAATCAATTTTTTTCTGTTCAGCGATTGCGAGTGTTCTTTAAGGGCATGGCTATGGGAGCGGCAGACGTTATACCCGGAGTGTCGGGTGGTACAGTCGCCTTGATCACTGGCATCTACGGTACACTTGTTGGCGCAATAACGGGTTTTAACTTTAACAAACTGAAGGCTTTGTTTTGGTTGATCAAGGGAGGTGAAGCCGCAGAGCGGGGGAGAGCTGAGCTGATGAAGATCGAGTGGGGGTTTTTGATTCCACTCGGGATGGGCATTGTTTTCAGTATTTTGGTTTTGTCGAAGGGGATGGTCGCAGTTATGGAGACTTATCCAGCTCACACCTATGCCTTCTTTTTTGGTCTGATTCTGGTTTCGGTGAAGTATCCCTATAACGAGATGAGCAAGACTCTGATCAACCATGTCGTAATGTTGGTGTTTGCTGTTTTGGCTTTCGGCTTTTTCTCACTAAAGGCCAACATGGCTCTCGATGTTTCAAACCCTCTTCACGTATTTTTTGGAGGCTCCGTTGCAGTTTGTGCTTTGATTCTGCCAGGCATTTCGGGGTCGACCTTCTTGGTGATTCTAGGCCTCTACAAACCCATTTTGGAGGCCTTGCATGCGCGTGATTTGGTCGTGATATTAACTTTCATTTCAGGTATGGCAGTGGGTCTTTTGACCTTCATTAGGGTTCTAAATTGGTGCTTATCGAAGCACAAGCACACTACGATGGCCGCCCTTGCTGGGCTAATGCTTGGCAGTTTAAAGAAGGTTTGGCCCTATGAGGCAGCCCCAGAGGTTAACGAAAGCCAATGGATACTGCTTGGTTTTTGCGCTTTCGGTGTGGCTCTTATATACGGTCTAGATAAAGTTGCGGGCTCTTTACAGAGCCCGACAAGATCACCAAATAAGAATTAAACTACTCAGAAATGTTTAGCTTGATTTCAACATGTCAGAGGCTTGAGAGAACTTTTTGTAGCTCTTCACAAGTTGGCTAAGACGGCTGCCCTCTTCTTCTAGGGTTGAGGCGTCTATGAAAATGCCTTGGGTCTCAGCCACTTCGCCATCAAAACTGCAGCGAACATCTGGCACCATCAAGAATGGAACTCGAGCTCCATCACGGTGTCTGAGGTGTACAACTACAGGCTCAATTGCTTCGCCGCCGTTTTTGCAGCTCTGCTTGAGGTAGTGATTCAGTTGTACAAGCTCCTGCTCGTCGAGAAGGTCTGCGTTAGAAGCTTCGAGGACTCCGCCGCCACCGGCGATGCCCACTTTTTCTTTTAACGTGTCGTTCATGTGATTGATCATCGTTGTCTGGGTGCAAACGCCGAAGCCGGCTTTGCCACCTTTTACGAAATAATCGTATAGGATTTCCCAGTCAGATCTGACATCTTCTTGAGGTTTCCCGCTTAGCAGGTCAGAGAATGTGCCGACTTCGATTTCGTCACGGATCTTGTCTAGATTGTAGAATTTGATCAATTTCATCATTGTGTCGAGGCGAAGATTAATCTTACCACCTTCGATGTTTTGATAATGACGGTAGTCAATCCGCATTTCTGCTGAAGCATTGACCTGAGATAGCCCCATAGACTTTCTTGTCTTCTTCAGGAGCTTTCCGAATTCCACCAAAAACTTTTGGGTATCTGTTGGTTCATTTTGCATTACGTACTCCTATTCAGGCGTTTGCGTTAGGGAAGACCTCTCGGCCTTCTCTCACGTGTTTAAGATATCTTAAACTACCCTAGATAACTTAACAAGACCTATTTTTGGTGGTTTATGAGATCAAATAGGTTAGAGTTCAAAAATGAGTAAACATACACGGTGGGGAGCTAAGGTGCTAAAAATAGGGGATTTTTTAGCCTATATCACATTAAAACAGGCCGTGTCATAATGTGGCGCAATTAAAAGAATTGAGTGTGGCTAGCTCTATTTAAACGGTCAAAGATGCCCAGCCAGCTCTCGGGAGGCTTGGGCCCGTGGGGCCAGGGGCACAACAAGATGGTGTGATCTTCAGCAGACAGCCTTCTGAGTTCAGCGTAAAGCTCTCTCGCAGCTATTGCTGGGTCAGCAGAAAGAGTTAGCACTCCTGGTTTCGAGAAATCCAATTTTGATTTGTCGAGCTCATGGCTTTCGCCTTTTGATCTCAGTGTTGAGCTTTTGGCTTCGATGTCTTTGGCTTCATACTGATTGCTATCAAATAGAATCAAAGGCTGAGCAGGTTGGTAATGAGCTTTCATTTTGCCAGGAGCCATTGTTTGGCTAGCTACAAATTCAACCTTTAAACCCGCTTCCTCCAGCTTTGATCTGATTATTGCAGGTGCAATCACACCAGGCCTTAGCACACTGACTTGCACAGATTGTTCGGCAGTCTTGAGTTGAAGAATCGTTGACTCAATACCACTCTCGCAAGCCCCTCCATCAACGACATCGATGACTCCAGAAAATTCAGATTCAACATGCTCTGCGGTTGTCGGGCTAGTTTTAGAAAACTGATTTGCGCTCGGGGCTGCCAAGGCTTTGCCTATCTTTTCAAGTATCTGCAAAAACAAAGGATGCTTCGGAGCTCTCACAGCCACGGTTTCAAGCCCTGAGGTAACTTCGTAAGAAACTTTCTCAGATTTATCAAATATCAGTGTGAGTGGCCCCGGCCAAAAGGCATCAGCCAATACTTTATGTGCCGGTGAGATCTGTTGAACCAGTTCGGTCGCTTGCTCTAAGTCTTTAACATGCAAAATCAAGGGGTCAAATGAGGGTCTCTTTTTTGTTTTGAAGATGCTTTCAACTGCCTCTGGTTTATCGTGTCTTCCTGCCAGGCCGTACACTGTCTCTGTCGGTAGAGCGACGACCTCACCGGCTAACAATTTGGCAATAGCTTCATCAGGGGTAATCTTACTCATGAGGTGGGTATAGAGGAGCTGCTGCGATTTGAAAAGCCAAGTTGAAGAAAGGTAAGGCTAGCTCACCCACTTCACAGCTCTTTGTTCTACATTTCAAAGCTTGAGAGGCTCTCAATCGGCTGATCGAAGGTGTAGCGGCCCTTTTCGTCTTGCTTGATATATGACGACGAGTACTCAGAGTCATGGGTGTACAAGATGAGCCACTTCTCGGCGAGAGCTGTTTTGTAAAGCTCAGACTTTTCATCAATAAGCATCTCAGGGTAGCGGTCATAGCCCATTGTGATCGGAACATGAACCCAATGCCTCCCGGGTATGAGATCACCAGCAAAGAAAGCTGATCTTCCAGACTCATCCGATATCACGGTGTGAATTTGGCCAGGGGTATGGCCCGAAGAGGTCACAAATTTAATCTTGCCACCTAGAAGCTGATCACTCTCTGGGTTGATCAGCTTCAGGCGACCAGATTCTTCGAGCAAGCGGTTGAGCACGGGTACAAATGAAGCCCTATCTCGAGAGTGAGGTTTGAGAGCTCGCTCCCATGCTTGCTTGCCCACGACGTATTCAGCCGTTGGAAACAACAGGCGTTCTCCGTTTTGTTCAAGTTCTTGATAGGTCGGCAGAAGCCCACCAGCATGATCGAAGTGGAGGTGAGACAGTATCACCATATCAATGTCGTCTTCGGTGAGGCCGAGTGATTCCAGGTTTTTTAACAACTGATGTGTGTCAGGAGTTTGAACTCCAAACCGATCTGCTAGTTTGGGTTCGAAAAAAGCACCAATTCCAGTCTCAAGAAGAATTTTTTTGTTATCAATTTCAACCAAAAAGCAACGGCAGGCTAGGGGTATGCGGCCAATTTCGTCTGGCTTGATCCAACGGCTCCAGAGTGCCTTGGGGGCGTTACCAAACATAGAACCCCCGTCTAGCATTTGTCGGTTGCTTTCAACGCTCCAGATTTTCATACCGCTTACTCCTGGTTCACCTGGGCTAAATCACAGGCCAATCGAGTCAGATTCGACTCTTCTCTGTCGGCAAACACAACCCAATCAGCTCTTTGGCCCCATTCTGGGTGAGGCTCAAGCCAATTCAGCTTGTCGCCTTCTTTCATGTTCGACGAGTCTGCATGAGAGACTGTCACCACTTTGCTAGCCCCTCTTGCGATCAAGCTGTCGGGTAGGCCTCCTCCAAATGCCACGTGAAAATCGCCCACAATGATGACGAAAACATCTTGCTCACGGCTGTTGTCTATCGCCTTAAGAGACTGCCATGCCATGGTTTCGTCCCAAATAGACTGAGCAGCGAAGTACTTGCCAAGAAATTCTGGTGGCACATGGTCACCGCCTACGGCTTGCCTGAAGCGCTCATAATAGTGCTCGTCACCGAGCTCGAAGTTAGGTGGCATTAACTGCTGCAACTCAGGAGTCAGTTTCTCTAACCCGTTGCGCGCGACAAAGCGGGTTAGCTCTCGAGGGGCATTGATGGCAAAAGTGTGCCCGCCAGTTTCGAGAGGCAGAAGGGTCTTGTCTCTGTAGAAATCGAAAGAGAAGCCGCCCCAGCCAACTTGCTCTAAAAAGTCATTTTCATTTATTTCATTGTAAAGGTATTGGTCCACAATCGATTGACTTGGGTAATAGAAGAACTCCATGCCGACATGAAACGAGACTCCCTGTGCGACCATCTCTTCAAGAATTCTCTTGTGAGAATTGTGATGCCCTTCGTGATCGTGAATCTCGCCGAGAACCAGTACACTGCCAGGCTCTAGTGAACTCACGAGCTCTTCGTAAGTCGACAGGCCTTTGTTTGAAGCTTGGTAGACTTCTGCAGCAAATAAGACTTGAGAAAGCACAGCGATAGCTGTGACGCACAAAAGTTTGATCATGTTAATTCCCCCCAATACCTCAAAGCTAGCTCAGGCAGCAGGCATGGGCAATACCTGCTTGGTTGTGGGCTTCTGTGTGCAGCCTTTACTTGACTTTCAGCGCATAGCACTCACATTTAAGAAAAGTTCACAGGGAGAAATCTGATGGAAATCAATATCGGTATCGACGAGCAGCAGCGAAAAGCCATTTCAAGCGGTCTGGGCCATCTCTTGGCTGATTCTTATACATTGTACCTTAAGACCCACAATTACCATTGGAACGTTACTGGGCCAATGTTTCAAACTTTGCATCTTATGTTCGAGCAGCACTACACAGAGCTAGCGATGGCAGTTGATCAAGTCGCTGAGAGAATTCGTGCACTTGGTGAGTACGCTCCAGGCTCCTACACTCAGTTCTCTGAACTCTCTTCAATTAAAGAAGCAACCTCTGTTCCTGAAGCCCAGCAGATGATTCGAGACCTTGTAGATGGTCATGAGGCTGTTGTGCGTACGGCAAGAAAAGTGATTCCTGTTGCAGACGAGGCAAATGATGAGGTGACTCTAGATCTGTGCACACAAAGAATGGAAGTGCATGAGAAAACGGCTTGGATGCTGAGAAGTCTTCTCGACTAGTTCATTTGAAATTCAAGACTTAGGCTAACAGATTTTTACGATCGAGCGACCAAAAGTTTTGTTAGCAATCATCTCTGGAGCTGCAGAGAGTAGCTCCTCGAGACTCAACTCTCTTGAGACAATATTTTCTAGCTGTTCTGGTTTCCACTGGGTTGCCAACTTCTGCCACAGCCTCTCACGCATCGGTCGGGGAGTGTTGGCAGAGCTAATACCTAGCAAACTCACACCCCTTAGAATAAGAGGCATCACCGTTGACTGAAGCTCATGAGACATCGCCAGGCCAACGCATGCGACATTTCCCCAAAGTTTAGTGCGAGCCATGAGAGCGTGAAGCATATCTCCACCTAAATTGTCGATAGCTCCAGCGTACTGCGCTGACTCCAGTGGTTTTGATGGCTCCGCAATGAGTTTAGAGGGGTGAAGTGTCTGTTTGGCGCCCAGGCCGAGCAAGGCCTCTGCTTGTTTAGGCTTGCTCGTGCAGGCATGCACCTCGTAACCAGCTGTCGAGAGAATAGCGGTGGCAAGTGAGCCAACTCCGCCTGAGGCTCCTGATATGAGTACTGGTCCAAGCTCGGGGCTCTGGTCCATTTGCTCCATTCGCATTAGGCATAAGCCTGCTGTAAAGCCAGCGGTTCCATAGATCATTGCATCTCGGCTCGACAAGCTTTCAGGTAGTGGTATGACCCAAGAGTCGGGCACTTGAATGAATTCGGCATAACCACCGTTAAGGTTCTCGCCAAGGCCACAACCGGTGACAAGAACAGCTTCACCCTCTTTCAATTTTTCTGAGCGGCTCTTTTCAATAACCCCAGAGGCGTCAATGCCGGGCACAAGGGGAAAACTCTTTAAGATGCGGCCTTTACCAGTAATGGCGAGGGCATCTTTGTAGTTCAGTGAGCTGTACTCAACTCGTATTTGAACTTCATTGTCTTGAATTTCAGGCAATTCAATGTCTGTGATTTCACTTTTGTAGGGGTCTTTTCTCGTTAAAAGACACTTCATGATTTCTCTAAGATCTTTGTTAGAGTTCCAGAGACTGCCTTTTCGTAACTCATGCCAAAAAGGTTCAAATGATTAAGCTGATGGTAAAGTTGATAGATGGGTAGCCTGAGCTCCCAGCCTTGATGCAATGAATAGGCCTTTTCATAGTTTACAAAAACCTCATCGGGAAAGCCTCCAAACAATTTCATCATAGCCAGATCGGTTTCGCGATGACCATAGTAAGCTGCTGGATCTATCAACACTGGAGCTCCTTCAGAATCTACCAAGTAGTTTCCGCTCCAAAGATCGCCGTGCAAGAGTGAGGGGGGCTCGTCTAAGTCTTGTAAAATTTCAAACATGATGGGGCGTGCTTGTTGAAACAGTCGATTCAACTCAGTTGTCCACTTTCGGTTGGCTTTAGCCAAGTGAGTCTGTTGACCGAGGCGGTAGTCCACAAAGAAATGAGCCCAAGCATTGTCTCTGTTGTAGGGTATCGGAGGTGTGTTTTTCTGCAGTGATAAGCCACAGTAGTTGTCTGATGAGAAGCCGTACCACTGCTCTGAGTAGTTGTGCATTTGCACGAGTTTATCGGCGAACTGTTGCCAAAAGTCATCGTTCTTCTCGCCGAGCTCAACATATTCAATCAGCAAATAGGTATCACCGATTTCTATAACCTCAGGCACCCGAAACGTTTTGCTCAGGCCGAGTCGAATCAAACCTTTGGCTTCGGCGCGATAAACCTGGGCAGAGGGGTAACCTGTCTTGAGAAGGCATTGGGTCTCAATGCCTTCTACCGTGACTTTTTCAACAGCAGCCATGCTGCCACCAGAAACCCTCTCGGAACTCGTAATTCTCTTTTTTAGATCTGAGAGCTTTCCTGACATGGTTCTAAGACTCCGACATTTCTTCTTTGAGTTTCTTAAGAAGTTCACTGCAACCGTCTTCTAAGATGTCCATTACAAGACGAAAGCCATCATCACCGCCATGGTAGGGGTCAGGCACTCCGGGTACGTCGTGTACCTTACAAAAACTCACCATTTTGCGAACCTTGTCTTTCTCTTGCTGATTGTCAGCCAAGGCTATGACGTCTTCGAAGTTCATGTTGTCCATGGTCAGTATGTAGTCAAACTCTTTGAAGTCAGAGGTCTTAAATTGTCTAGCAATACTTGGCAATTCATAGCCACGTTGCTTGGCGTGTTCGCGCATTCGGCCGTCGGCGGGTTCACCCTCGTGCCACGCACCGGTACCAGCAGAGTCAATTTGAAAAGAATCTTGTAAGCCCTCTGATTGCACCATGTTGATAAAGATGCCTTCAGCAGCTGGAGATCGGCAGATGTTACCGAGGCATACAAAAAGCACTTTCATACGAGGTCCTTCATTTGCGGTGGTGATATAGTGGCTGCAGACTATTCAACTCGATCACCATTGTAAACCGTTTTGATTCAGAATTGGCTAGGGGTGTGAGAGGCAGAAGGATGCGTTTAATGAAGTGGTCGAAAATATTTACCATCTCTAAAATCGTGAAAAATCTCAGTGATTTTAGGGTGGTTGATTGGCTCGAGAGAAGGGTCGACCTCAATTTGCATCTCGGGCACGTAGGTCACGTAATCTGACCCGTCGACCAAAATGTGATACCAGGGTTTGTCTCGAGGAGGGTCAGTTGTGTTGGCGCCGTGGTATTGCTCCTCGGTGCCTTGAAAACAGTCATCCACCTCTATGATCACACCACGATAGCCGTACTTTTTGTGTACGATAAGTTGACCGGGTGAGTATTTGATTAGTGAAGGTGAATCTGACATGCCCTTATTTTACAAAAAAACCACAGGTATTGGGTAGCGAAATCTGGCAAAAGTCTTCGTCAAAACAACTGACATGTGAGCGTTAGTCTAGGTCGAATAGCTCTTCAATTTCGACACTTCCTTCAACCTTAACTCGTACCAAATAGCTTCCAGGGTCTAGCGTCAAAACCGGTTCGCTTTTATTTGAACTCGCAACAAGTTGCCCGTTTTTGATGAAGTTCCATTGGTGCATCAGTTCACCCCCGTCTTCACTAGGGGTGTCAGCTTGAAATCGAACCTGAATTTCATTGGCATTTTGAAAATCAACAACCTCAGTATTGATACGAGATTCAGCGTGCATCGCGGAGTGAACATCTTCTGCCGAAAGAGAGTTCAGCTGACCTGATGCCGAAGGCCCAAAAACCTTCTCATCGAGAGGGCTTGTTCGCCAATCACAATGAATGTGAGACCGATATATCTGAGTAAAGGCTGCGCCCAGTTGTTTGCAAGCATTTGCGATCTCGCCAAAGCCGACTCCGGCGATTTTGAAATCGACAGCGTCACCATAGGTGTGCCTAGAGAATCTGGCGGCTCCGTTAAGTGTGGCGTTGTACCCCGGGCTTCTGTATCCGCTGTTTATGACTAAGGGTCGGCCAAACCGCTCCCGCAGAGCTTGCAGCTTCTCAACCACGAGCCGAGAAAAGTGCCCATAGTGACCTCTAGTTGAATTGGCCCAGATCACCTCTTGGCGCCGAAAGTTTGGTGAGATCTGAGTTTCGCCAGGCACCTGCGGAACAAAAAATAAGTTCTGAGGCTTACGATAGTAATTTGGGTTAAGGCCACTAGGAAAGCCGGAATCGCCGGGCCCAACATATTGGTACATGTTCTCGGCAGTGTTCACATCATCGAGCGGGTAGAGGGTGTAGCAACTTTCTGAAGAGTAGCACAGCTTGCCTTGGCTACCAGGAGGGGGGGGCGCTATTCTCGCCATCTTTATCGCCCGTATCAGGAGCATTGCCATCTTTACGTTTCTCGTCATTACTCTGTTTCTGTGACGAGTTTGTAAGAGCAGAGTGTTGGCCGTCGCAGCCGATAATTAATAGCGCAAAAAAGGCAATTGTCGCCTTATTCACAAGCGTAGACATCCTGTCACCCCTTGTAGTTGGTTAGAGGGTAGCCGTGCATCCTGCACTGGCAACGGGTTTTGGCGCGCCTTACTTAGATTCTCTCAGCCCTAATTTCGGTTCACAAGAGCTACAGACTTTTGTATAAACTAGACTAAGGGAGGTGTGTATGGACTTAAAAACAGCAATTCTTTCTCGTAGGACTGTGCATGAGTTTTCAGGAGAATCTGTGCCGCAGGACCTCATTGAGGAGGCGTTAAATCTAGCCCTTTGGGCACCCAACCATAAGCTGACCTACCCTTGGATGTTTTATCTGATTGGCCGAGAGACCCAAATGAAATTGGTAGAGCTTGCGGTTGAGATTAAGGCAGCATCACCGAAGCCTCCTTCTGAAGTGATGCTGGGTGCACTTCGACAGAAGCTCTCAAATATACCCCAGATGGTGGCTATTGGTTGCAAGAAGGTCGATGATAATTTTCAGCAAAGAGAAGACTATGCAACCGTCGCTTGTGGAGTGCAAAACGCGAGTTTGTATTTGCACGAGCAGGGTTACGCCAGCAAATGGAGCACTGGCGGATTCACTCGTAACAAAAAGACTTATGAGATTCTTGGTGTCGACTCTGCACAAATTGATATCGTTGGTTTTATGTTTGTAGGCAAGGGGAGCCCTCCGCCGAAAAAACAAGAAAGGCCCGCGCTCGAAAGCGTAATGGTTAGAGTTCCGTAAGACGAGTCGATTTGCTCAAAGGTCAGTCGTAACCATTTTCTTTTCTAAAATTCTATGAACTTTGCTGGTTCTGAGTGTTCATTAACTGCCTCAAGATCAAAGTAGACTCTTCCAATCTCGCGGCCGTCTGAAGTAAGAACCCGGGTCTTCCACTCGCCCTCACTGAAATTTTGTTTAGAGCCATAGCCTCGGAAACCCTTGCCTCGTCCGCCGAAAATACGAATCGGTATTGTGTCGTAGTCTTGCCATTCACCAGAAGGTGGTCGGTGGCTCCACTGAAGTCTAATTTCTTCTGTAAAGTTGCTAGGAGCAAAAAGTCTGAAGAAAACAATCACTTTGTCATCTGGGGCGGCTTCGAAGTCGGCCGAAGCTTTTGACCAAAACTTCCACCATGGTTTGTAGTAAGAAAGTTTGTACTTGTTGTCTGCCGTTTTCTCTACGCTATGGTAGACACCGATCTCTTTTAGTGAGAGCGGCACTGGTGGAAGAATCTTAAGAAAGTAAAAGGCAAGAAATGCGACAAGCACTAAACCCCAAGGTATCAGCATCTGTTTTCGCTGTACTTCAGCCTCAACCCCCAACTTTTTTAAGACTTGCAGCTTTGCAAACAAGAAAATGCAGCCAACGGCCAGAGAGAGGCAGAAAATGAGAGGGCCTAGCGAGCCAAACACTATCGGTATTACATAGGCGAAAAACGAAAACACGCATAGGGCGAGAAGAGCAGATTTCACGCCAAGACCAAGCTTTTGAAAGTAGGGCACTTCGTTGATAAGAAGTAAACTCACCATGCTCATCAAAAACAAGAAGGACACCGAAAACGACGAGCTCTTAAAGTAGAAGATCGCATAAGCACTTAGAAGCGCTCCGAAGGCGAAGTGCAGTGCTTCCGTTCTGAAACTCAACAATTTGGTAAGCTTTGGTCTGCTCGGGTTGTCGTACTCGAAGCGAAAAAACTGAGAACCCAAAAGAAGAACACAAGCTGACAGGTAAATGCCTTGGCTCAGAATCCCAAACCATTCGTCGATTCTATTTAAGGTGATAAGATCGAAAAAGAAACCGCCAACAAACATAAGCCCTGGCAACAGTGCCGGGTACTGCTCAACGACTGTGTTCAATTGTTCAAGTTTTTGTTTTAATGCTGCCTGCACAACGATGCCCTACCTACCCAATTAACATATCGGTCTGGAGGTGCAACTTATTAAAACTTAACCTCGTAGGCGAGGTTAAAGTTCCGAAGCAAAAGTTTTGGTGAGAATGGCTTAGGCTTTGTTAGCTTTGCCGAAATACCCGCGGTTTGATCCGCGCATAAAAATAATGAAGCCACCAAGACCAATTAGAGCCAATGCAAATAGCCTGGTAACCGATCCGTATGATGAGTTCATCACCACATCCATTTGAAGAGCCCAAAAGGCTAGACCTAAGCATATATACGGTTTTATTTCGTACATCACTTTCTCCATACAAGAGAACCTCGTGTTCTTGTCCCCGCGTCCCGCTACAACCAGTTGATGCAAATAGGTGCGCAGTTTAAGCCCCTGAATTAACATGAAAAAAGAAGTGGATATTGTTCAGGTTTAGTACACCTGTCTATTCGCTTCCCAATTTGTTGCGGCAGCGAAAATGTATCAGGCTGAGAAAGCTTGCGTTTGCTGGTCGTCAGAATTTAGATCAGACCTCGCTAAGGCAAGATCGGCATTCGACTCAGTATGAGACTATGCAATTCGAGTTGTGAACTTTTGTCAGCTCAATATCAATGTAGCGAGTGAGCTGTTCATGAAGCTTAACTCTCGATATGTTCTCTGGCCGCATGGTCTCGGTCTCGACTCGTTCGGCAACACGAATCGTAACAACCTTTGGAAGCATGACAGCCTGGTCGCCATTTAAGTAGCGAGCATTTTCAGAGTTGATGATTGTAAAGCCGCCAGCATCTTCATAGAGATCACACTCTCCAGGGGTGCCTGGGTTAGTCTCGCAGACACCGAGCGCTGCGACTTGGTTGGGGGCACCAGCACTTTGCCTAATTGCAATTAGGCCAGAGCTAGCTCCAACCGGGCTGTTTGACTTGAAGGCCCATTTCAGTCTCAACTCTTGAATGCCGTCACCAAGAGCAGGCCGGTAAGGTGCGAGGTCTTTCACTGCATAACACAAGTACTCCGGCAGTTCTGCATGTGCAGAGGTTGCTATAAAGCTCACGGCAATTGCTAAGATAAATTTGTACATTTTAGTACTCGCCTCCATAAATGTAGTACACGCTTCCATCTCTCACTTTATTAATAAACTCAGCCTGTTCACCAGGGTGCATTGCTGGGCAGCCCCAGCTTCTTCCAGGGTTACCACGCCCATTTCTGGTGTTTTGACTACTAATATAACTAGCTCTGTGAATAAAAATACCTCGCGAGCAACTCGCATCGTTAATGCCCTCTTCTTGGCCGTGCAAAATCATGGCAGCTGTGCTACCCCATCGATCAGGGTAAGATCTGCCACCGGTAATGTGAAAGCCTCTCGGAGTCGAACTGGTGTTACTCTGTCCGTTTTCGAATTCATCTGAGAAAAGGCTCACTCTACCGCTTGAAAAGTTGTTGTAGCCTTCACCAGACCCTTCCCCATGAGCAGCAAAGTATGAGGTCACAGAGCCAGTTTCGAGATCGATAAGAAATTTACGTTTTCTTGTTCCCGATTGGGTCATATCTAAAACAGTCATATAGCGAGCATTTCGAATTGAGCTTCGGTTGTTTTGATAAAAGCCCAAGGCATTTTCAAAAGCAACAGCGGGTACACCGTAAGTGTCGGTAAGTGTTCTTCTGATGTTGTCGAGCTTAGTTTCAGTCAAAACTGGAAACTCAGGTTCGTCTTGTCTACCAATTCTTTGTTTGTCTCCGGCACACCAGCCATTGTCTGAACTTGATCTGCCAAAGCCGATAGGATCATCTACTGGGTTGCCACCAACTTCAACTCCCAACGGAAACCTTTCAAGATTTGCAGGGCCTCGAACTTCAGGAGCGTCTACTCCGAGGGGGAGCCGATCTGCAATGTCGGCTAGGGCACTAGTCGGAATGTAACCTCCAGTTTCACAGTCGGTGCATACTCCACCATCAGCCTCGGTATCAGTGTCGAGACTGAACGATAAGTCTGCTTCGTTTACCCAGCCCTCGAAAACTACGCCCTCGTCAGTCGTGAAGCGAAGCTGAGCTCGGCCATCGATAATTTGTAAAACTTCAGCCTCATCGGCTTCAGAAAGAAAAGGTAAATCAGGACAAGCTTCTGAGTTGTAAGCCTGTGAAAACCGCAGTTCAGTTGTTCTCTCAATGGTTGCCATGGTTCGACCTGGATCGAAAGTCAGTTCACCTGGGGCCAAATGTTGCCACCCACATCGAGCAGAGGCATCTGGGGGTTCAGGTGTGTCGTCTGGTCGAGTGACGCTGTAGTCACCTGGGCCCCAGGCCGTATAATAAGGATCAAGGTTCGGTGAAGCAAAGGCCCTATCGTCGTCTCCTGCGGTTGGTGCGGCATCACCAAAAGTAAGAGCTTCGCCATCACCCATCGACAAAGGCATCACAACATTGTCTCCAAGGGGTGCAGCAGGAGTATCGCCATCGGTAGGAGCTAGGTCAGCTGTTACTGTTGGGCTGTTTGTGCTGAAAGTTGGATCTAAAGTGGTTCCTGTACCATCTGCCAAATCTTCGTCATCATCTGTGGGTTCTGCGTCTGGGTCTGCTGGGCCCTCTGCACTTGGGTCTCTATTGGCTGGGCCATCATCTTCGCCAGTGCCTGCAGCAAGTACTGTGGTGTCGTCTTCGTCGTCGTCCTCATCTTCTTGCTGAGGAAGAGCAGCAGCAATAGCGGTCTGAGGGTTCGGTAGAATGTTGCGCTCAACGCGTCCTCTATTGATTCGAGTTTGTTCGGTGATCCAGTGGCAGGCACTCGATACTAAAGAATCTCTCTCTGAAATGCCTGAATAGTCTCTGTTGTGACAGACTTGAACAACATCGTTTTGAAACTGACTCCACTCGGTTCGAGCCTCGGCACTGGCCCATACTGGGTCCATAGTTGTTGAAACGCCAGGCGCAGCATTTCGGTAGCACCACCGAGTGGTGGCTTTTGGATGACATACTGGGCTGCCATCTGCACGCACGCCAAATATGAGGGGGTTACACATATCTTGACCTT
>JABSOQ010000095.1 GCA_013216195.1 Bdellovibrionales bacterium
AGGTCAGGTGAGAACCTTATCTTGGCTTCTCACCTGACCTCAGAGCAAAAAGACATTGGTGCCTACCTCGAAGCTGCTCACAGAGCCCTTTTGGCCTCTGGCATTGCAATTCAAACTGCTGCCGAGTCAGAAGACGACTCAGAAAGTAGCCCGTCGGGTGAGGCGAATGAGGAAGTCAACCAGCGCGAGGTTTGTCAGCAGAGGCACCGGACCGCTCAATAGAAGGCTTTACCCATCTGAGTGCGCTTTTAAAAGTTCAGTAATATTAGGCGGTTAGATTTATCAAGAAGACTGAATCTGGGTGCTCTAGAGCTTGCCAGAATGTTACCAATGTAAGATTTTGTAAGGCTCGAAAGAGGGCCTCTGGGTATCAGAGTTATTGTTATTTAAATTCCCGTTTTTACTAAGAAAGTCGTCACCTCAATCGAATGCTTTTTGTACTTGAAGAGCCCCGGGCAGCGTGTTAAACCCTCCAACAATTACGCACCCTTAGAAGTTCCTGGTCCATTCAGAATCGTTTTGAATGGTCGAGTCTAAGGGGAGGTTATAACTAGGAGGAAATTCTATGATTACCATGAAGCAAATGCTTGATGCTGGCGTACACTTTGGTCACCAAACACAACGCTGGAACCCTAAAATGAAGCCGTTCGTTTACACTGATAGAGGCGGCATTCATATTATCGATCTACAAAAATCTGTCGTGCATGCTAAAGCTGCTGCTGAGTTTGTCAAAAAGGCTTCAGGCAATGGCGCCAACATGATTTTCGTTGGAACAAAGAAGCAAGCTGTTGAGCCGATCACCGAAGCCGCTGAAAAAGCTGGCCAGTTCTACGTTACAAAAAGATGGTTGGGCGGAACTCTCACAAATTTCTCAACTGTTAAAGAGTCAATCAACAGACTTAAGAAAATTGAAGCCATGAAAGAAAAAGGCGAGCTGGATTTCTTCTCTAAAAAAGAGCAAGCTAAAATCGAAAAAGAGTTCACACGCTTAAAAGACTATCTTGATGGCATCAAAGACATGAAAGAGCCCCCGGGCATCATGTTCGTAGTGGACCTCAACAAAGAGCACATCGCAGTTGCTGAAGCAAAACGTCTTGGCATCCCAGTAGTTGGTATCGCCGACACAAACTCTGACCCTGAGGCTATCGAGTACCCAATCCCAGGTAACGACGATGCTATTCGTTCGATTAAACTATTTGCTAACATGGTTGCTGAAGCTTTTCTTGAAGGTCAAAAAGAGTGGGAAGTTCGCAAAAGACAACTTGCTGAAGACAGAGAGAAAGAAGCTGAGCAAGCCAAAGAAGAGGCTGCTGCTGCAAAAGCTCAATCTACTGACGGACCAGCAGTCGTGAAGGTCTCTAAAGGTCGCAAACTTGTCGCAGCTGGTATGGCAGAAGAAACTGAAATTGCCGCTGAAGTTGAGGCTGAAGTGACTACTGGTGAAGAAGCGCCAGCCCCCACTGCAGCTGCTGAAGAAGCCAAAAAAGAAGAGTAAATCTATTCACATTTGTCGTTAAGGGCTCGGTTCAGGTCGAACTGAGCTTTTGAATCAGCTTTTAAAAAAACACACACACAATTTTAAGAGGTACTAAAGATGGCAATTACTGCTGCATTGGTAAAAGAGCTAAGAGAAAAAACTAGCGCCGGAATGATGGACTGTAAAAAAGCGTTAACTGAAACCAACGGTGATTTCGAAAAAGCTGTTGATTGGTTGAGAACTAAAGGTCTATCAAAAGCTGCCAAAAAATCTGACCGCGTTGCTGCTGAAGGGCTTGTCGGCTCATACATTCACGCTGGCGGTAGAATCGGTGTTTTGATCGAAGTGAACTCTGAGACTGATTTTGTTTCTAGAAACGAAGAATTCCAAGGTTTCGTAAGAGACGTTGCTATGCATATCGCTGCAATGAACCCTTCATACTTGAAAATCGATGAAATTCCTGAAGATGATGTTGTGAAAGAAAAAGAAGTTCTTAAGGCAAAAGCTATCGAAGAAGGCAAGAAGCCTGAGTTCCTTGATAAAATTCTAGATGGTCAAATCAAAAAATGGGCTGCAGAGAACTGTTTGATGGACCAAAAGTTCGTAAAGAACCCAGACAAGACGATCAGCCAAGCTTTGACTGACTTGATCGCGAAAATTGGTGAAAACATTGTTATCAGACGCTTTGTTCGTTTCGAACTTGGTGATGGTATTGAGAAAAAATCTGACAACTTCGCTGATGAAGTTGCTGCAGCAGTAAAAGGTTAGGCCTTAAATTGTCTGACGGTAAACCTTATAAGCGAGTCTTGCTAAAGCTCAGTGGCGAAGCTCTGGGCGATGGCAACTATGCGATTAACAATGATATCTTGTCTGAAATCGGAAGCGATGTGGCCGAGGCCCATGCAACCGGTGTAGAGATGGGAATCGTAATTGGTGGTGGTAACATCTTTAGAGGTGTTGCTGCATCTGCCAAGGGCATGGATCGAGCGAGCTCTGACTATATGGGCATGCTCGCAACTTGTATTAACGCCTTGGCACTACAAGACGCACTTGAAAAAAAGGGACTTCAAACCCGAGTTCAGTCAGCAATTGATATGGCTGAAATTGCGGAGCCTTACATTAGGCGAAAAGCCATTCGACACTTAGAAAAGGGTCGGATCGTGATTTTTGCAGCCGGCTCTGGAAACCCTTATTTTACAACTGACACTGCGGCTGCTCTGCGAGCGATGGAGATTAATGCCGACGTGATTTTAAAAGCAACTAAAGTTGATGGGATCTATGACAAAGACCCTGCCAAGCACGACGATGCTGTTAAGTTTGAAACTCTCGACTACATCGAAGTTTTAAACAAAGGCCTGCAGGTTATGGATTCAACAGCAATCAGTTTATGCATGGACAACAAGTTGCCGATCGTGACTTTCAATCTGAAAACCAATGGAAACATTAAAAAGGTAATTCAGGGAGAGAAGATCGGCACGACTGTTTCTTAATTCTCTGCTGTAGGAGGCAACACGATGATCGACGACGCAAAAAAAGATGCCGAAGGCAAAATGGAAAAGGCCATAGACTCTCTTGCAAATGAACTCAAAAAGGTTCGCACAGGGCGTGCACAGGTTTCAATGTTAGACAGTGTGAAGGTTAACTACTACGGCACACCAACTCCACTTAATCAAGTCGCTGCAGTCTCTACCCCAGATGCTAAGTCTTTTTTGATTGCTCCTTGGGAAGTTGCGGTTTTGAAAGACGTTGAGAGTGCTTTGGTAAAAGCTGATCTCGGAATGTCTCCTCAGAACGACGGCAAGGTGATTCGACTTAAAGTGCCTGAGCTCACTGAGGAGCGCAGAAAAGATCTCGTAAAAACTGTAAAGAAGATCGCTGAAGATGCTCGTGTGGCCGTTCGAATGGGTCGCCGTGATGCTAATGACGAGCTAAAAAAAGCTGAGAAAGAAAAACTCATTAGCGAAGATGACCTGAAGCGTGGCGAACAAGAGATCCAAAAGTTGACTGATAGCTACATCAAAAAAGTAGATGAGACGAGCGAAGAAAAAGAAAAAGAACTGATGACTTTCTAGAGCTCTATGAAAGGCTCTTTGGGAGTAGGCATTGAAACTACCTAAACACTTGGCAATTATCATGGACGGAAATGGGCGCTGGGCAAATGCTCGAGGGCACAACCGTCTTTTTGGCCATGTTCGCGGTGCAAAACGAGCCAAGTTCATTATCGAGGAATCTGCCCGAATCGGGATCGAAAACCTTACTCTCTTCACTTTTTCTACAGAAAACTGGAGACGACCATCACAAGAGGTGAACTTCTTAATGGCTCTGCTAAAGAAGCAGTTGAAAAAAGAAGTTCGCAACTTGGTAGATAATGACATTCGATTTCGATGTATAGGAGATATCTCTCGCCTGCCGACCGGAGTGAGAAACCAGGTTGAAGAGACCATTTCTGAAACCGCACATTGCAAGGGTATGAATCTTACGTTCGCCCTGAATTACGGTGGCCAACAAGAGATCATTCAAGCCACCAAGAGTCTCATTCAAAAAGCAATTGATGGCGAAATCACACCCGATCAAGTTAACGAAAAGATGATGTCAAATGAACTTGAGTCTTCGTTTAGCCCCTTTCCTGATTTGATTGTACGAACCAGTGGTGAATCTAGACTTTCTAATTTCTTTTTATGGCAAGCGGCCTACTCAGAGTTCTATGTAACCAACATTCACTGGCCAGACTTTCAACGTGCTGAATTACAAAAAGCTCTCGAATGGTTTGCTCAAACTGAAAGACGGTTTGGGATGACTAGCCGTCAGGTAAAAATGCGGCCGCCAAGCACCACAGAGCATGGAACCCCACAGGAGCCACTCGGCCTGTGAGTTCGCTAGCTTGGAGAATCGTCTCTGCCTTAGTCGCAATCGCCTTACTCATCAGTAGCCACATTCTATTTGGCAAATGGGGCCTGTTCGGTGCCTGCACTTTTGTGATCTTTGTTGCAATTATTGAATATAAAAACATTGGGTTTCTTCGAATCAAAACCCCGACAAGTTTTCAATACATGTTTTTGGCCATCTCGTGCGCCCTTTACCCGCTACTCGTACTTGGAGGAGTTTCAGAAGTCGTTACCCTCACTGTTGGCCTTGCTTTTTTCTATGCCCTCGGTTTGTGGCTAGGTAGAGACAAATTACCCAATGTGAAGCTGTTAACCTCTCTTGGTATAGGCACCTTGGGGTTGGTTTACTGTGTGGCTTTTCCGGCCCTGGCCATGAAAACATTGATTGAAGTTCCAAATGGCGCCCTGTGGTTCACTGCTCTATTGGTAGTCGTGCCCGCCGGTGATACTGGTGCCTATTTTGGTGGGCGCTTTTTTGGTAACCGCAAGCTCATGCCTAGCATCTCACCCAAAAAGACCATCGAAGGTGCAATTGCTGGAGCCGCATGCTCAAGCCTATTTGGAGCACTCTATTTCTATTACTTTTTACCTGAAGTGGCCCCTTGGGCAGCTGCTTTGGCTTGCTTAGTAACAGGAGTAGTGGCTCAGTGTGGGGATCTGTTTGTTTCGTTGATCAAAAGAGTTGCTGAGGTCAAAGACAGTGGCAAAATTATGCCGGGCCATGGTGGTTTTTTGGACCGGCTCGATGGAATCTACATTGCCGCCCCTCTCATCTACGCCTTGGCTAAATATCTGTAAAGTTCGATGTTATTGTTTCATCTTGGTCCACTCCAAGATCAATTGAAACAAGTTTAAATCAGGCATAGAAATCTCAACCCATTGAGACGACTTTGGTCTTGAAAAAAGTCATGCCTTTCATAGGCGGCTTCTCAGCATGAGACTCATGCCAGCCAAAATTCCAGTACTTGATGGTAAGAGTCACACCAAAAGGGGGATTTCCTTAAAAGATCTAGCTCTCCTGTTGTGGGTTGTTTAAAATAATGGGATGGAAATTATACTTCAATGGCTTCAAGACGGACTGTCTGGCCTAGGTCCTCTATTTATCCTGCTTGGTCTCTTAATTTTTGTTCACGAACTTGGGCATTTTTTGGTCGCAAAGTTCTACGGAGTTCGAGTGGAGACCTTCTCTCTTGGCTTTGGTAAGAAGATTCTGCAGTTCAAAAAAGATGAGACTGTTTATTGCATCTCGCTGATTCCGCTAGGTGGTTACGTCAAAATGTATGGGGATGACCCAACTCAGCCAGTACCTGATGATGAAAAGAAAAATGCCTTTTTAGAGAAGCCCGTAGGGCAACGAATCGCAATTGTTCTTGCTGGCCCCTTAATGAACCTATTCTTTGCTGGGGTCTTGTTTTTCATGATTGCCATGGTTGGACAAGAAGTACCTGGGCCCTACCTCGGTGATGTACAAGCCAGCTCAAAAGCCTATGAGTTAGGTTTTCGCTCGGGTGACAAAGTTGTAAGTATTGATGGTGAAGAATTTGAAACCTGGAAAGCCATTTTCAACAAGATCAAAGCCTCTCCCCAGAAAGAACTCACTTTTAAAATTAAGCGTGAGACTTCTGGTGAAATGGCTGAGCTTAAGGTCACACCTCAGTATGGACCAAACCCTGACGTTCTTGCCTCAGGAGAACAAGTTGGTGTGATTGAAGGTATGGGCATCGAATCGCTTGCACCGATGGTAGGTGTGCCAAGTAGCGAGTCTGTTGCCTATCAAGCTGGTCTGAGACCTCTCGACTACATTTCTAAAGTAAATGGCAAAGAAGTTCCGACGCTCCGACAACTCGAGCCAATTCTTCTAGCTGAAATAAAAGCAGGTAAGAACCTGAAGCTATCTGTTGGCGATGTTCTGAGTGAGAAGCCTGGCAAAGATAAGGTCATAAAGATCAATTTTGAAGAAGTGGGCAAGGACCTCGATTTGGCAAATGGAGCCATGGCAGCGCTTGGACTCGAATCTTCAGAAGTCTACGTCATGCGGACTAAACCTAGCGGCCCCGCTGATCAAGCAGGCCTCAAATCTGGAGATAAGTTTGTTTCTTTAGACAAGACAGAAATCACTGAGTGGCAAAATGTTGTAGATACCATCAAGAATTTTAACCCTGAAAGCCAGTTCATTGCTGCAAGAGTGATTCGTGACGGCAAGATGATCGATTTAAAAATGAAGCCTGAAATGACCGATTTGTTGAACTCTAAGGGTCAAGACGAGCAGCGATTCACAGTAGGCATCTACCCTGGTATGAGCCTTGCGTTTCCTAATATGCATCTGCAAAGAACCTCAAATGTCATTGAAGCCTTCAAAATCGGCGTTAAAAAGTCTATCGATTGGACTGGCATAATAGCCATGGGGTTTGTGAAGATGGTTCAAGGCGAGGTATCGACTCGAAACATTGGCAGTCTCATAACTATTGGCAGGTATGCCAGCCACTCTTTTGAAGCTGGAATTTCGCAGTTTCTGAGAATGATGGCGATCATTTCGATCAACCTGTTTTTGATCAACCTACTTCCAGTGCCCGTCTTAGACGGCGGTCACCTCATGTTCTTTGGTATCGAGGCCCTGAGAGGGGCTCCACTATCGCTAAAGAAAATGGAGATAGCACAACAGTTCGGACTTGTGATACTGATGTCGTTGATGGCATTTGCCCTTTTTAACGACATTAGCAACTGGTTTGCGGCTTGGTAGAATCTGAAGAAAAAGTCACTTTAGCAATCGAAACGTGCACACCTGCCGGCAGTCTAGCACTTGCACGAGGATCTCGTGTGGTTTCGACACGCTCATGGGATTCTACGGGCTCCCATAGCCAAGTGATTACCCATGAACTTCAGAGTTTGCTTAATGAAGAGAAAATTGAGCTTAAAAAAATCGATCAAATCTTGATTGGCGTCGGGCCAGGTAGCTTCACCGGCATACGAATCGGTTTAAACCTTGCCAAAAGTCTAGCGTACTCCTTCGAGTTACCTGTCTTCGAATACAGCTCACTAGTGTGTTGTGCAGAACCGGCTGCCCAAAAGGGTAACAAAAATATTCTGAGTCTTGTTAATGCATTTCGAAACCTTTACTACTGCTCAAAATTCAAACAAGAAGAAGATGGAAGCCTTACTACTGTTGTTGAGGCCAGCGCGCTTACTCTCGATGAGATCACTCCCCTTTTGAATGATGTTGATTGTCTTGTAGGAGATGCCGCTGAAGAATTGGCTGATAAAAAAATCGAAATTTTTCGTGACGGAATCACTCCTCAAGCCGCAAACTATGTCTCGCTTTTTTATAGACAGACTAAGGTCGAGGCCATGCCTAAAGTCTGGAACGAGGTTTCACCGCTTTATGTTAGAGCGTCAGAAGCCGAAGAGAAACTAAAGAAGCTGTAACTGTAATTCATTGAGAGAAGACGGTTTGTTTAACGTGACTGAAAAAAAGCACAAGCCAGAGTACATCGTTCAGAGAGGGCATCGCGAACCTGCGTCTCGCCTTATTGCTGTTGGTGGTGGAAAAGGCGGAGTTGGTAAGTCTTTTATTTCTTCGTCTTTAGCTATTTTTCTCTCACAAATGGGTTACAAAACTGTGCTCATCGATCTCGATCTTGGCGGAGCAAACCTTCACACTTACCTCGGTCAGGGCCTACCCGATGTGGGTATCAACGAGTTTTTGGCCAACCCAGATTTGAAACTCGAACAAGTGGCTCAGAAGACTTTATTTAAGAATTTGTTCCTTATTAGTGGAGCCTCAGAAAACTACGACTCAGTCGAACTGTCTAATGTTCAAAAAAGCAGACTGATGTCTGAAATCTTCAAGATGAAAGCCGACTTTATTGTTTTGGATCTCAGTGCGGGAACGCATGCTTTAACATTAGATCTTTTCTTAATGGCTCAAGAGAAAATCGTTGTGATGACACCTGAACCAGTAAGCATCGAAAACGCTTACCGGTTCATTAAATCTTGCTTCTATCGACGGATTCGTCGTTTTGAGTACCAACTCAATCTGCAAGAAGAACTCAAAGAGATCATGCGCAACAGAAAGCGCATAGGCATTCGAACTCCGGGTGATCTTCTACACTATGTTCACAGCAACTACCCAGAGGCTGGCTCAGATCTATCAGATCTTATGCAAAAGCTGTCATTGAACATCGTGCTCAATCAAGGTCGAACCCAAAATGACATGAAGCTGGCACCATCAATTCGTAGTGTCTGTAACAAGTATTTTGGAATTCATTGTGAACTCTTGGGTGAAATAGAATACGATAATGCGGTATGGCAGTCGTTACGCCAAAAAAAGCATCTCTTGGTAGAGAGTCCACACAGTAGGCTTTATACTCAGTTGATGAAGGTGGCTCGGCAATTGGCCAAGAGACACAAAAGACAAGCAGCTGCTTGAGGGTTTTAATGAATTCGCGATTCAATGAGCAATCTTACTACGAGATTCTGGAGATAGAACCAGGGGCTGCTCAGCATGAAATTCATGAAGCTTACCGAAGAGCTAAAGAGACTTACTCTTCAGAGTCGCCAGCCCTCTATTCAATGTTCTCAAAAGAAGAAGCTCGTGAACTGCTGGCGCTTATCGAAGAGGCTTTCAGCACATTGAGCCACCAGGCCCGAAGAGCTGCCTATGATCAAAAACTGACTCGTGAAGCCAATGCAAAGGCGCCAAGCTCAGCTGATTTGCCAGATTTTGATCCTCATGGCCAAGAAGAGAAGCTTGACCTGCCAATTGAGCCAGAGCTCGCTGCTCCACCAAAAGTTGATACAGTGCCAGAGGGTTTCGCAAAGACGAAATTTGGTGTCTATGAAGTTGACCTTGAACTCGAAGCCGAAGTGGCCGCTATGGAGTCTCTAGACGGACAAGTGCTTCAGAAAATGAGAATGTACAAAAAGATTACTCTTGAGCAGGTCAGTGATGTTACTCGCATTAGTAAGGCTTATCTTGGCGCAGTAGAGGCCAACGACTTTGAAGCACTACCAGCTAAGGTTTTTGTTCGCGGCTTTGTCGTTCAAATGGTTCGTGTTATGGGCCTCGATGAAAAGGTCATTGCTAAGGCCTATATGAATTACTACAACTCTGAAAACAGTGACTAAAGCTCCTTCGATTCTCACAATAGCAGCTATTGAAGAGTCTGGGGTTCGAGCAGACAAAGTACTATCTACACATCCAGAAATCACTTCTCGAACCAGGGCTGCTAAGCTCATAGAAGAGGGCCGCGTAAGATATACTGACGGCAAGCCTTTAAAAAAGCCCTCAGAGAAGATTCAACCAGGCTTTGAAATCACCGTAGACTTGCCTGAAATCTCAGACGAGCAAGAAATTGTGCCTCTAGATCTCGAACTTGATGTTGTCTTCGAAGATGCCGACTTACTAGTTGTAAATAAGCCCTCAGGTCTAGTGGTACATCCGGCCGCTGGTCATGCACAAGACACACTCGTCAATGCGCTAGTCGGTTCAGTCGATGATTTGGCTATGGGCTTTGGTGAGAACCGACCGGGCGTAGTTCACCGCCTCGACAAAGACACCAGCGGCCTATTGGTAGTTGCCAAGAACGACAAGACACAAGAGGGTCTGGCAAAACAGTTCAAAGAAAAATCGGTTCACCGTATTTACAACGCGATCATCTATGGAGCACCAAAACAAAAATCTGGTAAGTGTGAGAGCTATTTGATTCGGCATCCAAAAGACCGCAAAAAGTACTGCTCTGAAAGGTTCCATGAGGAGTCAACGCCAAAGGGAAAACACGCTGTGACCCACTATAAAGTTTTGAAACAATTCTCTTGTGGCTTAAGCTTGATCGAGTGCCGACTAGAAACCGGGCGCACCCATCAGATTCGGGTTCACTTATCAGAGCTTGGTCATGCCCTGATCGGCGATTTGGTTTATGGCTCTGAAAGGCGCACTAAAAATCTTAAGTCGACTCAACTTAGAGGCATAATTAACAAACTCGGTAGAATTGGGCTTCACGCTATGGAGCTAGGTTTTATCCACCCCTCTACTGGCGAAGAACTTAAGTTCTCGCGCGAATGGCCTGACGACATGGCCTCAGTTTTTGAATTTTGCTCTGGCAAGGAGATCCCTCTTGATTGAGAAGACCTGCGAATATGGCACAGCCATTTTTGAAGACCAATCTGTGACCGAAACTGATCTGCCGACTCGGTACCCTGAACTTCAGTTTTTGAAGCTGCATCAGGTTCACTCAGAGCTCATGATTGAGGCCAGTAAAGAAGCAGATAAAGCTGATGGGCACTGGTCATTCGAACCAAACCAAGCTCTTTTGATTCAGACGGCTGACTGCATGCCGGTAATTATGCTTGGGCCCAATAGTGTTTTTTCACTTCACGCAGGCTGGCGTGGCATTGAACAGAACATCATTCAATCAGCAGCTAGAAAAATGAAAGAGTTTAAACAAAACCCCGAAGACTTTTTTGTATTTATTGGTCCGCACATCAAAAGTGCATCTTTTGAAGTGGGCCGTGATGTTGCTGATCGCCTTTTAGGCTCTCTGCCCAATGGTTTCAGTTCATTTTCTAGCAAAGCTCTGATTGGGCATCGCGATCCAGAGAAAGCCTTTATAGATCTTGATATAATAGCGAAGGCCCAACTTGAATCTGCTGGCTTTAGAGATGAACGAATTTGGATCTCCGATGTAGATACGGTAGCCGATAAGCACTATCACTCCTATCGTCGAGAAAAGACTAGTGGTCGCCAATGGAGTTTTGGCTTTCTAGCCAAGGCCTAGACTTTCGAACCTTTGAACTTTTGCAACTTAGTCTCTAAACTTAGAGTCATGGAAGCTTCAAAAACTAGCTCTACACTATTTTGGCAAAAGCTTGCGGGAGCAGCCTGTTTCGCTCTAGCAGCAGCGGCTGTTTTGATCTCAACTTCTCCGTCAATGAGGAATCATTTTCGATCGAAGTACTTTCGGCCCAATCGCAAGGTCTTGAGCATCGTGACCGGCAACCTATTAAATGATGGGCAAATCGTAAAAGCTGTGAAATACAAAACCGTCACTGGAGTTGTTATTGAGATTCTTGGTTCAGGTCAGAACGGCGCCAGGTCACTCATAGATACAATCACTATTCCGGGTGAACATGATGGTTTCTTTAACTTTCGAGGGGGCAACGCCACCCAACTGGCTGTAATTGATGTCGATGACGATGGCTCTTTTGAGTTGATGGCACCTACTTTTGATGACCAGTTAGTTGCTCACCTCAACATCTATAAGTACAACCCTATCAGGAAGGTCTTCTTGCCTGTGAAGGACCCTGATTGATCTGGTAACAATCAAGACCGCCCTCACACAAGTGAGCTTGATTGTGCTTGCTCAGTTTCTACAAAAACCATGTAATTTCAGTTATTTATGTTTTCTTGGCGCCGGCAGGCATTGGTTGACGAAAGCTATGACGCAGTGGTACTTTTTGGCTATGAAGAATTTGTCTGAATTTATCCTGATTTCAACTATGTCTCTAACACTACTCGCCTGCGGAGCCCAAGGTGGCCGCGATCTTGGTGGCGGTGGTCGCTATTGCCCAGCTGATCAATACAAAGAGCTCTTTAAGGTGCCTAAAAAAGCTGAAGTGGTCACAGAGAATGCTGGTGAATTGGGAACTCTTGATCTTGGCGATTATGACATGACCAGTGCCGAGTTCATTCATGTCAAAAAGGTAGAACCAAACAACAATCGTCGCTGGACTATGTTTCAGGTAAATGAAAATGTCGATGCTGCAGGCAACACACGCACAAGTCGCTACTGTGCTCGTGGGGTTCAAACCCAAGATGAATCTTTTCTCTCTGAAGCCCCTGGCATCGAGAAAATGAGTGTTGGCGAAGGTGACAAGATCGATTTTAGCCCAAGGCTTTGGGGCTTTCAGTACAACAGTGAGAAACTCCTACTGGAACAACCTTACTGCAACGATGGCTCTAGCTCTTGTGAAATTTCAGAGAAGACATCTTTTGCTAGTAAACTTGAGCCTGGTGATTATGACGATGCCAGCGAAGTTCTTGAAGACTTCGGTGATGAAGTTAAAGTTGTTAAACTCTACAAAGGCAAAAAAGAAAACGCCATTCAGAGATACTTGATTCTTGGTCGGTCTGTTTTTGTGGACGACGATGGCGTCGAAAATATTCGTGTTCTAAGAGTTACCTACTATTTTACCTCACAAGAAGATCTTGAGCAGGCTGAGCAAGATGAATCAGGCGACGATGGCTCTGACTCTAGCCCTGCCCCTAACTCAGCTTCGGGGCCCCAATAAACTGCACCTAAGGCTAGCTAGGCCATCGGCCCCAGCCAGTGAGACTTGATCTCCACCGCCGTCTTACCGATACGAAGGTATGGTAGAGTTAGTACGCTTCACTCTCATTTTTGCTTTGAGTTCAGTTACTCAGATTTCGCATGCCCAAGAAACTCGTGTTGAAAATGGAATCATCAATCTTGGTGGGGGTGAAGACACCCAAAGAAGCCGCTCAGACTACTACTGGGAGATGAGCTGTGGACAGATCATTCATGAAGCTTCGCAAGAGATCATTGGAACTATTCACGCACAAAATGGCAGTGGTAGTGCTGGCATTGTGTTCCCCGGCGAGAGAAACCGTCAGCCAGGAGTTTATCTCTTTACAGCTGACTCTTCACACTTTGTGCCTCTCTCAGTGATGAGAAGAAGTGTAAACTCACTGGGAGAGACCTTTTACCATGTCACTGTTGATAGGCAAGGTGGCCCAAACATCTTAGTCGAGCACAGCCCTGATATGATCAAAAACGGCGAGCCAGGCTTTTTGAACGCAAATGAAGAGGACGCCGATGCCGACCCTGATACTGCTCCGGCTAAATCTTTAGCTGAGAGTGATCCAAACCCTGGCTCCAGTGAACCCTCGCCTGACATCATGGACTCGACAGAGCCTGATCGACAAGCTGGTGCTGCGCCCGCAGTGCCAGGTGAAAATGGTCGACGTGACCCAGTTGGAACACCTAACCTCGGCTATACGGACAACGGAGAACTCATTTATGTTCCCCCTTCAGATGACTTTGCAAGTGTTGATTATGAATACCCTCTTTACAGAAGCGAGCCCATTGATGATCATCAAACCCAAAACGCTCTACTCGCAACTCTTGGAAGGGGCTTAACCTCAACCACAGAAGTCTACCAGGGCATTATGCGTTTACTTGCAGAGAGACGAGCCCAACTCAACGCCGACCCTTCTATGTCTGATTGGATGATTGGCCGGCTAGAAATTGATCTTTTGCAGTACCCATCGAAGGTGAGAAACGCACTCTGCCACTGCGAGAAACTTCATCAGCTGCGGCCAACGATTACTGAGGTACGAGAACACGAAACCTTTGAAGACGTTAAAGACCAACTCAACTGTGGGGAATTCTCTTAAAATTCTTCCACGAGCAACCCGTTGAGTAATCAGGGCCACTAGAATTGAAAATTCAACTGCTACACTCAACAAGTTCAATTGCTATTTAGCATTACGACTTTAGTTTTGTCGTATCAGACCGATACGAAAATATGGGCAAAGCGACTCTCAAAGCATTTGTGTTTTCAATAGCTATCGTTGGCTTTATTTCGAAAGCTCAAGAGACTCGCGTAGAAGGCGGCGTCATCCACCTTGGTGGTACTGAGGGCACAGAACGAAGTCGTTCAGATTACTATTGGGAGGTCACCTGTGGGCAGCTCATCAACGAGGCCTCTCAAGAGGTTATTCACAATGTCTACTCACGCGACTCAAACACAAGAAGTGCGGGTATTGCATACGCTAGTGAACGCAATGGCGAAAGTGGCATTTATGTTATGATGACCAACTCTTCACATTTCGTTCCATTGAAAGCCATGAACGCAGTTTCAAGAAATGG
>JABSOQ010000096.1:0-11674 GCA_013216195.1 Bdellovibrionales bacterium
ACACCGCCCCGGACCTGGCGAGTCTTGATGTCAGTCTAGCCAGCGTCGAGGAGCTGATCGATGTCTGCTCCGCTCCTTGATACCCCTCTGCAATTTCAAGCAGCATGCGTGATCCATGCAGATCAAACTCGTTAGCATGACTTGTGTTGAGGAAAGTCACTGCTAGCAGTAAAGAAATGATTCGCATACTTACTCCCTCTCATTGATAAAGTCGCTCTCGGCGAATACCAAAGGAGCAAGCTCTGTGCTGGATGAGGAGCAAAATAGGCGCGTCTCATTTTGACACACTAGCCGGCTGGCTAAGTTTTTAGCAAATTGTCAGCGTCCAAAGCTCGTCTAGAACTCGATTTCCATCGATCTGGCTTTTTCGAGCTGATCTTCGGGCACTTTGATATAGAAGATGTGGATGCCCTCGGCTTGAATTGCCGGTGCTGGCTCTGCCACAGCATCAATGCCTTTTTCTTTGAACATCATTGCGACCCTCAAGGCATCACCCATATCAACGAAGCCCTGGGTGCTATCGAGTCTGAGTAAAACGACCATCGCCATAGTTCTTCTCCTTTTGGTTTCACAGCACCAGTCTAGCATGGAAAACAAAAAATGAGACCTCTTGGTGGGGCCAAGAGGTCTCGGGGGTCTGTATGGGTTTGGGGTTTGGGGTCTTTATAAATTTGGATTCTTAGTTTCTTCTACCTTCTCTGGGTTCGAAGCCACAACTGGCTCTTCCTCAGAGTTAAAGCGACGATCAACGACGGTTTTGTCGTCTCGGCCACCTACGTGGAGTTCGACATCTACGAAATCTACAACTTTCTCTTTTTCTGTATCAAGAGAGGCTTGTTGCTCTTTATCGAGAAATTCTAAATCTTCTTCGAAATAATTAGAAATTTCAGACTGGAGACCTTTTTGATTGGCAGCCGTCTGATCAATCTCAGCATTAAACTGAATTCTAGTTGGCTTGTGCTCAAGCTCTTGCGAGCCTGCTGCTTGAGCCAAGCCTAGAGTTAAAATCATTGCTGTTACAGTCCGTAAGGCTTTCATATCACTCTCCTGTTAAAAGCCCTCTCCGAAGGGTCATTGACGACTTTCACTCAGCCTCTGGCTATTTCTTTTGCACCTCCTGTGCCATAATTAAACGTCGAAAAACAGGTAGAATTCGCTTATTTGCTGTCTAGATTCTCGACAACTCTGCGACAGGTTTTGCGGGTGTAAAATTGGTAATCAGTTGCCAACAAAGCTAGCTGATGGGATGACTAGATTAAGAGTTCTTAAAATGAGATACCTTCATCAATAGGGGGAGAGATGAGATCAATCACTATATTGGCCGTGGCTGCTATTGCCTCATTAAGTGCGCCAACTTTCGCAAAGGGCTTCTTTTGCTCAACCGCACCAGCAAGCACAAGTTATTCTTTGTCTGAAAATTCTGAAGGCAATTTTGAGCTGACAGTAATGCATCATCTCGGCATCGAACACGCACCATTGCTTAACGGAATCACAACTGGCTACACCTTAAATATTGTTGAAGACCGACTCCGTTACACGAAACAGATGGGTGAACGTTTCACGGTAAAGTTCCCAAAAGACAAGTGTCGATTTCGTGAAAACATGGTTACTTGCAGCTGGGGCAAAACAAGCCAGATTGGCGAGCTTGAGATCGATGGCTACTCCATGATTGCCTATAAGAACGTATCGACAAGCCCAATTGGTGAATTTGAAGAAATTCGTGTTCGCTTCGATTACCGAGTTGAGCGTTGGCCACACGAGATGAGTATGGAGTTTTCAGATATCGATTGCCGTGGGGACGTCTTCCAATGAGCCTCCTTCTGGGGCTCATTGCTGGGCCCGAGAATCAATCTAGCGCATAGCCGATACCAAAGCTGGCCTCAATCATAAAAATAGTGGGCTCTTGGTTCAGAACTGCGCCGGCCCTTATTTCGGGCAAGAAATAAATGTCTTCCGTGAATGAGAAATCTCGGCCTATGCTGGCGATACCAATAATGTAGAAACTCAGGTCTTCATCACGAGTTTTAATCGAATCACCGGCAAACTCGACGCTTAACTTTTGACCCTGAGCACCCTCAGCCGCCAGGCCCCACCACCAGAGGCCAGATGGCCGATAGAATTTCGCCTGCAGGCCTAGCCCACGAAAGGTCTGCCGAAAACTTGTTTCCTGTTCATCTAAAAACTCAGAGCTACTGACACCTTGAAACTCCGTAGTGCGTAGGTTGGCAAATGGCCTGATCACTAACCTGCGGCCCATTTTTAAGTCAGCAAAAACTGTTAAAAAGCCGGTGTTACTTGTGGCCTCGGCAATCTCCCACTCTGT
The DNA here is from genome assembly GCA_013216195.1 of Bdellovibrionales bacterium. GTDB lineage: Bacteria > Bdellovibrionota > Bdellovibrionia > Bdellovibrionales > UBA1609 > JABSOQ01. Next base: position 2,324 of record JABSOQ010000096.1, read on the forward strand.
GTCATCTGAAGAGACAAACGATCTCTCCCCCCACTGCATGAAGCTCTGGGTGTAAGCCAGCCCGATACCTGTTCGGCCAAAGTAGCGACCCGTGGGCGGCTGATCACTTTCAGCTGATTCAAGGTCGGCTTCTGGCTCAGCAAGCCTCTTCGCATTGCCTTGCAACTGAGAGAGTTTTATCCAGCCAACCCTTTGCTCGAAATCAATCTCAAGCAGAGCCTTTCTCCATTCGCCATACTTGGTCTTAGAAAGATAGAACTCTTCACCTTCAGGCAAGGTCGCAACCAAGGCCGATTGATCCGACTGCCCCGAGTAAAAATCAAGTGAGCTGAGCGCTCGCAAGTAGTAAGAATCAGCCTCAGCCAGTTGGCAAAACCAGAAAAGGCCAAGTAGAGGGGTTAAAATCAAAGGTCTGAGTCGTCGTTTCACTGCGGCAATAGCGTCCTAGGTACTCGCTCGAAGCTGAGGCTAGAGTCGGTTCGGCGAGCGGCTTTGTTCATTTTATAAAGCCCTGCAATCACGAGAAATTATCGAATTCGCCGAGCTAAAGACCTATGATAAATTGAAATCCAGAAAACGGTAAGTCCAGCTAGAGCTTGGGTTTTGACGCATTTTGTTGTATATCTTCACCTCCGTAAGCTGAAACTCTCCCCGGAACTTGTACCCAATTGATCCGAGAGTTGCTCAGCTTCACGAATACACACAAGCCTGCTAAGCGTATAGGCAGATGAGTTTGTGAGCATTTTGAATAAAGAGGATCAGGATCATGACAGATAACAATCGAGATCTTTTAACGCCAGTAGAGATCGTACTCTCAGAGTTGCCCGAAGAAGGCCGCACTTTGCACTACACCACAGAGACTGGCGAGTTAAATGATGTGTTGAGAGACGTAATTGGCAACCACAGCTATGATATTAAACTTACGGTAATGCCTATGGGAAATGCCTACTCAGTCGTTGGTTCACTAAGGACTCGTATGGATTTAGTGTGCTCAAAGTGCGCTATGGATTTCGCTCATTCAGTGAACGAAAAGGTCGATGAGATCTTCGTCATCGAAGAAGAGCGTCCAAGAACCGCCAAAAGCGCTAGGGTGAACCATAGCAATGAGCTCGATTTCGCGGGACCAGACTGCACGGAGCTCAGCTCACCTGTGTTGAATATGGGAGATTACGTGCGCGAAATTATCGCTCTCTCAGAGCCAATTCGCCCCCTAGGTGGGCCAGATTGCGAGACCTCTGAGACCTGCCCAAACCTCATTGAGGCCAAAAAGGGCGGCTGGGCACCTGAAAACTTTACTACTGAACATGAGGATCTAAGCCCTTTCGCAGCCCTTAAAGATTTTAAATTAAACAATTGATTTCTCACTAGAAATAGTTAAAAACACCGAGTTTAGTGAAGAGTCCAGACTACTTGTCTAACCCCGGCAGTTTGCGTATTGTATCGCCGTGGTGGGGTTCAAGTCGTTGGCACCGCAAATTGAAGTTGCAGAAATTGAGTTTATATCGAGGTGAAATATGGCAAGTCCAAAGAGCAAAATTTCTAGATCACGCAGAGGCATGAGAAGATCTCACGACGCGCTGAAGCGATCAGAGTTACGTACAGAACCTACTACAGGTGATCTTCATCGCCCTCATAGAGCTGTAAAGTCTTCTGATGGCGCTTACTACTACAAGGGTAAGCAAATCTCCCCTTCTAAGTTTGAAGCTTAGTCTGAATTTCTTCGTTGACGAATTCTAGATGCTCTAGCTAGCGTCTTGAATTCGTAAAACTTAGGGCAAAAGCAATCTTGCTTTTGATAGGGTGGGCAACATGAAGACATCATCAGGTTTTTACCGCAGCCGTATAGCTGGCTCTGGCAGCTACCTTCCAGAAAAAGTCCTTACAAATAAAGATCTCGAAAAATTAGTTGATACTAATGATGAGTGGATCCGCGAGAGAACCGGCATTGCTCAGCGCCACATTGCAGCTGAGGGTGAATATACCAGTGACCTTGGACTCAAAGCCTCACAAATAGCTCTCGAACAAGCTGGCATGCAGGCTTCTGAGATTGAAGCCATTTTGTTTGCCACAGTTTCTCCAGACCAAGTCATGCCCAACACCGCTTGCGAAATGCAGCGAAAAATTGGAGCTCCTAAGTGCATGGCGCTCGACATCTCGGCGGCTTGCTCCGGTTTTGTCTACGGCATGAGTATCGCAGATCAGTTTATCAAAACAGGCCAATACAATAATGTCCTCGTGGTAGGAGCAGAGGTTCTTCACCCTTATGTCGACTACACGGCTCGCGACACTTGCATTTTATTTGGTGATGCAGCAGGAGCTGTGGTTTTAAAGAGAGCTGAAGATGAAGAAGACTCCGAGATTTATTCTTCACACCTAGCGGCAGATGGTGAAATTAGCGATCTGTTCGTTTTACCTGCTGGAGGTAGCAAGCTGCCCTTTAGCCAGAAGGTTCTCGACGAGAGAGCCCAGTTTGTGATGATGAAGGGCCGAGAAATCTTCAAGCATGCCGTCAGAACCATGTCGCAAGCTTGCGACCTGGCTCTAAAAACTAACGATATGCAGCCTGAAGATGTCAGCTGGATTATCCCACACCAAGCAAACGTTAGAATCATTGAAGCAGTTGCGAAACACTTCGGCGTCTCTATGGACAAAGTTGTGGTTGAAATTGAAGACATGGGCAACACGTCAGCTGCAACTGTTCCGGTTGCTCTCGATAAAGCCATTAAAGATGGTCGAATTCAAAGAGGCCAAAATATCATTCTGACTGCATTTGGCGCTGGCATTACCAGTGGCAGTTTAATCATGAGGTACTAGAGCCATGTTAGCAGCATTGTTTCCAGGCCAAGGCAGTCAATCTGTCGGCATGAGTAAGTTTCTATACGATGAGTTTTCATTGGCAAAACAGACCATAGAAGAGGCCTCAGATGCCTTATCAACAGATATGGCTGCGTTGCTGTTTGAAGGCCCCGAAGAGCGGCTGATGTTGACGGAAAATACGCAACCCGCAATTTTGACTAGCTCTTATGTTACATACAAAGTTTTAGATTCTCTTATCCCTGTTGAGATCACTGCAGCTGCAGGCCATTCAATTGGTGAGTATGGAGCCTTTGTCGTGTCTGGAGCCTTATCTTTTGCTGATGCCTTACGCTCAGTCAAAACTCGAGGGCAGCAGATGCAAAAAGCAGTGCCCGCAGGCGAGGGCGCAATGGTAGCTCTTATGGGAGCGAGCTCTGAGCAGGCACTAGAAGTCTGTGCATGGGCGAAGTCTGAAAACCCCGTGGGTGGCGAGATTTCTGCCGCAAATTTCAATGCTCCTGGGCAGATTGTTCTTAGTGGTCACGCAAAACAGATTGAGTTCGTCAGCAAAAACGCCAAGCCCGATATCTTAAAAGAACCGCCGAAGAAGTTGCGTTTTATACCCTTAAAAGTGTCGGCTCCGTTTCACTGCTCTCTGATGCAACCAGCCGAAGACCATATGCGGGGCGTGATAGAAAGCCTCGAGATGAAGGCTCCGAGTTTTCCAATTGTACAGAATCTTGATGGAAAACCTCACACAGATATCGGAGAGCTCAAAGAGAATCTCATTAAACAGATTTCTGGCTCCGTGCTCTGGGTCGATTGTGTTCAGAGTTTAAAAGAGGCAAGGTGCCGAAAATTCATCGAATTAGGAAACGGCAAGGTACTAGCCGGCCTGATGAAGAAGATTGATCCAGAGTTGAAGGTTTTAAATATCAACAACCTCGACGATTTAAAGGCTGTTGAGAACGATTTAAAGGCCTAGCCAGGGGGGCTTATCATGCTAGATGATCTCAAAGACAAAAAAGTATTAGTGACCGGAGGCAGCCGAGGTATCGGTGCCGAGATTGCTAAGGGCTTGGCTTCTGCTGGCGCTAGGTGCTGTATTACCTACTCTTCTAACGCTGCAGCTGCTGAGAAGGTGCTCAGTGAAATGGCTGGTGATGGGCATATGATCCTTCAACTCGACATCTCGAGTGAAGACAGCATCGCAGCCGGCTTTTCTCAGGTTCTCGAAACTTTCGGTGGCCTCGACGGGTTAGTTAACAACGCAGGTGTCACAGCTGATCAACTGGTACTCAGAATGAAGACTGACGATTTTGACAGAGTTTTACAGACCAACTTGCGCGGCTCGTTTTTGTGTTGCAAAGCTGCCATTAAGGTAATGATGAAGGCTCGAAAAGGCTCGATTGTGAACATGAGCTCAGTGATCGCGCAGAAAGGTAACCCTGGCCAGGCAAATTATGCGGCAAGTAAGGGTGGTCTAGAGGCCATGACAAGGTCTCTTGCACTAGAGGTTGCCTCAAGAAATGTAAGGCTAAACTGCATTGCCCCGGGCTTCATTGCGACAGACATGACTTCAGCCCTCGAAGAGAAGCAAAAAGAGGCCATTTTGGGCAACATTCCAATGCAGCGCATGGGAGAGCCAAAGGAGGTCGCTGCCACAACTGCCTTCTTGTTGAGTGACATGAGCAGCTACATTACTGGGCAAGTTTTAGGAGTAAATGGCGGCCTTTATTGCTAGCTTTTTAAGTGCAAAATATTTGTTGTAATTGAATTCATATCTAACTAATTTTTGTAGGAATTAAAAAAATTGGAGGAGAGTTATGTCCATCGAACCAAAAGTGTCGAAAATCATCAAAGAGCAGCTCGGAGTCGACGCTGAGAGAATTAAACCTGAAGCGTCTTTTATTGATGACCTGGGTGCAGATAGCTTGGATATCGTTGAGCTAGTTATGGCCATGGAAGAAGAATTCGACATGGAGATTCCTGACGAAGACGCTGAAAAGCTGAAAACCGTCGATGACGTAACAAAATACATCGAAGGCAAAGGCAAGGCCTAAGCCCAATGTCGACGTCAGAGAACGTTTACCTAAGAGCTCCTAAAGCCCAGCGGCGAGTTGTCGTAACGGGCTTAGGCTTAGTGTCACCTTTGGGCCTCAATGCTGAGAGCTCATGGGAGAAGCTTGTTAACGGCGTCTCTGGCATCGATCGGATTACTCAATTTGAGACTGAAAATTTCGATGTGAAAATCGCAGGTGAAGTGAAAGACTTCAACCCAGATGATTACATCGAAAAAAAAGAACAGAAGAAAATGGGGCGCTTTATTCAGCTCTCTATGGCTGCTACCAAAATGGCCATGGACGACAGCCAGATAGAGTGGACAGATGAAGTAAAGGCTCAGACCGGCACGATGATTGGTGTCGGCATGGGCGGTCTTGAAGTGATCGAAAAAAATCACTCGGTGTTACTAAAAAGAGGCCCTTCACGAGTGACCCCATTTTTCATTCCAGCGGTGATCACCAACTTAGCCTCGGGCCAGGTCAGCATCACTCACGGTTTTAAGGGCCCAAATTACAGCATCACTTCTGCATGTGCATCTGGGGCTCACTCGATCGGCGAAGCAGCCAAGTACATTCGAGACGGTCACTGCGACTATATGGTTGCTGGTGGCAGCGAAGCTGTTGTAACGGAAATGGCAATTGGTGGCTTTGCTGCTATGAAAGCTCTTTCAACTCGAAATGATAACCCACAAGCTGCATCCAGACCTTGGGACAAAGACAGAGATGGCTTTGTTCTGGCTGAAGCTTGTGGGGTTTTGATTCTCGAAGATTACGAAACAGCGATGCGACGAGGAGCTCGCATCTATTGCGAAGTTACGGGCTACGGCGTCTCTTCTGACGCTCACCACATGACCAACCCTTCTCCTGGCGGAGCGGGTGCAGGTCAGGCTATGGCGATGGCTCTCCAAGATGCATCACTTAACAAAGAGCAGATTGACTATATCAACGCCCACGGCACCAGCACTCCAGTAGGTGATGAAATTGAAACACAAGCCATCAAAGGTGTGTTTGGCGATCACTCAAAGAGCGTTTGGGTGAGTTCATCAAAAAGCATGACTGGGCACGCCCTAGGTGCGGCTGGTGCCATTGAGAGTGTTTTCTCTATTATGGCGCTGAAACAGTCAGTGATCCCACCTACCATCAATCTTGAATCTCCTAGCGAAGACTGTGACCTAGACTATGTACCAGGCGTTGCGCGAGAGAAATCAGTTACTCACGTGCTAAACAACAGTTTTGGTTTCGGCGGCACTAACGCCTGCTTGATCTTTTCGAAAATTTGAGTCGTGCCTGAAAGCACAAACCGAGTTTTTTTGATGTCAGGGTATCGAAGATAGCTCACTTCTGTGTTAGGTTGTGGGCCAAGTCAGCAAAGGAAACCGTCTTGTCAGAAAGCCAGACTCCCCTTCAAATAATGAACAAAATCTACATTGCCTGTGATCACGCAGGTCTCGAGCTAAAACAAAAACTGATGCTTTCTCGTGATGATCTGCCCTGGGAAGACCTCGGAACATCTACCACAGACAGCGTAGACTACCCCGATTTTGCAGACCAACTCTCGAAAGCCATTCTAGGCTCTGAAAACTTCGGAGTGCTGGTTTGTGGCTCAGGCCAAGGCATCTCGATTCGAGCAAACAGGCACAGTCATATTCGAGCCGCAATCTGCTGGAATGTTGAGGTTGCAAAATTGGCTCGCCAACACAACGATGCCAATGTCATAAGCTTCGGCTCTAGAACTATGGACCATGAAACATGTGAAAAGGCCCTTGAAGCGTTTTTAAACACACCCTTCGAAGGTGGAAGACATCAGAACCGAGTAGATAAATTGTCGAGGCTATGAGCCCTAAACTTTCGACTAAGTAACATAATCTGTGGCCACCCTTCCACAGAAAGGAAACCGAATGAACACGTTGATCGAAAAAGACCCTGAGCTCGCGAAAATTATTGAGCAAGAAACTGATAGGCAAGAGTACGGTCTCGAAATGATCGCATCTGAAAACTATGCCTCAAGAGCTGTCATGGAGGCTCAGGGCTCAGTACTCACCAACAAGTACGCCGAGGGCTACCCTGGAAAGCGCTACTATGGTGGCTGCGAATTCGTTGATCACGCGGAAACACTCGCAATCGACAGGGCAAAGAAACTCTTCGGAGCTGAACATGCCAACGTGCAACCTCATTCAGGCTCCGGTGCCAACATGGCTGTCTACCTAGCTGCAATGAAAGCCGGAGACAAGGTTCTAGGTATGGATCTCTCACACGGTGGTCACTTGACCCATGGTTCACCAGTTAATTTCAGTGGCATTTTGTTTCAGGCCATCCACTATGGCCTCGACCCAGAAACAGGTCTATTGAATTACGACATGATTCGAGATCTAGCCAAAAAAGAGAAGCCTCAACTTGTTATTGCTGGCTACTCAGCTTACCCACGTGTGCTCGACTTTGAAACATTTCGGCAAATTGCTGACGAAGTAGGAGCAAAGCTCTTGGTCGATATGGCGCACTTTTCTGGCCTGGTCGCTGGTGGCGCCCACCCATCACCGGTGCCCTATGCTGATTTTGTGACAACCACGACTCACAAAACTTTGCGCGGCCCAAGGGGTGGTTTGATCCTGTGCAAAGAGGAGTTTGCCAAGCCTGTGAACTCGAAGATCTTCCCGGGCATCCAAGGTGGGCCACTTGAACACGTAATCGCAGCAAAAGCGGTGGCTTTTGGAGAGTGTTTAAAGCCAGATTTTAAAGATTACTGCCAGCAGGTCGTGGCAAATGCTAGGGCTCTTGGAGAGTCATTGGCTGAGTTTGGTTTCGACTTGGTAACTGGTGGAACCGACAATCATCTTCTTCTCGTGGACCTAACGAATAAAGATATCACCGGAAAAGACGCTGAAAAGGCACTCGACCTTGCTGCCATCACGGTGAACAAAAACACTGTGCCGAATGAGCAACGATCACCATTCGTAACAAGTGGAATCAGAATCGGAACACCGGCATTGACGACCCGAGGTTTTGGCGTTGACGAAATGAAGTTGATTGCAAACTGGATCAAGCAAGTTATCGAAAACCCTACCTCAGAAGAGAACCTGAACTCTGTAAAAGCCGAAGTGAAAGAGCTCTGTCAGAAGTTTCCAATTTATGCATAAGGGTTTAGATTTGCTTGCCATACCAATCGTTGGGGTATCAAAAATACCTGGGGAGTGTTCATGATCGCAATTGTTGGCGCTGGGTTGGCTGGCCTCACTGCAGCTCGTGAACTAGAGGCCTCGGGTTTCACTGATTTCATGGTGTACGACAAGTCTTCTGTCGTTGGAGGCCGGGTTCGCACAGAAGCGAAAGATGGCTTTTTGATTGATCGCGGCTTTCAGGTTTTAAACCCAGAATACAGAATTCTCGAGAACTATATTCCGGTACACAATCTTGAGCTTGGTTTTTTTGAATCTGGCTCAATACTTTTATCAGAGCATTCTAAACCCTTTGTGTTTCGTGACCCAATTGAAACGCCAGTATCTATTTTTAGCCAACTTACCTCCTCTCAAAGATTTGCTTTTCGAGATCTTTTGGCTGCAGGTATTTTGAGATTCAAGACACAAGGCTTCGCTGAGGAACCGAGCGAATCGACGTCAAACACTTCCACTCTAAAAGAGTTTTTCGAGTCAGGTTATTTTAGCGCTGACTTTCTAGATCGATTTTTAAAACCCTTCTTTGCCGGAGTTCTTTTAAGCCGAGAGTTTGATGTGCCATTTAGTTATTTTGAATACCTGTTTGGGCTATTTGGCAGATCGAATGTCGGTTTACCAAAGAGAGGCATGGGCCACCTTGCTGAACTTCTGGCAGAACCTTTGCCTGATCATAAGATTCAGTTGAATGCCAATGTCAAATCTGTTGCCGACAGGACACTCAACTTTGAAGATGCTGATTCTAAAAAATTTGATGCCATCATCGTTGCAACTGACACAACTCACGGCAAACAGCTGCTCGGCAATTCGTTTCCTGCCGAAGCCTCACAGCGATCCATTTTGACTTTGTACTTTTCAACACCGGTACCTCCCTGGCAACAAAACTTGCTTGGTCTCGTCGACTGGAACAGTGAGTGTTTGGTGAACCATATCTCGGTCCAAACTCATGCTCAACCAAACTACAGCTCCTCAAACGAAAGCTTATTGTCTGTGAACTTGATGAGATCAAACTCTCAGCAGCTGACAGATAGCGAACTCGAGACTCAAGTGAAAGAAAGCTTGAAGCCTCTGAAGATAAAAGCCCTCGACTCGTGGAAGCTGGTAGCAAGAACACAGGTCGATCACGCACTGCCCGCCAAGTTCTCAAGTGGAGAAGTCATTCATGACCAGCCTGGGGTATTTTTTGCGGGTGATTACCTTGAGACCCCATCTATTGGCGGCGCAATGTTGTCAGGTAAAAAAGCTGCCCTACGAGCTATAAAGAGATTGACCCGCTAGAGCTTACACCCAAAGCGATGCCCTACTTTTGATCTGGTTTGTTGACT
>JABSOQ010000096.1:11684-14179 GCA_013216195.1 Bdellovibrionales bacterium
ACATATGAGCTGGCTTGATGTTAAACTTGGTCTATGAAGAAGGTTTTTGCAGCAATATTAGTCTTAGCCCTGTTTGGCTGCTCTGGTTTGCAAACAGCTGGCTACAGAAAAAACTCTGAAGGCTATACAGGGCTATCTCGTGGTTACAAAGGGCCTGGGCAAGGCTATTCACCACCAAACTCTCAGAAACGCCGCAATGACGCCACACAGGGACCTTTTCAATTAGGCTACCCTGTTGAGAAAGTTAAAATCACACGAGGGTTTTTCAAAGCCAGAAGACCACACCAAGGAGTCGACTTTGATGGTGAACGCAACGATCCTATTTTGGCTGCGCATGAAGGCTATGTAATCTACAAGGGCAGTGGCTTTCGCGGATTCGGCAAAATGATTATCGTTCAGTATAGCGAGAAATGGGCGAGCCTCTATGCTCACTTGAATTCATTTGCTGTCGAAGAGGGTGACTATGTTCGAAGAGGTGAAGTCATTGGCAAGATGGGCAAAACAGGCCGCGCCACTGGCACACATCTGCATTTTGAACTGATGAAAAATAAGATTCCGATTGACCCAATGCCTTTACTAAAAAAAGGCCAGCGACTTGTCGAAGCCTCTTACTGACCTTTGAAACCTTAAGCGATCATCATAAAGCCGTCGTCTTTTAACTTACTCAAGACATGCTTTATACCTGTCAGCTTGTGCTTCGCTGCGATCTCTTGCAGATGCACAATCTCTTTCTTGTCTAAGAACACTCCATGACAATTCTGACAATAATCAATCAATAGCGGCTCATCGGGATGGTAGTTCATTTCAACTAAATGAACCTCAGGACACCGAGGGCAGATCATTTCAGTTTTTTTCGCCGAACTGAGTACTTTCTCTAACTCAGGAATATCTTCACCAGTTGAGGTGTACAAAGAAAGCTCGGCTTTGTCGAACCAAAGACCTTTGCAATTGTGGCAAAAATCAATCACCACACCTTGGTGATTGTACTCCTTAAACTTCTCTGAATTACACAATGGACATCTCATACTTCAACGATAGCGAAGTCTTTTACCAAAGAGCAGAGGAATACCCAACTTTACAGACCTAAAACCAGCTAATTTGTTGGTTTTTTAAGTGACAAATCCCGCATAGGTCTTCGAATTCTGGCACTGGCCTCTAGGGTAAAAAACCAGGAAAAGGCTGCCAAAACCCCTGTATTTTCATCCAGATGGGCTACCTTAGGGTTCGCAGCTGGCACCCATGTTGTATACAAACAGGCAGATAGGCTTGAGAAAACTGAATACCTCACCAAAGGGAGAAACATGCACGTCGCTGCTTGGTTAATTTTTGCTTTATTGGCACTCATTTTCAGCCCTCAAAGTGGAGCTCGTGACTTCCAAAAGTTCTCTATAGCGCTAGAGCATCTCGGGCGTGTTCCCGACTCCTCTATGCACGACCGAGTCAGAGGCGAGCTTGAAGAGTACCGAGCAAACCTTGTGAGTTACTCTGTCAATGGATCACCAGATCTGTCTGCAGAGTTCTCACAGTCAGATGCCGCCTTTTTTGCCGTTCAACTGCATCGTTTAATAGGCCATCAAGAGCAAGTGGCAGAAAGGTTTGGTCAGACAGACAGTCAGCTACTAGATGGTGCTGAATGGTTGTTTGATCAACAGCTCGGCATCAAACAGGCTATGATCGAAGACTTTCGCAATCACTTCAATCGCCGGGGCTCAAACCCACGCTTTGAATGGCTCATTTACAATTACGTTTGGTCGTCCCTTGTTCAGCCACCACTCACACGTGTAAGCGCTGCTCAAAGAGCTCTAATGGAGCAAGGCCTCGGCGCGTGGCTAGGGTTAACACGAGAGTCTTTGCAGCGAGGCAAAAGGCTACCCGAGCTAAGAACTAAGGTGCTCGAGGAGCTGCGAGGGCACGTGCTTGACCCGGTTAACAATCCTCTTTTTCAGAAAGAGGCGCTAGGGCTTCTCATTGAATCTCTCGAAAAACCCATAAATGATGTGAAAGTCTACCAAGCATTTCAAGCTTACTCAGAAAAGCACAACATGATTGTTGCTGACCCAAGCTTTACGCTCGAGGTGGAGAGCCAGTTCAGCCAACAAACGAAAGACATCTACAGAACACTCGTCTCAATTTTTACGCCACCAGATGCAGATGCTTTCTTGAGTAAACCTTTTGAGGGTTTGTACGATGCCATTCAAAGAATTGATCAAGTCACCCGTGCTTTCCCAGATACGCAGGTCGCAGAGATAGCAGCTTTCGAGAAGACTCTACCGGGTGAAGCTAACCCCACAGGAACTCGCAGAACCTTTTTCTTATGGGAGCGCAACGGTAGCGGTTACCAAAAAAGTTTCTTACATGCTTACGCAGTGGCAAGAGAGTATTTAAGTCGGCTTGCCTTTGTCATCAACGGAGGCTCTTCGAACGGAGGAGTTAACGTAAGATCAGACAATGCTCTCCTTGAAGACCTGGGAAGAGCTGCTGAATCGGCACCTGAA
>JABSOQ010000097.1 GCA_013216195.1 Bdellovibrionales bacterium
CCAAGATTTGGGCATTCAAGGTGTTTATGGTGTCGGGGCATTTGCTAACTCTCGGTTTTACAACAACCGATTTATCATCACCAATGATCTCATGGCCTATGGCATTGCCAATAGCTTTTACTTTTCACCCCTGACTGGAAATGTGAACCAAAGCGGCGGAACCAGCTACAACCTCGGGCTTGCAGTGAGATTGGCCCGGCACGTGCTTTTGGCCTCTACTACAGGAGTGCGCCTCAATCAGTTCGTCGATGGCACCAACACTTTTGGTTTTCGCAACCTCACTCGTTTGAATATCAACTACAAGTCTTGGATCGTGTACGCCTACTATTTAAACGGTAGCTACCCTGATCAAACCGACTTCGAGCTATGGTACCTCGATGAGTACCGGCAAGTTGCAGGCATCGGAATCACTTATGTTTTCTAGACCACTTGCCACAAGACTATTTAGCCTATTGGCCATCTGCTTGATAGCAGCTGCCTGTACCCCTAAGGAGCGCAGCTACAACAAAGGCCATAATGACAAACCCAACTCAGGTATCAATTTCGAAATTGAGACTCAAAGGCAAAGAGTTTCAGATGAGATCTCAGACATGCTACAGAGCCTTGAAGCTGATAACAGCTCGGCTTTTCAAATTTACGAGCAACTGAAGACCGAAATCTATGAGAGCGAAGAGATCTTATCTGCGCAAAGCATATCGTCAGAGGACACAGCTGAAAAAGTGCGGGTGTTCAACCAAGCCGTTGTTGTTCTCATTGAAGACCGTCATCCCGAGTTGCCTACGGTACTTCAGAACTACGAAGCCGCTCTATTCAAAGGCTGTGAACTCAACCAACACTTTCGCGGCTGTGAGCGCCTGCACCTGTTTAAACTGGCAGCCAACAGCTCATTGGTTTCTTTGAGCATCGCTCAGAGCTATAGATCTCGAGACCTCTGGCGCTACTTTGACTTTATTGATCTTACGTTCGCACTAAAATCTCGAGACTCCTCAGAGGGCTTGATGAGAATCTATGTTGAAGACTTTCCTAGCCTTTATACGGGAGTGCGCTCGGGTGTTTTGACCATTCAGGACAATGAGCAATGGAGACAACGAATCTTGAGATTCAATACGGCTCTTTGCCAAGTCAACGAAGATCGTCAGGCCTACAGTGAACAAACTCAGCAAGCCCTGGCAAGGGCGGTGTTCAACTTTGAACCTGATCAGAATGACTTCCCTTCGGTTCGTCAAGACTGCATAACTGACCAAATTGGAGGCTCAGTTCTATCAGACTCAAATTCAGAGACTCTGTTGCAAGAGCTTCGAGTAGCTTATGACTCAGCTGAAGAGATTGCTGAAAGCGAGGGTAACACAACCGTTGTGCTGCCTTCTATCTTTGAAATCTTGAAAACCAACCATCAAGAATTTTCGATTCAGAGATCATTGCACATGCCGGCCCTTGACCTAGATACAATTCAATCATCACAACAGAATCTATTTTTATTTTTTGTGATTGATCAGAGTTTTCACCAGGGCATTTCGACTCAGTTTGCTGCTCAGCTTTTAGATGAGTTGCAGGCCGAAGCCACCAGCCAAGAGGAGTTTCGTGATCAGGTCTATCAAATGATCCGCAGCTACATGGGGCACTACTTGGTTTCATTGGCCTACAAAACACATTCTGATCTGGGTGCGTACTTTCAGTCTTCAACTAAAACTGAAGTCGCGTTCGTAAATGAATTGGTCAGTCGCTCAGCCACATTCAGGTCAGCTTGGAGAAACTATCAAGACAAAGTCGAAGATCTGTATGAAGCCGTTGAAGCGAGCCTTCTCAATGACTACAGAGGTCAGCAGCAAGAGCTACCTGAAGATTTAGTGCAGATTCAAGATTTGCTTCTTAGCGCACCAGACCATGTGAAATTCGTAGGAGACATACCTGCCCACATAATGTTGGCCGTTGAGATGGGGCGCAAAAACTGGAACGTCGATTTCAGAGGCTCCATCTACAGTGGTGCCACCGAAATGAGAGACCTTATCGACGGTGGCCCCCCGGGCTCCAACACACCCAAGTACAGCTGGTTTACATTTTCTAGACCTCAAATCGAAGCGATGGGTGTGCCCATGTCAAACCATGAGGTGTTGTATGGTTTTGACTACTTGTTTCGTTTGAGTCTTTCAGAGCTGTACGGAATGAACAACTCTGTTGTTGTTGAGGTTATCGCCCAGCAGTACATGGCCTCAGCATTCCAGCAGAGTCGCAACAATTTTCATTTCGATTTTATAACCGACCGAGTGCAGTCATTCGAGAACTTCTACAACTCTTCTCGCATGGACAATGCTAGGTCTGTTTGCCAAAAGATTGAAGCTGGTGAGACTTTCACGGTTGATATGCACCCTGATCAGTACAAGAACCTCGCCGCAGTCGGCTACCCCTTCTCTAGCGAAGTCGACGGTAAAGCGACCATGGCTCAAATGTTTGGCTACCTCTTCATGCACGCAAAATGGGACCCTGACCCCTTCGGCATGAGATCAGACAAGGTTTCTATTTTTCCTATGTTCGACAATGCCGAGTATGTTCGCACAACTGCACTGCCTAGAATGAACCGGGTTCGCAATATCATGGAGCTTCTGAGCAAAGCCGTGGCCGATCAAGGTCAAGACGCTGAAGGCATCACCGAGAGCCTGATGGAGCAGTTTGTTTACCCACACTACAACCGGGTATTCAATATGATGGACATCTACGAGAACCAAATACCTGCACTCATGGATTGCAATCTCGACTTGATTCAGATCGAGAACAAGAGAAGAGACCATCTTTTACTGGGTGAGCTCGAGTACTATAAGACACTTCAATCGATAGGAGCCCTCATTCGGCTTGCTTTTAACAACTCTCAGCTCGAGAGCAATATGGCTGAACTGCGAGGTCTTCACCCAAGTCATGAAGCTTGGTCACACTTGTTCGTGAGAGAGCGACTGAACTCGGCAACAGAGAGTTTAACTGCACTTGAGTTTTTAGATCAGTTGGTGAACACACCACACCCTCAGCTACAAGCCAGCCAAACCTGGCTAAAAGGGGTTCTAGCACAACGTAAAGCCTATGAATTTGACCCGAACACCGGGGCTCTACAGTTCAATCTGACTAAACAGAGGTTTGCCTACCGCGCGCGCCGCTACTATGAGCAAGGCTTTGAAAAAGACGGGCAACTTCGAACCTTAGACGACCTCATTGTCGAAGACTACAGCAGCTATCCAGATTCTTACATTGATATCGAGAACTCTAAGTTACTGAGAAATCTATTTAACTCCACCGGGCACAAAATAAGTTGGAGCTCTCGTACCACAGACTTCATGCGAGATATCAGTCAGAAGTTCTATGACAAGATCATCGTTGATTGGTACGGGGTGCATACCACCTTCTCTATAGTCCACTTGTTCTTCAACCACAGGCTCACAACCTCTCTTGCGCGAAGCAAGCTTGAAAGAATGAAATTTCAGCGGCAGACCTGCGACAGTCTTGGTCTAGCAGAAGGCTGCGAAGACGAAATACTGTCTGATATCTTGAGCGAGGCTATATCTAGAAATGTCGACATTTTTGCACTCTTGGTGCCACCTGAGGGGCAGACAGAATTCTTAAAGACTTTCGGGCATCCTCACATCTTTTACACCAGCTTAGGCGACAACCGAGGCCTTGGCTATATGGGCTACACCAATATGCGCCTGTTCATAGATGCTGATGTTCGACCACTCCCCTACTTCGACTACCAGTATGCTCTGTTCACCAGCCCTTTCGTCGGCCAGTCTGATACCCGTATCCGTGGCCGAATCGACCCAAGCAACGCGCTTGCTGGCTCAAGCTTTTGGGAGAAGAAACTCTACGAATTTAGACGTGCCCTTGACTATTACAACAGTAACAAACGGCCTTCAAACCACTTCGGTTTAAATTTAGATGGCTCTATTCGTGTTGACGAGCAAACCCTGAACGACCATCGAGACCGAGTGCTTAGCTACATGGGCATGGTTGACGAGTTTCGAGCTCAGGTACAAGCCATTGGCTCTGAGAACATGCCGCCTTATGCGGTCTTTAACAACGAGACTCCAAGACAATTGCCTATGTTGAACCCAGATATGGTCCAGGTTGTTAACGATGAGTTCATAGGCTTTCATTGCGAAACTGAGAACATGTTCGCCAGCCCAGAGAGCCGCTGCCCCTGACCGCCAATTTGTGTCACCCCCCTGAAATGCCTTCTCTGAATGGGCCTTCAGTTGCAACAGAATGCTTCTAAAGTGTGGCACCCAACTTGCGATATCAGCCATTGATAATTTTAACCCTGGAACTTCGGCCGGCAACGAAAGCGGCCCAACAAGGAGAATGATCCATGGAAACTGATTTGGGAACATTGGCAACGATAGGTAAAGCTTTCGCCGATGGTGGGATTTGGATGTGGGCGATCCTCGCAGTGCAAGTTGTGTCGATTGCTATCATTATAGAACGCGTTGTCGCCCTCTATATATTAAGACGGCCCAACCAAAAGAACTACGCCGAGAGGTTCGAGCAAGATATTCGCCGAGGCGAGATTAATGCTGTGATCAGCAACGCTCAGAGAATGCGCTTTATTAACCCTGTCGCTAACGTGATCGAGGCAGGAGCCGTCGCTGCACGAGACATGGGCGGCCGCGATGAGATTCAAGCCAAAATGGATGAAGTGCTTCTCGCTGAAAATGCGAAGCTCGAAAGACGCACAGGCTTTCTTGCGATGTTAGGTAACGTGGGAACGCTTCTAGGGCTACTTGGTACCATTGTTGGTCTAATCGGCTCATTCGGCTCTGTAGCCTCTGTGAACCCAGTTGAGAAAGCTGCGATGCTAACTCAAGGTATCTCAATGGCAATGAACACAACAGCTTACGGCCTTATTATGGCTATTCCTGCTCTTGTGATGTTCGCCGTTCTGCAAAACCGAGCCAACCGTATTGCCGAAGATTTGAACCAAGGTTCCTTGAAGATCTTCAACTGGCTGAGTTTCAACTATGAAACCGTAGACAAATCAAAGAGAGCTTCTAGAAGCCTGTAAGGTCTAGAAGACGAGAGTCAGGAGCCGTGAGGCTCCATATAAGTTACTAAAAACGATGTGGGACGTAAGATGAAAACGCAAAACAAGGATGTCAATTTTGAAATAAACCTGCTGCCAGTGATTTCACTGCTAGCGGTTTGCATCAGCTTCCTTCTACTGACTACAGTATGGATACATATCGGCACACTTGATGTGAAACAGGCTCTTGGTGAAGCAACCGAGCAAGAAAAGGCCGAGGAGCATCCGGCTCTATGGGTGACATTCGAGCAATCTGGTGATCTCATTTTGCAGATGAAGAACGTCAAAGATAAGTCTTTGGCGAAGGCTGTTAGATTTGCCAAACCACAGAGCGATCAGTGGAAAACTCTAGAGAACTACACAGCTTCTCTGAGAGACCGTTTGCCTGAAGTTAAGATGGCCTTGGTCTTCCCTGACAGAAAAACACCCTACAACTCACTTATAAAAACCCTCGACGTGTTGAAGAAGTCTGAATTTTCAGACCTCGGTATTGCACCACTATAGGAGACGATGATGAACAGCTATCTCGAAAATCAGATTCTAAATCGTCCTCTTGAAAATGAGAGCCTTATTAGACCTAAATCAAATCGGGCTAGCCGGGCTTTGGTTGCCACCTTGATCTTGACATCTTTGGTGGATGCCTTTTCGATACTTGTTATCTATCTCTTGATGAACTCGTCAGCCTCTCAAGAGCTCAATGTTGAAAAAGAGATCAAGCTCCCCATGGCTAGCCAGTCAGATGTGCTAGATGCCGGAGTCGTTGTCTCGATTTCTAGAGCCGGTTACAAGATTGGTGACGAGTTCGTCAAAGAGCAAGATATCTTCACCACCTTAAAGCAGACTCAAGAGCAGCTTGCCGAAGATGATGAGGAACGCTCTAAGAAACTTATCGTACAAGCTGACAAAACTTCAACTTTCGAGAAGGTGAACCCGCTTGTTATGGCTGGCACGCAGTCAGGCTTCACCACAATCAAGTTTGCAGTGCTACCCGGACCTAGCGAAGGAGAAAAGCTGTGACGTTAATCGGGTTGGGGATCTTCATTTTAAGATTACTGAATGGCGACAGCCAGTTGAGAACTAGACGATTTGCTCTGGCTCTTACTGCTTTGCTTTTCACCCAACCTTTGCTGCTTAGCTCATTCGCTGAAGCCGGCAAAATGGATATCAAGACGCACACCCTAGTCATCGACAAGCTTGAGAAAGTCTTGAAAGATTCGCCTAAAAAGACCGAGCACAACTTCTCTTTGATTCTCAGAGTTGCTGATCTTTACTCTGAGAGGGCCCGCCTGAGATCGATTAAAGAGGGTGATCAAGACTGTAAAGATGCTTGTCTGGGGTCGAACAAAGACAGAAGAAAGGCCATCAATCACTACAGAAGCCTTCTCACTCACGTCGACGGCGAAATCGGCGCTACAATTATTATGCAGGCCGCCCACCTTCATCAAATGCTGGGCGAAGTCAATGAAGCCAAAAGACTCTACCAAGGTGTTTTGAAAGAAAAAAGCAAACGCTCATCGCAGATTATTGGACAGGCCTATGCTGGCCTTGCTGGTATTCAGTTCATGCAGAGTGACTTCAAACAAGCTCTAAAGAACTATGAGTCTGCACTCAAGCAAAAAGATACCCAGAAAAAAGGCTTCTTGGTTTATAGAAAAGCATGGTGTCTTCTAAATACTGGCAAAACGACAGCAGCAATTAGGTCGCTCAGAGGGCTTTTGTCCAACCAAAACCTTTTAGATGTTACCGATGGTGATAACTTCAAGACGAATAAGTCTTTTAGAGAAGATGTCTCTCGAGACTATGCGAGCTTTTTAGCTAGAAAGAACTTAAAACAGTCTGATATTGACTCTCTGGCAGAGCTCTCTCCAAAGAGCGTCTTCGAACAGAACCTGTTTTATCTCGGAACTGAAGCAGAGAGGGTCGGCCAGCACACAGCAGCTCTGATGGTTTGGGACCGCTACTTAGAAAACAAAGAGATCTCATACATTCAAAGGCTCGAAATCCAAACGAGAACATCCAAGATTCTTTTTGACCTCAACCGCAAGAAAAAGTCGCTTACCGCTTACAAAGCAGCTCTTCAAATGTGGAAGAAAAATGGCTGCAAAGATGAGGTCGATTGCGAAGGCATTTACCTCAAGCTTCGCAACTTCCCTATCGTTTGGAACAAGCTCGAGAAAAAGAAACCTAGCTCTTTAGTTCACGCGTCTTACCTGGCTTTTCTTGATACTTTTCCTAAAGACTTTGAGATGATGAACTGGGCGGCCCAGATCTCAAGGAAGCAAAAAAAGTATCTACAATCGGCAAAAGACTATCGCGCAGCTGGTGTCATCGCAAAGGGCTTTCGCAAGTCGAAAGATGAGGAGAAGGCCAAGAAAGCTTCTCGCATCTATGATGGTGCCCTTCTTGCCGAAATTGAAATGGCAGAAATCGCAGGCAATGCTCACGCGAAAAGATCAGCTTACAACTATTTCTTAGTCGAAAAGCCAAAGGGTAAGAAATCTGACGAGATTCGTTATCAATTGGCAACCCTAGATTACGAGGAAAAGAAGTATCAAAAGGCGGCTTTTCAGTTTCAAAAGCTTGCTAAAAACTCACTTTTAGACGCTTCAGTCAAGATTCAAGCAGCAGACCTAGCCCTAGATGCTTTGGCTATTCTCAAAGACCACTCTCGCATTGAGAGCTGGGGGCTAGAATTTGCCTCAATGTTTAAGGCAAAGGCTAAAACCTACAAACAGATTGCCCGCAAGGCTTCAATCAATCTGGTCGCACTTGGGCTAAACAAAAATTCGAGCAATTCACAACTCAGAGAAATGTTAAAGAAGCTCAACTCTTTCAAAGTCTCTGTATTGCACAAAGACGAAAAGCTAGCCTATTGGAAGAACCGACTTCTGATTGCTGAGCGCCTAAAAGATATCAAAGAGATCAAGCGGTCTTCATCAGGCCTACTCAGCCTAAAAGACTTAAGCCCCAAAGAAAAGATGTGGGCTCAATCTCTCAAGGTCTTTTCACATGAGATGCTATTTGAGTTCAAAACAGCCTATGATTTGGCCAAGAAAACCAAGTTTCCAAAGCTGAGCCAACAGCAGACGACTCTCAAGTTGGCAGTGCTCGCAGACCTGGCAGGCAAAACTTCAGAGGCCAACGCATACTACAAGACGTTTATCAAGAAGACTCGCAGCTACAGGCAAGCCAACACCATTCGAGCACAGTTGATCGCAAAATCGCGTGCACCTTGGAAGCTGATCAACCAAGATATCAACAAGCTATCAAGAACTCCTGATATTCTTGCGAAAGTGGCTCTCGAGTCGTTTGGCCGGTTCACAAACTACACTCATGCAGAGAACGTTTTGAGATACCGTAAGGTCTTGAAATACCCCGAGGGCAAAACCCTCAGACGCTTTGTCTTCTTAAAAGACTATTGGAAGTTCGACAAACGCATACGGGCGCACCGTATCTCGCAGAGAAGTAATTCGCGCCTGCAATCAGATCTGAAAAAGAGAATCGCTCTAATGGCTGAAAGTGAAACTTGGGCATCTCAGGCTACAAAATCAGCTGACTGGACCCTTCAGCTGATCACACTGAACCGCCTGCAAAAAGAAAAGAAGCGCTTTTACAACCATCTCATGAGATTGAGGCCACCAAGAGGCTTAAGCCGAGCCCAAAGAGCTGAGTACAAAACACTTCTCGCTCAGCAGGCAAAACCCTACTTAGACTCCTCGACTGCGATAGCTCTTAAGGTCGTTGAGTTCTGGAAGAACAGCAAAGCGCTAGATTCACTTGAGCAAGATTACAACAAAGCCAATCACTCTGTGAGATCCTTGGTTCGAGATGAATTGGTTGCGCTAAGAATTCGCGCTCCAAGAACTCCTAAAGCGAGAATCAATGAGATCTTGCAGAATCGTCCAAAAGATCCAAGGCTAAAAGAGATCAGACAAGCCTACTCACAGGTTAAATCTCAGCCCTTTGCAATTCGCCCCCTCAAGAAGCTTATCGATCTTGAAGAACGACGGGATCAGAACCCAACAATGGTGGCTTATCTAGAACAGAGAAAAAGCGATTTGAAGGAGGTCAAGTAATGAAAGACAAGTATATCACCCTATTGATTGTCATTCTCTTCTTGAGCTTCTCTTTAAATGCTCTTGCTGCTTCAAAAGGCAAAAAGAGCGCAGACAAATTGAGCACCAATGTGGAGTTCAACCCGATGACGGTGCACGGTCGCTATCAGTACGCGGCTGAAGCGACTGCGAAAGTTGAAAATGAAAAGGTCTTGTTTGATCTACTTGGCCCGAGAAAAGATTTTAAAGATCGATTGAACAAACAGGGAAAACAAAGGTAAGCGGTCATGGAAGCTAGAAAACACAAACCTGGAGCATATGTACTGCAGACTAGCAGTGGCGAAGTTCTACGAGTTCTCAACTGGAAGTCGAATGCCAAGACCTTTGTTGTAAAGCGACACATCACAGGGCGAATCGAACTCTCAACTTTTGATGCCATCAAACCTGAAGACACCCGCCTCGCAGAGGTCAGTAAAGAACAAGTCCGAAGAGCTTCAGTCTCAATTACAGATGACGTAGAATTAGCTCATATCGCTAGCGTATTTCACACTGAAAAGAACGTACCTGTCGCTGGTGAAGACAAACAAGAACAAAAATTCGGTGCTATTTTACGAGTAACTGGTGTTGCCCATGTTGGCGTTGTGCTACTTTGCCTGCTTCTCGGTATGGTTATCGAACCTTGGCTTCAGCCTGAGGAGACAATTGTCAAAATAGTACCGCAAAAGAAAGTGACTAGACCCAAAGTCAATAAGACTGTGAAGGTCTCTGACACCAAAATCAATCGCAAGCGCAAAGTCACAAAAAGAAAAGTGGTGAGCCGTAAGGTGAAGCCTACCAAATTTGCAAAGAAGTCACGAGCCTCTCGCTCAAAAGTGAAACGTGGTCAAGCCCGTACAAAAATCAATGTCGCCAAAACTGGTGCACTAGGAGTATTGGGTGGAATGAAATCTGGGTCTAAGAATAGTGCGGGCCTGAACTTGAACTCTGTTTCGAACTCTAGAGGCTCAGGCGTAAGTGGACGAGGTGGCCGTGGGGGCCACTCTCGAGCACTGCCAGGTAAAGGCTTAATCGCTGCCGGCGTTGGTACTGGCGGAAAAGCTCGCGGCTCTGGAGGCTACGGCACCAGCGGTAAAGGTGGTGGCCGACCTGGGTACGGTAAGATGAGCATGCGTGGGGCTTCTGGAGCTTATTTTCAACCTCTAGAAGAAGAAGCTCTCATTCAAGGTGGTCTTGACCGTGAACAGATCGCAGCGGTCATCAATCGCAACATGGGCCAAATCATCTACTGCTACGAAAAAGGTCTACAAACGAAACCCTCTCTTTCTGGCAGAGTGAACGTAAGATGGGTTATCGGTGCTAATGGAAGAGTTCGCGGAGCCAAGATCGCCTCTTCTTCATTGAAATCAGCAAGAGTTGAATCTTGCCTAGTTCAGAAGCTTTCAAAGTGGAAATTCCCAAAACCACACGGCAATGTGTCAGTTAGCGTTTTGTATCCGTTCAACCTAAAACGACTAGGAAGCGGGTAAGGAGCAATGGTTATGTTACGAGTTCATATCACCACTATTCTATTTGCAATGGCCTTGATGGTTGGTTGCGGAGGGAATAACCCTTTTGACAGAAGTCAGGACCCTCTTAAAGATTACCCTTCTTTTAAGACTGACTCTCCTGAGCAAACGGCCCCTCCCGTTGAACCAGAATCAGAGCCACGTGAGGTGCAGCAATTTTTAGAGGACACCTACAAAGTCACAGTTAAAGGTAAGCTTGCAGATGAGCCTTTTGTCTTCACTCGGGGCGAAGCAAAGTCTTATGAGATCGAAGTTCGAAACCTCGTACCTGACACTGTGTTCGCCTATGAAATCGTCGGCAACATTGATGGCTCTGACAGCGCAAACTCGAACTGTAATGAGAATCTACCATGTCTTGAATTGATCGATGTGCAAGGTGATCTATTAAAGTACGAATTGAAATGGACTCCTTCTGCAACTTTTGAACTTGATAGCCCTGATTTTTCTGGCCGAATTGAAATGAGCTTTGAATACAAAGACGGCACTTCAGAAACCGCCATGGACCTGCATGACCTGGTTGTGTCTTCTCGTGAGTTTGCCGTAGCCGTGCAATACTCTGACGAACCTGCTTACATTCAAGGTGCAACTCGCTTTGACAGCGACCGCTCAGAATTTAACGAGGCTGACGGCAATGTAAATGTCGACATTCGTATCGTTGACCCGAACGCATCTTCTGCCAGGCGCCCACAGATTCAATACGTAGGGTCTATGACGAGCGTCGATTACCACGCGATTGGTTTTCTTAACCCCGCGATGACTGCTCCAGAACTTCGTGATGGCGTCTGGGTACAAAGATACCAACTCAATCTTGCTGGCTTAGCGGCAGCCTATAGGGCGCAAAACCCTGGTGCAACTGGCAGCTTCACCGCAGGATTCTCACTGAGCGCACTCTCTACAGCTACGGGCCTAACTTCTCCTCAGGTCTGGGAGCGTACTTTTGTTGTGAACTTGTCTGAAGGAGCAGAGTAATGAAGACTCTTAACACTCTACTACTAATCGCTTTCTTGTGTTCTGGCACAAGTGCATTGGCTGAAAGCCTTCTCGATGATGCAGGAACACTTGGAGGCAACAAAGAGCTCATCAACAAAGCGAGAGCAATTGATCCAAATAACCGTGTTCGAATTGTGCAAAATCGTTTGGTTGACAGAAGATGGAGACTTGAACTGGGCGTAAACTATGGTGCATTTGCCGGTGGAGACCCCTACTTAGAAACCGACCAACTTGGTGGCTCTGTTGACTTGCACGTCAACCCGATGCTTTCAGTTGGCTTTCGTTACTACAATCATTCAAACACACTGTCTACTGAGGGCCAGAGACGCTTTGATGAAGCTCAAGCGGCCAGAGAGCTCGGCATTGAAGGTGGCTCAAGACCTGATATTGATCAGCCATTGAGCTCTTACATGGGAGTGATCAACCTGTACCCAACTTACGGAAAGCTAAACCTGTTCGACTACTCAGTTGCTCAGTTTGATGTCTATCTGTTAGGCGGAGTGGGTCAAATGCAACTCGAGTCAGGTACGGCCCCGACTTACACAGCCGGTGGTGGCCTCGGACTTTGGCTATCGAACCACTTCACAACTCGAATTGAAGCTCGCTACCAGACCTATGAAGACAGAGCTTTTGATGGCTCTACTCGAGGTCTTGATATCACGATATTCAGTGCAAGCTTAGGGGTGATGTTGTAATGAAAACCTTGAAAGTCCTCACTCTAGCATTGATTATTGCTGCGTCTTTTAGCTCAATGGCTGAAGACAAGCTAGCATGGAGGTTCTTTCCTACCAAAGCTCCCGCTCAAAAAGAACTTCTGAAGCTTATCAAAGATGGCAATTACCGACAGGCCCTACTGTTTTGGAACACCTCGTTGTCTGGTGAATCTTTTGTTGAAACAGCGAATGCCAAAGCCCTTTTTGACTTCTTACTTTGGAAGGCTGGGGCACCTGTATTGGCCTCTGAAAGATTGTTTTCGTTACGTAGCCCGAAGTACATTCACCCAACAGTTGTCAGCCTTTGGAAGGTGGAACTCTCTACAGGAGCCGAAGCTGTTCACAAAGCAAAAGTGAACATCTCTAGCCGCTGGAAGAAGGTGCTAGGCACTCAGCTCAGCAGAAAACTGCAGAGACCGCCGGTCTATGCCCTTTCTGGCGCAAAGACACTAAAGGTTCTGCAAAAAGAGCTTAAAAAGAAATCATTGACCGCTGACGAGCGAAATTGGCTGACCTTTCAACTCGGCCTTGCTGCCAGTATTCAAAACAAACATCAGTTGGCTTACAACCAATTTGTGCGCCTACTTGAGAGCGAACAAGCCACTGTCGACAAAGCCGATCTCTATATGGCACTCGCTAGGCTTGCCTACCAGCAGGGTGAATACGATGCCGCTATCGACTGGTACAAGCAGGTTCCAAAGAAGTCGCCTCTATGGCTTGAATCTAAAGAAGAACGGGCCTGGGCACATGTGAGGCTCGATGAGCCAAACAAAGCCGTGGCACAACTCGAAACTGCCACAAGCCCAGTCTTCACTCCCCTCTCTGGGCCTGAGTCAGACTTTCTAGATTCGTTTGTGAGCTTGATGATCTGCGATTACTCTAAGATCTTTAAGATCACTGGTAAGTTCAAAGCCAAGCATGCCGTTCGAATCAAAGGCTTAGAGACTCTTGCCAAAACTCGTAACTCGGCCCTTCACAACCAGTTCGTTGCCACCGTCGACAGCAAGCCCATTCGTCTGAGCTCTTTTTCTAAACTTGTCAGATCGCTTCCAAGAGACTTCATTTTAGATGAATTCTTGCACAGACACATGGAGCACAGAAGAGCAATGGCCGTTGAAGGTAAGAGAATTGCTCGTCTCAATAAAGGCGCAGTCTCTCTTGCCTCTTACACTGCTGATGCCCCAGAAGACTCACTCGAGGCAATCTATGGACAATCTCAAGTTCGAGCTCAAGCGTCAGGTAAAGAGGCTTTCGACCGACTTGAGGCTTTGGCCAAGTCTGAGCTCGAAGAGTTCAGACTTATGATAAGAAAGCTGCATATAGTTGAAGCAGAAGTCATTCAAAGACTACATCTTGATGAGAATTTAAAAGGCAAACGAGCAAAACGAGAAAACCCGGTACCAAGATCATCAGATATCCTAACCTTTCCGGTAACGAAAGAAGTTTGGCTTGATGAGCTCGACAGCTACCACGCTGAAGTGAAAGACTGTCCTAAGATTGAGAGGGCTTCGCTATGAAAATAAGAGCCTTAATGCTGTTGACTATGTCAGTTCTTCTTGTTGCATGTAACACAGAGTCTCGAGATCTTCACCCTGTTTGGGATCAACCTGCACCAGCCGAGAGAATTCGCCCCAACGAACTCACTGGCTCTGGAGAGTACACACCTTCAACCAATGTGGTACCAAAGGTCGACATCTTATTCGTTTTAGATAACTCATGGAGTATGAAAGACGAAATTGAAGATGCTAAAGACAACATCTTCAGGTTTGTCGATGTCT
>JABSOQ010000098.1 GCA_013216195.1 Bdellovibrionales bacterium
AGCCAGCAGAGGGCCGCCCATCTGTGGCTAACCCAGCCCAGGGCGTTCCGGCCGGTGACCTTAAAATCGAAGTGAAACAAAGTGTGCCCTCGGTGCCCCCTGTTGCAGTTGCTTTTGGAGGTGTTGGCCAAAAGGGCGCTCCACAAAGAGCTGGTGGCAATGCTAGCGAATCGACTCTCAGCTGGTCAGGCCTGACGAACCAACTCAATTTGAGTAATCCGCAGAACTCATCAGCCAGTGAGGCACGTAGGTTTTTACCTCGCCCGACAATGAGAATCTTAAACCGTATCTTTGAAAAAGCCAGACGAAATGCAGTAGGCTCGATTGAACTGTTTTACCTCAAAGACATTTGGTGGGAGCTATTAAACAACGAGCAAAAAGCCAAAGTGAAGACTGCCTGTGGAGGGGCTGAGCTTGATAAGCCATGTGCTTCTCGTCTAGTTAACGAAGCTGCTACAGCCTTGGTCGAAGACTACAGATCTCAGGCAGCAGCTTCACAATCTGAAAACGAAATCATTGAAAGACTACAATCACAAACTTACATCGAAGCCGAGGGTCTTATTGGGCCAATCAATGAGAACGGACAAAGAGGAGAGGAAGGGGTGTTCGAATGGGCATTAACGGGAAGAGAGTAATGAAGGCACTATTAATAACTTGCACTTTGCTAGCATCGGTGGCGGGAGCTCTAGAGTTTCAAAGCCCACCAGCTGAAGACTATTTCTCTAGTTTTTCTTGGCGAGACCGCGTGGTGGTCGAGATAGCAGAAAACCAAACGGTGAATTTGAATGAAGACACTTTTTTGGCAGTCGACGAACTCATAATAAATGGCACTATCGTCACCAGGGGTTTTGACTTTAAGGTCGACACCAAATTGATCAAGTTTGGCACTAAGGGGAAGATTGTTGGGTTCACCAAGCCTGCAGAACCAGGCCTTATTGGTCAAACTGGAGACTCTGGCCCACCTTGGGCATTGCCTCCAGGATACCGTTTTTTGGTAGACCCTTGGCCAGATGCGAGCACCGGCGGCACCGGTAAAGAAGGAAGCAAAGGCGAAGATGGTGAACAAAACCCTGGCGTTATTTCAGTTTTTGCCGCTCGAGTTGTCGGAACCCCTGTGATTGATGCCACTGGTGAGCAAGGCGGAAAAGGCGGGCAAGGAGGTCAAGGCGGCCAAGGAGGCACCGGTCACCCTGGGCAAGATGCCAAAGCTTCGTGCGGTTTCAGAAGCCGTGACGCCAAAAATGGCGGGCGCGGAGGCCTTGGCGGCGTCGGTGGTCTTGGAGGCGTTGGCGGAAAAGCTGGGCGCCCAATCCCTGTACTTTTCACTCACGGTAGCGATGAATTTGTAGACCTCTCTCAAATCAATTCTCAGCCAGGCCTTCCAGGCGACCCGGGAGATGCAGGCTTACCAGGCTTTTCTGGCGAAGGTGGCAGAGGTGGTGCTGGTGCATCTAAGCGATGCGGCGTCTGGCCTGTGAAATGGACTTCTTCAAAAGGCGGAGGCCAAAAAGGTGCAGTTGGCCCTGCCCAAACTGAAACTCTCGGTGCTGGCTCCTACGGCCCAAAAGCTGAATCTGTGCTGTGGCCAACAGAGTACCTGACTCAGCTGTTTCCGAACAACTGGAGCGAGCTAAACTCAAGTGTTAACCCGGAACAGCTAAACGCTATCGAGCTCGTCCCGTCTTACAACCCAGGGGTTGGCTTGTTCTCTTTCAAAGGCATTGAAAACTTTCGAAGAGACCTCATTTTACCTTGGCTGCAATTTCACTGGAACCGGGCTTTCACACTTCTTGTTTATGAGAGCTTGCTTGAATCTGATGAAATCCGGCTCGACCTGCTCTCGATTGAGCAAGACCCTGAGTCTTTGCTTAGCGAAATTCTTGAAAAGGCAAACCGACAAAGAGCTCGGCAGTTGGCAGCCGTTTGGGAGGCTCAGTTCATCACTCCCCTTTCTCAGAGCGCGAAACCAGACCCTTTTGGTATGGCACCGAACGCCCTTAAAATGGCCGAGATCACGCGCGATCTTTTGACTAAACTTTCAGACGGCAGTGACCTCACAGAAGAGTTCGAGACTCTAGTTCGTGAACTGTCTCGCATAAAAGAAATCTCAGTCGGATCACTTGAAGGCGCTTTGTTCAATGCCCTTGATGCCTGCTCCACTTACAATCAAGAGAAACAAAAAAGCTGGCAGCCAGTATTTGACCTGACATCACACTACTCCGTACCAGTTTGCTTAGGAGAGCCTGATTTCAGGCAGCAAGAGAATGTGGCCGCTGCTATCAACCTTTTTGCTCCACAGATTTACTCGGTACCACTAGGCTTAGATGGCTACAAACAGATTAAAGCTTACGTCAGACCAAAAACGAATCTCGATACATTAACAGACCTACTGTCAGTAGTCTTACCAACCGCTGTGGCGCAAAGCTTTGCACCAATGAGAGACCCTAACGATGGCGTTGATGTTGATCTGTTTGAATTGACTATGCCAACTGAACAATGGACTCGAGAGAACATTGGAGTATTTCACGGAATGCCAGCTCTTCGCAATGCCAACTCTCCAGATGATATTTCTCAAGACCTCACTGTATTGAATCTCATTCTGGAAGGATGGAGCAAATGATAAAATCTTGCTTAAAACTGGCTCTTCTGACTGTCTTTCTTGTGCCGGTCTTTACATCAAAGGCCGACGAAGTCGATGAAGCCTTAGCTGCTCTAGATGATGTGATTGAGGAGCTAAGGGCTTACGAAGCAGACCTGCACGAAAACTACTACCCTATGATCAAAGGACACCTCGACTACACTGCTAATAGGTACTACAGCTTTCAAACCTTTGATTACTATGCAGTTGTAAAAGGGCTTCTTGTGTCTGCAGAGCAAGACAAGCAAAGATTTGAAGCGTTGAAACTTCAACTTGGCCTCATTCAACAAGAGATCAATTCTGACCCTTCAGCTGTCGAGTTAGCTCGGCCGAGGCTGTTTTTTCTTAGAGTGGAGCTTGCAAACTTAATCAGACGCCAACAGATCTACCAAAGTGACATTCGCACGCTACATGAAGGCTGGAAGCAACGCTGCAAAGGCGAAAGATTTGAGGAAGAAGTCGCATTTTTCGAACCTCGTAATCAGTTCAACCCTGATAGCCGACTCAGCACCATGGTATCACCCGCTGGTAATTTCACGATCGGCATAGGCCTAACCATGGGCACTGACGGCTCGGTGAGCGGCATCAATCCACAACTTGGCCACTACCAAAGCCAAGAATGGCACGCTGCTGACACAGTGGCTCTAGCTCTTTCAACTTACTGTGGCTGGTGGATGCCTGCCTGTTTGGCTGCCTACTACGTGGTGAAACTGGCTGTTCTTTACGATGAACGTGAAGATCAAATGTCTGACAAAGAAAAAGAACAATGGCGATTAGTAAAGGCAATTCGAAACTATCAACAGGGCCGTATTGACCAGCTTTCGACAGAAGCTCCAGTCATGATGTCAGAAATTTGCGAAACTTCAGTGGCTGAGGAACCAAAGTGGTCAGCTGATAGTTTCAAAGAACTTGAAGACAATTTGTCTCGCTCAAGAGACGACTTGAGCCTCTACATAGAAGAAGATCTTGCGATCAAGCAGCAAGAGTTAACAGACTTCATCGAGAATGTTTACATACCTGAAACAAAACAAAACTACCTCACCAACCTAGAAACCTACTTCGCTGACAAAGCGGCGATCAATGCCGAGGCACGTGAAGAATTCAATCAAATAACCGAAGGCTTTGTCGCCAAGCGCCCAAACAAAGGTGCCGTATCAAAAGCCCTTCACAAACACGCCGTTTGGAACAAAGTGATGGTTAACGACGCTAAATTTCTGCCAGAAGATCATAATTCATCTGCTTCTGCAGAACTCAGTGGCGACAATCTATTTAATCGCTGGCAAATCTACGGCAACACTCTCTTGAAGGAGGTACAGTAATGAGAAGCCTCACACATTTGACGCCTCTACTTCCAATGCTTCTTTTCGGCCAGGCCATTTTAGCCCAGCCACTGCTTGAGTACAGTGAAGGCGCTGGTAAGTTGAACTACACAATTGACCAACAACAAGTGATTCCGGGTTTCTCGGCTGGCCTTGTCACACAAGGCTTCAACATTGGCTCATTGCAAGCTCCAATCGGCTCTGAATTTACTCAGTACGGCTTCAACAGCATTTTTGCCGCGGCTATTGCAACAAACCAAAAAAATCTTGATAACCTAAAATCTGAGCTTGAAAGAGTTGTGGCAGAAGACCCTGGCTCGAGCGACGTCGTGCCAGATCAAGCACCGACCCCTGTAACTCAAGGCTCAGCCAATATCATTGACTGGAGTGACCTGAAACTATGTGCAGAAACCTCTCTGCCGTTGTTGAAGACCCGCTTGGCCATTGAGATTAAAGCTGAAAAAGAGCGAAGCCCACTTGAGCAACAGATGCTCTTACAGCTTAACTACCAAATCAATGCCTTCGCCGGAGAACACGGCATGGCCTGCGGGCGATTTATGGCTCGAATTTCAAATTTAAGAATGGTCGACACCCTTACCAATATTAAGTTTCTTCTAGCGGTAAGAAACGTTGGCCCTCGCTCAAGACGCCGCTTTTTGCAAACTTTGGCTGGCGCATTTTCTCAGCATGTTGGTAAAGATGAAAAAGAGCTGTTCGCCTATTATTTCTTAAGAATGAGCTGGGAGGCTGGTGCTCGAGGCCAAACCTCACTGCCAGAGTTTTCAGAGCTCGACCAAGAACTTATCGATGACCCGCAAACTCTTGTTACCAAGATTAAAGGTGAGTACCGAGAGATTGAAGAGACTCTCGAGCTCAAGCGACCTGAGCCGTCAGATGTGTTTGAAAGAGCCAAAGCAACCCTCAGACAACACCGAGAGTGGATCGTCGCAATTGTAGAGTAATTCACTTTTAAAGACTTCGAGCACTAGAAAGACGCCGGTATGAAGAAGAGAACCAAATATCTAATCTCCGCTTTTGCAGTCGTGATGACTGGGCTGTTCAGCTCAGTGGCATCAACAGACTTTATAATCGTACCGGGTAACTACAATATACCGGTCGACCTTTCGATGTTCTACCCAAGCGGAAGCACCGCGCCTCCAATGAACAGTATAGACTTTTCTGTAGGCTCAGACGGCTCAGGCGGAATCAGCATGTGTGTTGGTGGTGGCTGCGGCATACCGGGGCCAGGCTATAGCGGCCCTATTGGCGGCTCATCAAACCCTGGCCTCGATGCAGCCAGAAGGCAAGCCTTTAGACAGAGCCTCTATGAAGACTATCAAAGAGCCACTCGCTCAATTCAAGATGCCACCAATGAGTTTTTACTGCAAAAGCAGCAGGTAGAAAACTGGAAACCTCAAGAGTTTCAACAGGCACAGAGGGTTTTTCTCAGTGGTCTTAACGCTTCATTGCCAAATCTGAATCAGACAATGCCGCCAAGCCCTACTGTGCGCACACAAATGAACCCGCTTCCACAAGGTCTCAATAAAACGATTCGAGATTCGGCCTTGCAACCTGTCTGGAACTCGATTGAATCAGGAGAAATTGCTAACACTTCATCTGAGGTCAATAGGCTTCTACGCCTGAATGCTCCAATTGAAGGCCTCCCAGATTCAGCATACGAAAACCAAAAACAGGTCTATCAGCACTTAAAGCGTGAGCTGATGATCAGTAAAGTGCTCGATGAACAAGGGCTTTTGAATGTGCCATTCGTTGAGCCAAATGGCATCACAGTGACTACCGACGAATTCAGTGAGATCGGCAAGGTAGTCAGAAGCATGATCAACGACCACCTCTCTATCAAATCAGCTGTTGGAGCCCGTTGCCAAAGTGGTGATGTCGATGCCGAAACTTGTGCCACTTTGCAAGGTTATGCAGACACAATTGATTTCACTCTGCAAATGTTAGATTTCGCAGGCAAAATGAGCGGCTACTCTGACCCAACAGTAGAGGGCCTCGAGGAAACGCTGAACTTGAGGCTATCTGCCGCCAAGGGTCTACTCTCCGCAGGTGGTGACTTCGTAACCGGAATGATCGAGATGGCATCAAGCCCCATCGACACTACGATAGCTCTAGGCTCAGCAATTGTTCATCTCGACAAAACCTTTAATGCCCTAGTAGGTGGCATAACAGAGACCTGGGACGAATTTAAAACTGCTGACAATGAGAGAAGAGCAGAGATTTTAGGTGGACTCAGCTTTGAAGTTGTGACTGCTGCAGTACCCGCTTCAAAAGTTGGATGGGCCAGTAAAGTTGCTCAACGCTCAAAGACACTTGGCCAAATCGGCAAACGAATGGGCCAGGCCGCAGAGGCTCTGCATGACATGGGTGCTCCATTAAAGGGGCAAGTCTCAACCCTTATGAAGTCTAAACTTGGCCGAAGCTGGACAGAAACTATTCTCACTGGCCAAAGACAACTGCCTGACAACAGCTTTAAACTCTTCGACGCTGATCTACCTCTCAACAACCCTTTTCCTGAAAACGGCTGGTTTGCCCACAAAACCTCACGAGAGTTTGCTGAACAGATTAAGCTTGGCCAGGGCCGCATGGCTAGACCTGGGGTCGATGAAGCCTTTATTACGGCTGCCGATGACCTCACTGGCCTGGCAGGGCAACAGATCAACAGCCGCCTTGCACTTTTCGATGACGCTGCCGCAACTGTCGCTCGTCAGGTCGACCTCGCAGATGACGTTGTGATCTATTTCAAAATGAAGCCAGCCTCGCCCCCCACCTTTAGCCCGATACAGTTTGTGGATGATGCAGGCAACGTTGGTCGAACTCACGGTTGGATACCAAGGGGCCGAACAAGAGGTAATGCTCGAGAATGGCTAATCGACCCAAATGCTCCTGCAGCAGGAATCATAGATCTCGACAGCATTCAGATTCACGGCATCACCAAACCATTGCCAACGGCGCCTTAAGGAACCAAGTCATGCCCTCAGCAATCGAAACTCGGCAGTATTTGAAGACGCATCTCTTCTACAAAAAAGAAGAATTCGAAGATCTTTTTGGTGAGGATGATCTTCAGTTGGTGTTTCAAGCTAACCAAGACGACCCACAGACTGGCGAATGGGGCATCGCTGACAAGTTTTATCTCGTTAAAGCCCATGACCTCGTTGTCAAACTTGAATTTGAAAATCGCAGCCAACTTTGGTTTTACAAAAAACTTGGAAAACTCGGCGACCCTAGCATCGAAAAATCCATTCGAAACCTTATGTTAAACAATGCAGGCTGGCTAAGTGTTGCAACCAAAGCTGACCGTAACAATCAAACCGAAATTGGCTTTTCACCGGTCACTGACGACAGGGGCTTGATCTCGAATTGGGGTGAGCGGCTTGAATACTCTTGTTCTTGCGAACATTACTCAGATGAGAGTCCTCCCCTTGAGATCTGGCTAAACCAATTGTGCTTTGAACAGCTTTTCGCTGAATCGACTCTCTGCAAAGGCCTAAGCATCACAACAAGCAGCTACAGAGCCAAAATCGGCGCAATCAATTTTTACCTCATAGACAGACCAGAAGGGCCGCAGATTGTTGTCTCGAAAAACGTATCAACAACAATGTCACCGATAGTGTTCTACAAATTCTTAGGGCAACCTGGCGACGGCAGAATCATGAATGAAATTGAAACCAGTTGTCGTGAAGTTATTGAAGCATCTAAAATGTCAAAAGAGCTGATTGTTGAAGACACTCGTTCAAGTGTAGCGAATTGGAACCCTATTTTCTTAAGCAAAGAGTTGAAACAATGAAACTCATGAGAATCATTTTGTTACTTTTTTTGCATACTCCATTGACTGCGTCTTCTAAAACAACTGCGGACAAAGTGTCTTTTGAGTTCTGGGAGCAACGCCTTCACAGCACGCAAACTCATTACCAAGCTAGCGACTGGGATTCGTTTTTTGCCGAGACTCTCTTTTTTAGGCTTCACCTCTCAAGGCTCGATCTCACAGAAAACTTAACTGGCCTAGCTGATACCTTTTTAGCACTAGAGATCGTGGCACTCTCCAAACATTGCCGGTGGTCTGTAATCAAACGATTGAAAAAGCAATATCTGGCAGAAGAAAAGACTGTTGAGAGATACCCTAAAGCCCACAAAGCCCTGTCATTCGTTGAGGCGAAACAAGATTTGACCCTACCAGAAATTGACCAAGAAAATATCAATCTCAAATGGTACGAAGTTCTCCAGCAAAAAAGAGATCAGTGGCCGGTAGCAATCAAAACATTGGCCAATCTAGAATCACCTAAAGGGGTCAAACTCAAAGTTAAATCTCTCTGTGACCAAAAGCCGGAGTGAAGGTAAGTCTCAAAATGAGACACCTAATTCAAGCCCCCATTTCTTCGGCTACCTTCATAAATCAAATCATAATTTATCTCATTCACTTGTTTTTTTACGACTGTTAAGTGTTTGAGCAGCCTAAAACCCCTAGAGCAAATGCGCTTCACAAAAAACGGCTTGCTCCGGCACACTAATTGTTAATCTAGGTTTCTGACTAGAGGGGGCAATGAAGTTCAGTTTGTATTTTAACCTTTTGTGCTTTTTTTCTCATTACATACAGAAGCGCGAGTGCTTTACAGTCTCACTGCTGACAAAGGCTCTCCTGAAATTCAACGACCCCGCAGCTGCAGCTCTCGTATCGGAGCCGGAGGAAGCCTCATCGAAGGCCAGCAACGTTACGCCGGAAAATGCCACGGCGCAGGAAATTCGCCTGAGCTTGCTGGCTCAAAAGACAAATACTTGAAGTTTTCAACTGACCAAAGTCATAACAAAAAAGAGACAACTCGAACCGAGCTCGCAATCACACAAGAGTACTTTCAATTCAATCGCTTACGCTATATTGGCTTCAAGCTTCGCATACCTGAGGGCACCTCTGACACCAATGAATTCTTTTATCTTATGCAGATGTGGCAGTGCTCTCCTGCCTCGCCAATCATGGGCATTCGCTTAGATCGCGGCAAGGGTGGCAGTCACAGCATCAACTTTATGACTCGCAATGATCACAACAACACTGGTGGTCGCAGGTTTCTTTCTTACGACCTCACGCCCGGCAAATGGCACAGCTTTGTTATCGCGATGCAACCTAGCTCGAGAGGTAGGTTTGGTAAAAGTCGAATGTCAGTCTGGGCAGACGGCAAAAGAAACTCAGTAACTGAAGCAAAAAACATCGGCAACTTTAAAAAAGGGCGCTGTGAAGGTGGCAAAAGACCACCTCAGCACTACCGAATTAAATTTGGTATTTACAAGGGTGGCGAACCTGGCAAGAGGTTTGAAGTTCATTACGACGACATCAAAGTTGGCGATTGGTACAAAGATGTCGTGCCGTGGTAAATGAGGGTGATTTGCAGAATGCTATCAACTCTCACCTTGTTTACACAGCTCAGGTTCAGCAATCTTAACTTTTTCATCAAGGCGATCAAAAAATCGTCTAGCAAAACGGTTGAAGTAGTTTCTCTGCCAAGAACTCGCATTGCGATAGACCCCTTGCCAATCAATTACAGTTACATCTAGCCTTTTCTCTAGGCTTATAGTTGCACCACCATCAAAGGGGTGTTCAAAGTCAGCCAGATAGGTTAGGCTTTGCCCCTCGATCACATCCTCTAACACATACCCATAGGTTGGAGAGAACCAGCCGGTACCATACGTAACCTCGATTCGGGAGCCATTACTTAAACCACGCCCCTCAACTAAAGACTCCTCATGCGGCCATAACCAACTCTCTTCTGAATTAACCATCACCTGGCGAAGCTCAGCCCAAATCAAATCAGCTGAAATACAGGTTGCAACCTGATGAGAAAAGTCGATTGGTCTTGCGATACCAAACGACGGCCCAAGCATTATCAGTATGACAAAATATTTGCTTAAAGACATAAACCTCTCCCCTATTTCGATTTCAAATCTTTCAACAAGACATAACTTGCGCTTGCCTCTACCGATTTCATCTCGGCTCAAATCCCTTTACTCGCTTGCCGTAGCTCTTTCAGTGGCTTCGCACCATGGCAATTTCGACTTGGCCCCACCGTCGTAATGCCTGGCCAGACTATTTTTTAACAGCAATGTTTTGAGCGATTTGCCGTCTGCCACTACGTCGGCTACCACTCGAAAGTACTTTCCACGCTCAACGTTTTTCAAATCAATACGCTTGGCGCGCGAGAGTATGTTACTGACAAGTTTTCTCGCTGTTCGAGCCTTTTCTTTTTCACAAAGGTCGCGGGTTCTAACTTCAGGCGTGTCCACACCACTCACTCTCACGGAAATCTTTCGACCAAAGAACTGATGGATACCCGGTATATTGAAAGTTACCGTGTCACCATCGTAGTTCTTTACATACTGCACACACTGGAACTCAGTTGCGCTGTGCTGGCACTTTTCCAAAGCCTTAGATTCTGCCGCCGGCTCAGCAGAGACGGCGATGTTGAGAAGTGCTAAATACAAAAGACTTATACCAATAGACAATTTCGATCCCTCACCTATAAGGTCTTCAAGTATTCAATGATTGCAACCTTTTGCTGATTACCCAAGGCCTCCACAAAAAACTCATGCCCCTGGTTCGAATGCCCCTCTCTTTTGATATCGTAAACCGATCGAGACTATCTTATCGCCCTTCTACGCAGTCGGCTCTGAGAAGCCGGGCTTCTTTTAACCTTGAGCCCTAGTCTCTCAGTATCAAACCGCTCCAATTCACCGGCATCTCTCAATGCAAAATACTTCGGCCGCTTTTTTGCTGGCTGTAACAGATCCCAAATCGTAGGAACTGAACCATTGTGTAAGTAAGGAAAACGCGACCAAACCCCCTCTAATCGTGGCGCAAAAAAACCATCTTCGTTCTTCTTGATCCGAATAATATCAGACAAAGGGCTCGTCTCGACGAGCTTGGTGAATTCATCGCGATTGGTGCGTAGCCTCTCGTAGTCAGTCTTTACCACCTGCCAAGGAATCCACTTTGGAGACTTGTATACAGGAAACCCTTTTTTATCTCTCTGGTAAGTTCCATGACATTTGGCACAGGTGCCCTCAAACAACTTACGACCTTGCGCTGCCAATTCTACATCGTGCTCGAAGGGGTAACTCGGAGGCAAAAAGTACTCCATTGCAAGTTCAGCTTCTTTGACATCATCGTAATAAGCCCTCACTGCCTCAGGCGTTTGCCCGGCAGCTAACTCAACAGCAACAGCCCAGCCGACCTCTTCACCGTCTCCAAAGCCATCACAAAACTGACCCACCTTTCTCTTTTCACCGTACCCCCATAGATGAGGGATTTTGACTTGGCCACGAGATGTCTCAGGTACTTCGAGGTTTTGGACTCGGTAAAACCAACCTCTTATAAATGCAATGGGCACTAGCCCTTGAGTCATGTTGCCGAGCCTGTCATCAGACAAATACTTGGCAAAGTTCATGGCGTTGTCTTCAACGGCAAGATAGCTGGCATTGCGAAAGCCATCAGGCCTGAAGCCATCCCACCATGTTTCGATACGATGTAGATCTTTTGCCATACGCAAGACATCTACATTTTTGTTGCCGAGCCCAACTACAAACTGACCCGCAGCCCTTGAGCTGTGGCAGACCACGCAACCAACAGTGCCAACATTCATACCTTTGTAGGGCTCATTGAACAGGCCGGCCACTTGAGAGCTATCATCAAACACTAGCCCCCAACTTGACTGCATCAACTCTCGGTTTACCACCCCTAAGCCTGGTACGAAAAACTCGTACATGTCTATGAGGCCTGGAGACATAATCATGCCTCGGCCTTCAGAGAAAAAATTGAGATCTAGGAATGCCTCTTTAGCCTGGTAATCGGCTTCTAATGAGAGCTCTACCGCAGAAGCCTGAATTCCACACACCAGTGCCAATACCATGAGCCACAGACGCATATTTCCCCCCAAGAAATAAACGAGCTCCATTTCAGTTGGTTTGCCACCATATAACAAGTGAACTTTTGAAAATTGAGCAAAGAAAGCTCAGAAATTCAGCAGTCACGAGCATCAGAGCCAAACCAGACGCAGCTGGCCTGACGCGACGCCATTAAAGACAGAATACTCTCTAAAACCTTATATTGTTTTAATCTAATAACTCACAAAAAACCGAAACCCTAGGCTCCATAAGACTCAACGACAAGTCACCATCACCTCTAGCCACCGCGACCAGATCTTTCGAAATGCTATTGTGTACCGCTGCTGAGAGCTTCAATGCCTCTGTGTTCGAAAGACTCAAATAGGTCGAGGTGCCAACCAGCGGATAGCGAACCCTTTCAGCAAACCTAATCTCCAAAAGCTCTACTGTTTCATCCGGCTGCCAAACTCGGCATTGGTAAGCAGAATTAGCACTGCTTGCAAATGACAAAACAGAAACCAAGACCAAGGCTACCAGTGAAGACCTTCGAGAGACACATGACTTCA
The DNA here is from genome assembly GCA_013216195.1 of Bdellovibrionales bacterium. Lineage (GTDB taxonomy): Bacteria > Bdellovibrionota > Bdellovibrionia > Bdellovibrionales > UBA1609 > JABSOQ01. Next base: position 12,408 of record JABSOQ010000098.1, read on the forward strand.
TCACTCCCCCTTTAGACGAATCAAAGTGAAGGCTAACAATGGGCCGGTAGAAGCTCCAGCTAAAATGACCAAGTTAACGGCCCGCAAAATAGTCTTAGCGAATCAAAATGACACTTAATAAAAACTTAGGTTAGTAAATCAGATTGTGGGCGTACCGGGTTGCAGACTCATAGCCAGAACTCCGATATATATTAAAATCGGTGTGTAATCCCAATCTGAAACGTGGAAGCTTTAAGTGTTAAAAGACAACGAACCTAAGCAAATTCTAGAGAGATTTAAAAAAACTGAGCAGCACGCAAAGATCGGCTCTTGGGAGTTCAACCTTAGTACCTACGAACTGCTTTGGACAGATGGCCTTTACGAAATTTTTGAGATCCCAAAAGATCTGCCAGCAGAACAGCTTTTTGAACTTTACCAATCGAGAATACACCCAGACGACAGGCAGCAGCTTGAAGACATCATCGCCAATGCACAAAACGGCACATCAAACTTTAAATATGAACACCGAGTCGTTCTGGCAAACGGAGAACGCATCAAGTTTGTTCGCGGCGTAGGTGAATTGGTTACATCAAAAGGCAATCAACTCGTACTGACAGGCACATGCCTGGACATTACCGAAGAGGTGCTCACTCAACAAGCCCTAGCAGAGCAAGGTGCTTATTATGAGCTGGCCATTAAAGGCGCCCACCTCGGAGTCTGGGATTGGCACCTGGGCGACAACACAGTGGTTTTTGACAGCCGCTGGGCTGAGATACTTGGCTATGAACTCAGCGAACTTCAAATGAAACTCGAGACCTGGGAGTCGAGAGTTCATCCTGAAGACCTTGAAGAAGCATATTCAGATATGAAGGCGCACCTTGAGGGCAAGACTGCGCTGTACGAAAATGTGCACCGGATGAAACACAAAGATGGTCATTGGGTTTACATTCTCGACCGGGGCAAGGTTTCAGCCTATGACTCAGACGGAAAACCCACTCGCTTCACTGGCACCCACCTAGATATCACAAGAGAAAAGCTTCGAGAGGCTGAACTTAACCGAGCATTGACTTTCTCAGAGTCTTTGTTTCAGTCGTCGAATGATGGCCTTTTGGTTGTGAATCACGAGTCGAGAAAGGTCAGTAGCGCCAATGAAGCATTCTTCAGGCTCTGGCAGATCCCCGATGATCTCAAACAGTCACAAGACGATGAGGCACTTCTTGGTTTCGCAATCAGCCAACTGGCTAACCCTGAGGCGTTCATAAAACTCGTTGAAGACCTCTACCTGACACCCGAAAAACACTCAAGTGACCGCATTGAGTTCAAAGATGGCAGAGTGTTCGATCGAAGTTCTTTTCCCCAAATCTTCGAAGGCAAACCTGTAGCTCGAATTTGGAGTTTTCGTGATATAACAGAAGAAGTCAGGCAACAGAAGCGACTTGAAGAAGAAGAGAAACGAAATGCCCACCATGCAAAACTTGCCTCGATTGGTGAGCTCGCAGCAGGTGTCGGCCACGAAATAAACAATCCACTCACAATTGCAAAAGGATACATCTATTCATTAAACCGAAAAATCGCTGCCGATCAGCAGATCTCTCAATCTTTGTTAAGAGACACCCTACACAAAGCTCAGGTTGCGATGGACCGAATTTCTCGAATTGTGAAAG